>JAYWFM010000485.1:0-16942 GCA_043778825.1 Planctomycetota bacterium | reverse complement strand
GTACAGAGGCCACAGTGCGTTACAAAACCGCATCCGCCCAGTGTGTCCGGATGTCCCAAAGTCTGTCCGTTTCACCAGGCCACCCCAACCCTCTCCCCACGCCCACGTTCTCCATTCTCCCCGAAAGCGATGTCGCCCGTGGGGAGAGGGAGCAGAGAATCGCGGATGTCGTATTTCTGTTTCCCCTGGCCATGACAGGCTGGAAGCCTATCCCACGGATCGCCCCCCATGCCCACCTCCCCTCCCCTGCTCGTCGGTCGACTGGCTCCCTCGCCCACGGGGGCGCAGCACATCGGGAACGCGCGGACGTACTTGATCGCGTGGTTGTCTCTACGGTCGCGTGGGGGGCGGGTGATTTTGCGGATCGAGGACATCGATTCCCCGCGCGTGAAGCCGTGGGCCGTGCAGCAGGCGATCGATGATCTCCGCTGGCTGGGACTCGACTGGGACGAGGGGCCGGACCTCGGAGGACCGCACGCTCCGTATGTCCAGACCGAGCGAGTCGCTCTGTATGCGGAGGCACTCGATCAATTGAAACACGACAACCGAATCTACCCCTGTACCTGTACCCGGAGCGACATTGCCGAGGCTGCCAGCGCGCCGCACCTGGGGCAGGAGGGGCCGCTCTACCCCGGTACCTGCTCGCCCAGAACGCCAGCGGACGCCGAGTCGCTCAGCACCGAATACGCCTGGCGGTTCCGCGTTTCCGACCAGACGCATGAGATCGACGACCGCTTCGCCGGACCGGTCCGCTGCTGCCCGGCGCAGGAGCTGGGCGACTTCGTGATCGGTAAGAAGGACGGCAGTCCGGCCTACCAACTCGCCGTCGTGGTCGACGATCATGCGATGGGAGTGACTGAAGTCTGCCGAGGCGACGATCTGCTGCCGAGTGCCTTCCGCCAGCATGAACTGAACGAGGCGTTCGGCTGGCCCGCCCCGCAGTTCGTACACGTCCCCCTGGTCATCGGCCCCGACGGTCGGCGGCTGGCCAAGCGGCACGGGGATACTCGGATTTCGGTCTTGCGCGAGCAAGGCGTTCCGCCCAAGCGGCTGCTGGGGTTACTCGCCTGGTCCTGCGACTGGCAGGCTGATACCCGCCCGGTGTCGATCAGTGAACTGCTGACGAAGTTCGACCTGTCCTGCATTCCTCGCACGCCGTTCGTGATGACCGACGCAATGTGGGGCGAGTTGCGTGGGTAGCCCGCGTGCTGGCGAACGCAGCTACGGGGGTGGGCCGTCCCAGCAGTGGCAAGTCAAAGCCCTCGCCTGTGGCATCTGAGCGCGGTACGATGGGGACACGATGCCTGTCAAAGTCCAAGATCTGATCTCCCGACTGGAATCCGATGGCTGGTTCCTCGTTCGTCAGAAGGGGAATCCGGGAGAGACAAAGGTGTCAATAACCGTTGTTTGCACCCTCGGATGCGGGTTTACGCGGCGGAGACAAATCGGTGACAAGGTCACGGACAAGGAACCGCTTGGCGCGGCTGGACGTGAATTCCGTGACACCCGCTCGTACGTCACCCATTGTTCCAGCGGGACATGATCGAATGATTGTCCGAGATCTCATCCGGTTGTTGGAAACTGACGGA
Organism: Planctomycetota bacterium; assembly: GCA_043778825.1. Classification (GTDB taxonomy): domain Bacteria; phylum Planctomycetota; class Planctomycetia; order Planctomycetales; family Planctomycetaceae; genus TH-plancto1. The sequence goes on along the minus strand of JAYWFM010000485.1, from coordinate 15,353 downwards.
TGGGAAGTCGTTCGGACACGGGGCAGTCATCGGCAACTTCGCCATGGAATCAAGTTGGGAACAGTGACTGTTTCGGGACATCCCAAGGACGACGTTCATTCCAAGACGCTCCAGAGCGTGCTACGGCAAGCAGGAATCGAGGATCATCCATAATGCGTTATTCTGTGATCTATGAGCGGGGCGACCGGAACTGGTCGGCCTACGTCCCAGACTTGCCAGGATGCATTGCGACGGGGCTCGATCGCGAGGAGACTCGCCAACGGATTCGCGAGGCCATCGCGTTTCATATTGAAGGGCTGCGAGAACACGGTGAGCCGGTTCCCGCGCCGACGACGGAGGTCGATCAGGTGGATGTGGCCGTGTGAGCGAAGTCGGGTGGGACAAGCTCGCTTCGAGCGCTGGCCCACCACGTGCGACGTGGCACCGCCAAACGGTGGGCCAGCGCCCAAAGCGGCTGGTCCCACCCTGCGTGACTGAAGAAGTGAGATCACACATGCAGTACCTCGTCATCATCGAAGACGGTTCGACCAGTTTCGGCGCGTACGTCCCCGACCTTCCCGGTTGCGTGGCGGTCGGCGAGACCCGAGAAGAGGTCACGACCCTTATTCACGAGGCCATCGAGTTCCATGTCGAGGGCCTCAAGTCCGACGGTCAGCCGGTGCCCGAGCCGAGTTCCACGAGCGAACTCGTCGAGGTGAATGCCTAGTGGTCCACCATTTTCTACTTGTCTGGTAGCTGCACTCGCCAGAGTGCGGGCTCCCCGCGTTCTGGCGAACGCAGCTACGGCAGACGACGGGCACGTAGGAAACGTGCCTCACTTCGGAACCTCTGTTTGAGTGTCAGCTCCCAGCCCGTTAGAATGCGAGACACTGTCCACTTGGCCCCCTCCCTCCCCACAGAGTACCCCCGCGCATGCTGGCACGGCATGAAGTTTTTCCGCACGTGATCGAGATGAACCTCCAGGCCCGTCGGCGGCTGGGGTGTTCGGTGTATATGGTGCATGATGCGGGGGAGTGGTTGCTGATCGACATTGGGTATGAGGACACGCTCGATGACATGATCGGCCTGATCCGGGACATGGATTTCCCGCTGAATCAGTGCAAGTATCTGATCGCCACGCATGCGGATGTGGACCACATCCAGGGACTCAAGCGGGCCAAAGAGATCATGCCGCAGGCCCAGGTGATCGGCCATCCGCAGGCGGCCGGACTCCTCGCCGAGGGGGAGCGGATTATGACCTATGCCGAGATCACCGCGCAGGGGATCTCGATCGACCTTCCCAAGATTCGGTTCGACAAGACCATCGACGAAGGGGATAAACTGAAGCTCGGCTCGCTAACTCTCGATGTCTGGCACACACCCGGCCACGCCCCCGCCCAACTGGCGTTTCGGCTGGGGAAGATTCTGTTCTCGGGCGACAACATCTATCGCGACGGCTGCGTGGGGAACATCGATGCCCACCACGGGTCGGACCTGCCTGCGTTCATTCGGTCGCTGACGCGGATACGAGACACGGATGTCGAGTGGTTGCTGCCGAGTCACGGGCCGATCTTCCGCAACGACCGGAAGCTGTTGGACTCGACGATTGCGAGGCTGACGCAGTATCAGCACATGGCGGACTTCGGGACATGTGCGGTGGATTGGCCGCTGCTGGATGAGTGGGATGCGGAGTTGGCCAAGGGAATTGGGCCGGTTTAGTCGGGAGACGGGAGTCGGGTGTCGGGTGTCGGGAGCCAGAGGGAATGCTTCACTCCTGGCTTCGGACATCCTGCTCCAGACCCCCGACACCCGACTCCCGACTGAGGAAACAGCATGTCGGAGACAGAGCCGCGAGCGACGAAATCTCCGACCGCCCCCCCGCGGCGTGCGCGGGAGTTGTCCGTGGATCTCCCGTCACCCTCGCCTTCGAAAGCAGAGACACCCCCTCAGACTTGGCGTGAATATCTGCGGGGGCCCGAGGGAAAGAGCTTCTCGATTTCGTTCCTGGTGCATGGGGTACTGCTGGCGCTGTTGTCGATCCCGCTGAGTCAAAGCCTGTCCGGCCACAAGGAGATCGAGCCCATCATCGAGGTGGTCGAGGGGACCGAAGGCAGCGACGCCCTCGGGGAGTTTATCGACGCCCCGGTCTTGCAGACGGGGAAGTCGCTGGGGATCGAAGACTTCGAGGCCCCCCGCGTCGATGAGGGAACCTACGGGTTCTCGATGCCCGCGAATGGAGCCCTCGCCGATTCCGGCGGCACCTCGGGAAGCGAGGAGGGCGACGGCTCCGCTGATCTCGCGGGAGCTGTCGGCGGCTACCTGCTGCGGGAGCCGGGCAACGCGGTCAAGGCCGGGCGGTTCACGGCGTTCTCGCGACCGATCATCGTGAAGAATGTGGGCAGCAAGAAGACCGAAGAGTTCGGCGAACCGGGCGATGCTCCCATGGCGGGGCAAGCCTATTTCATCGTGATCCAGATCAAGGTCGATCCCCGGCGGAAGACCTACCTGATCGGCGATCTCATCGGGTCGGTCGTCGGCACTGATGGCTACACGCAGAAAATCCCGACGGGGATGTTTTTCCTCGACGACGAGGGCCAGCCCGTGGAGGTCAAAAAATCCAAACCGATCAAGGTCGTCGACGGCACCGTGCAACTGCTGATGCGGGTGCCGGGAGCCAAGTCTGAAGTCCGCGACAACATCTATCTGAAGTCCAAGATGCTCAAAGAGGAGCAGAATCTGCAACTGATCTTTCAGAGCCAGCCAACCCGACAGCCGGAGTGATGGGCTGACTGCGACCCCACCTGTCACTTGCTCCCCGGATGATTCTTGATGCTTCGATTTGCCTGGCGGAATCTGGTCAACCGGCCCGTACGGACGGTGCTGAGCGTACTCGGGCTGTCGGTGGCGATTGCGGGGATGGTGGGGCTGTTCGCGATCTCGGGCGGCATCGATCATCTGGTGACCCGCACCTTTGAGAAGATCCCCGGTCTGCTCGTCCAGCAGCAGGGAGCCCCGATTCCGCTGTTCTCCTCGCTGCCCGCCGCGTGGAAGGACGAGATCGCCGCGATCCCCGGAGTAGCGGTCGTCAACAGTGAGGTGATGGTCCGGGTGAACCTCATCGAACAGAAGCGGATCGTCACCCCGCCCCGGTTCCTCATCGGTCTCGACATCCCCACCCGGCTGGAACTCAAGCACGGAGTGTATGACGAGCATGTCGTCCAGGGCCGATTCCTCACCATCCAGGACCGCGGCACGCTGCACTGCGTCCTCAGCCGCCAGATCGCCGAGGCCCACCAGAAAACCGTCGGCTCGACGCTCCTGGTCAACGGGACCGAGATGACGATCGTCGGCATCTACGACTGCCAATCCCAACTGCTCGATGTCAACATCCTCATGGACATTGATGTGCTGCGGAAGCTGGCCCGGATCAGTGCGGACACGGTCTCATGTTTCTATGTGGAGCAGGTTCCGGGCACGAAGAACAAGGAGTTGAAGGCGCGGATCGAGAAGACCTTTGTGGGCCGCCAGTGGAGGCCGTCGGGAGCGATGGACACTCTCAATCTGCTCACGGGCGGCGGGACCAACCCGCTCCAATCGGTCGCGAATGCGTTCGACCAATGGGCCAAGGGAACCAGTCCGCCGCCAGCTCCCGCCCCGGTTCAGACCCCGCCGACAGCCAGTCCGTCGCAGCCGGGGTCCAACATCCCCGTCCCCTCCACCGTCGAAGTCCGCTCCCCCGAAGACTGGGCCGAGCAGTTCGACACGTTCAGCGGAGACCTGGATCTATTCCTGACAATGATCTCGGCGGTCGGGTTCCTGATCGCGGTGTTGAGCATTCTCAACACGATGCTGATGAGCGTCATGGAACGCATCGGAGAGTTCGGCATCCTGCGGGCGATGGGCTGGACGCGCGGCGAGGTGATGCGATTGGTGATGTCCGAAAGCGCGGTCATCGGACTGGTCGGCGGGATCGTGGGCGTGATCTTCGGGACAGCGGCCTCCGCAGTGGCCAATCAAGTCTGGCCGGATCGGTTGTCGCTGCACGTCTCGCTGGGCCTGGCGCTGTTTGCGTTTCTGATGAGTACGCTGCTGGGCGTGGCGGGCGGCCTGTATCCCGCGTGGAAGGCCGCGCGGCTCTCCCCGATGGACGCCATCCGCCGGGCGTGAAATGCGGAGAGACGATCGCGAGGGCGATGCCGCCCCAGGGCCATCGCCTAGTTCCGATAACCGAAGATGGCGAAGAGGCGTTGGGGATTTCGGGCGAAGCTGCGGAGGGTGGCGGTGACTTTGTCGAGTCCGAGGCGGCGGAGCAGGTTCAGGGGGGGCATTCGCCATTTGGCGGTATCACAAGGAATGCGAGTCGCGGAGCGACATCGCCTCCGTCGCTCCGCGACCGAGATTCCTGGGGGTACCGCCAAGGAGCGAATGCACACATCGCTCTGGGTTCCGACCCCGCTCGCTTGGCATCTGCCCCCGACATTCGTAAAGTGGTCCAGATTTCGCCCCACGGCTCCCTCGTCGAGGTCACAGCTGCGGTTTGGGGTGAAAGTCCGCGCGGAGTCGCGGAAATTGCTCATGGAACGTGCGATCTGGCACCATCCCGGCCCCTGGCGGCTCTGAGGTCTCGCGAGAGATTTCGGGAATCGGACGGTGAGAGTTCGCGCGGACCGAGGCGACTCCCGACTCCCGACTCCCGACTCCCGACTCCCGACTCCCGACTCCCTCGAGCCCCCCCCCTACCGTGCCACGTCGCAACGACATCAAGAAGATTCTCCTCATCGGCTCCGGTCCCATCGTGATCGGGCAAGCCTGTGAGTTCGACTATTCCGGGACGCAGGCCTGCAAGGCCCTGCGCGAGGAGGGGTACGAGGTCGTCCTCGTCAACTCCAACCCGGCCACGATCATGACCGATCCGAACACAGCGGACCGGACCTACGTCGAGCCGCTGACGTGGCAGTACGTCGCCAAGGTGCTGGAGAAGGAACGGCCCTGCGCGATCCTGCCGACGCTCGGGGGTCAGACCGGCCTCAACATCGGGATGGACCTGCACCGCCGGGGGATTCTCGATCAACTCGGCGTCGAGATGATTGGGGCCAAGCCGGACGTGATCGCCAAGGCGGAAGGCCGCGAACTGTTCAAGCAGGCGATGATCAAGATCGGTCTCGATGTCTTGAGATCGCGAACTGTCCACAACATGGACGATGCCCGGAAAGCGATGAAGGAACTCGGCCTGCCGATCATCATCCGGGCCAGCTACACGCTCGGGGGGGCCGGCGGGGGGATTGCCTATAACAAGGAAGAGTTCGAGGACAAAGTCAAGAACGGGCTGGACCTCTCCCCGGTCCATGAAGTGCTGCTCGAAGAGTCGGTCATCGGGTGGAAGGAATACGAGATGGAGGTCATGCGCGACGTGGCTGACAACGTCGTGATCATCTGCTCGATCGAGAACTTCGACCCGATGGGGGTGCATACCGGCGACTCGATCACCGTGGCCCCGATCCAGACGCTGACCGACAAGGAATACCAGCGGATGCGGGATGCCACGATCTCCGTGATGCGCGAGATCGGCGTCGAGACCGGTGGCTCGAACGTGCAATTTGCCATCAACCCGAAGACCGGACGGATGATCGTCATCGAGATGAACCCCCGCGTATCGCGCTCGTCGGCGCTGGCCTCGAAGGCCACCGGCTTCCCGATCGCCAAGATCGCGGCCAAGCTGGCGGTGGGGTATCGGCTGGACGAGATTCAGAACGACATCACGCGGGAGACGCTGGCCTGCTTCGAGCCGACGATCGATTACGTGGTGACGAAGATCCCGCGTTGGGCCTTTGAAAAGTTTCCGGAGGCCAATTCCGAACTCACCATACAGATGAAGTCGGTCGGCGAGACGATGGCCATTGGCCGCACGTTTAAGGAGTCGCTGCAGAAGGCCGTGCGCGGCCTGGAGATCGGCCACTTCGGACTCGGCGGCGGCAAGAAGGATCTGTGGGGCACCGACAAGCAGCCGACCATCGGCGAGATTCGCGCGGGCCTCTCGCGACCCAACGCGGAACGCATTTTCTCGATCCGCTACGCCATGAAGGCGGGCATGTCGGTCGAGGACATCTTCCAGCTGACCAACATCGACCCCTGGTTCCTGCGACACATTCGAGACCTGTTGAAGAGCGAAGTCGAGATTCAGCAGATCGGTCGGCTGTCGCACATGACCGCCGAACAGATGCGGTATTACAAGCGACAAGGCTTCTCCGACAAGCAACTCGCCTCGTGGCTCTCGTCGACTGAGATCGATGTCCGCGCTCGCCGCAAAGAACTGAAAGTCATCCCGACCTTCAAGCAGGTCGACACCTGTGCCGCCGAGTTCCCGGCCTACACGCCGTATTACTACTCGACCTATGAGCAGGAAGATGAGACTCCCGCGCGCCGTAAGTTCGCTCCCGGCGGTGTCGGACTGCTCGAAGCCGATGGCACTCCCGTCCTGGGCCAGGAGAAACTCGTCGCCTCGCCGATCAACCACCAACCCGGCTCGCTGGCCCAGAAGCGGGTCATGATCCTCGGCGGCGGACCGAACCGCATCGGCCAGGGAATCGAGTTCGACTACTGCTGCTGTCACGCCTCGTTCGCCATGCGCGATCTCGGCATCCAGAGCATCATGGTCAACTCAAATCCCGAGACCGTGTCGACCGATTACGACACCTCCGACATCCTGTTCTTCGAGCCGCTGACCACCGAAGATGTCCTCAACATCTGCGACAAGCTCCAGCCCGATGGCGTCATCGTCCAGTTCGGCGGCCAGACTCCGCTCAACCTCGCCAAGGGACTCGAAGCGGCCGGTGTGCCGATTATCGGCACCAGCCCCGAGATGATCGACATGGCCGAGGACCGCGAGAAGTTCACGACCCTGCTCGACGACTTGCAACTCCACCAGCCGCCCAACGGCACCGCCTTCGTCATCAAGGAGGCCCGCCAGTCCGCCGAGCGAATCGGCTACCCCGTCCTCGTCCGCCCCAGCTTTGTCCTCGGCGGACGCGGCATGGAAATCTGCTACGACGACACCCAGCTCGTGAAGTTCATGAATGAGGCGATCAACATCTCGCCCGACCATCCGGTGCTGATCGACAAGTTCCTGGAAGACGCGATCGAGGTCGATGTCGACGCCATCTCGGACGGGGAAACGACCCTCGTCGGCGGCGTGATGGAACACATCGAAGAGGCCGGTGTCCACAGCGGCGACTCCGCCTGCGCCCTGCCCCCGTTCTCGCTTCCGGCTCCGATTATCGAGGAGATCAAGCAGGCCACCTACGCCCTGGCCACCGCCCTGAACGTGCGCGGCCTGATGAACATCCAGTTCGCCGTGAAGATGAGAGACGAGAGAGGAGAGACGAGAGAGGAGAGCCAAACGACGAACGCTCAACTCTCAACCCTCAACCCTCAACCGCCTGCCTACACGGTGTACGTCCTGGAAGTGAACCCCCGAGCGTCGCGGACCTCCCCATTCGTGTCGAAGGCCACCGGCCTCCCGCTGGCGCGCATTGCCGCCAAGGTCATGGCCGGCGTCACCCTGATAGAGCAGGGCGTCACCACCGAGGTCTGGCCACATTACACCTCCGTCAAGGAGAGCGTGTTCCCCTTCAACCGCTTCCAGGGGGTCGACATCATCCTCGGACCCGAGATGAAATCGACCGGCGAAGTCATGGGCATCGCCACCGATTTCCCCGCTGCCTTCGCCAAGAGTCAGATCGCCGCCGGGACCAACATCCCCAGCAGCGGCAACGTCTTCATCAGCATGGCCCATGGCCACAAACAACTGATCGTCGCCTCCGCCGGTCGCCTGATCGACCTGGGCTTCAAGATCCTCGCCACCGCTGGCACCGCCAAAGTCCTGCAAGCCGCGGGCCTCGCCGTCGAGACCGTCCGCAAGCTGCAAGAAGGCCGCCCGAACCTGCTCGACTACATGGCCAACGGCGAAGTCCAGCTGATCTTCAACACCCCCAGCGGCAAGGGGGCTCGCACCGACGAGGGCAAAATCCGCGCCGTCGCCGTGACCAGCGGCGTCCCCTGCGTGACCACACTGCCGGGCTGCCTGGCGATGGTCCTGGCCATCGAGTTCCTCGACACGAACCCGGCTCCACAGGTGAAGACGCTGCAAGCGTGGGCGGCGGAGTTATAGGGCTGGCGACCTAGTGCCCCAAGTCACAATTCATCGCTCATAAAGGTCATCGCCTTCCCGTACTCAGTTTCAGCGGCCTCGGAAGCGTCTCTGGCCCAAGCGAGGCCCATGCAGCTGCAGAGCCTGGAAGACTGGAAGGCCATCCCCTGCATGAGGGATGAATTGTGACTTGTGGGACCAGGGCAGAGCGAAACGACGAAGTCGTGCAGCGCCGCCCTGGGTTCGCAGCCTGATGCGAATGAGCCCAGCCCTGAAAGGGTGCCACTCCGAGTCACCAAAATCGTGCCGCGATTTCTGGGCTTGATCGGCGACTCGGCCTCATGACCCAGGGCTGCGTTCTACGGCGTTTGCCGTGTCACTGGCCTTGGGCGATCGAATGGCTGCCCCGTGGGGGCGTCGGACGGGTGCCCTGTGAGTGACAGCTTGCGGCTGGCTTTTTCATGTGTAACGACTGGAGCTAAAACTGCTCGAACTTCACAAAGTGCATTGCCGGGGTCGGAACAGCCGGATTGGATGTGCAGCACATGGAACGCCGACACGTTCGACTTCGTGCGACGATCTGGATTACGCTACCAGACGAGGCTCCGTGGGGGCCAAGCCGGAACGACGGATATCTCCCATCTGACTGAATGCTGATCGCTGACTGCTGACTGCTCCCCCCATGCACGCCACCCTCTACCTCTCGAAGAAAACCAAGGACCGTCCGCCCGCGGTCGCGGTGCTGTTTGGGGAGGAGACGCACCTCAAGCAGCAGTGCGTGGCCCGGTTGACCGAGTTGGTCCTGGGGACGGGACCGGATGCGGCGGTGGGGTTGGTGAAGTTCGCGGGGAAGGACACGGAACTCAAGACGGTCAAGTCGGAGTTGCAAACGGTCGGGATGTTCGTGTCGTCGCGGTTGGTGGTGGTCGAGGACGCGGATGAGTTTGTGACCAAGTACCGTGAGGGGTTGGAGGCGTATTGTCTCAAGCCAGCGTCGCGGTCGGTGCTGGTCCTCGATTGCAAGTCGTGGAAGTCGAACACGCGCCTCGCCAAGAAGATCGCCGAGTCGGGACTGGAACTCGACTGCGGGGAACTGGCAGCGGGGCCATTGCTCAAGTGGGTCACCGATCACGCCGCCTCGGCACACGGCAAGCAGATCAGCCGCGACTCGGCCAGCCTGCTCGTGGAGTTGGCTGGCACCGGCCTCGGGCAACTGTCGATGGAGTTGGCCAAGCTGACCAGCTATGTGGGTGAACGACCACAGATCAAGCCGGACGATGTGCGGCAACTGGTCGGGGGTTGGAAGGCGGAAGAGACGTGGACGATGACCAACGCGGTCCGCGATGGGAACCCGGCTTTGGCACTGACGTGCTTGTCCAAGCTGCTGCACGCCGGGGAGGCGGCCCCGAAGATTCTTGGCGGGCTGATCTATGTGTTCAAGAAGTTTGCGGTGGCCACCGAGCGGTCGCGCCGCAAGATGCCACTGCGACAGGCACTACAGGAGGCCGGGATCTTTCCGCGGGACATCGAGACTTCGGAACGCTACCTGAAGCGTCTCGGGCGACCGCGTGCCGATCAGTTGTTCGCCCGCCTCGCCGATGCGGACCGCGACCTCAAGGGCGGCAGCCGCCTGCCGGACCGGTTGCAGTTGGAGCAACTGCTGCTGTGGCTGTCGGGCCAGTTGGGGTGAAGGGGCGGCCCACCGTAGCTACCTTCGCCAGAAGGTGGGCGAACTGGTTGCGGCGTACGCGGTGCCGACAGACTTTCCCCTCGGTCCCAAGCTCCGCTTGGGACCGCATATCCTCGAAGCTCCGCTTCGCCCGCAGGCCAGCCCCTGTTCTCCACAACCAACAGCCCCTGAACAGTCCCGAGTCAAGAACGCCCACTTGAGGGGCGTTCCCCACAGACTGAGCGGTTTGGTAGGCGACGAAGCAGAGCTTCGAGGATATTCCGTCCCAAGCGGAGCTTGGGACGGAGAACAAGTCTGTTCCCTTGTTCGAGTGCTGGTTCCCGCAGCCCGCGTTTTGGCGAACGCAGCTACATCACTGTCCGCTAGGGATCACCCGCGCGGTGCCGTCGCCGTTGGCGAGGACCAGTTTCTTCCCGTCTGGCGAATAGCGGGCGGCGTTCCCGACGCGGCCGATTCGCTGCTCGGTGAGCTTGTTCCCATCGGCCATGTTCCACACCTTCAGATGACCCGCGTAGCCATACGACAGCACGCGGTCTCCGACGGGGTTGAACGTCACGGAGTGGACGTAATCAGTGTGCCCCTCCAGGACTCGTTGCTCGCTCCCGGTGATGATGTCGATGAGATGCACCTTGCGATCGGCCCCGGCTGCGGCGAGTAGCTGGCCGTTCGGATGGATCGCGACGGAGTACATCGTGGCGTCATAGCGGGTCAGTTGTTTGAGTTGCCGACCGCCGACGATGTCCCACAGCCGGAGAGTCCCATCGGACCCGGAGGTGATGGCGAAGGTCTCGTCGGGGCTGAGCGTCACGGCGTGGACGGGTCCGGTGTGGCCGCTCAGTTGGAACTTCTGCTGGCCGGTCGTCACATCCCAGACCCGCACGGTTTGGTCGGTGCTGGTCGAGACGACGGTGCGGCCATCGCGGGTGACGGCGACTCCGTAGACCGGCCCGCCGTGGTTGAACTGCCGTGTGGCGGCTGGTCCGGCGTAGGTCCACTCCTCGATCTTGCCGGTACTGAGGGCGAGCCAGACGGAACGGTTGTCGACGGCGAACTGCATCTCGGTGACGAGTCCCTCGACCGGGAACTGCTGATGTGGCGTCAGCTCGATGGCGGGCTGGATGTTGGGCAGTGAGGGGCCGAAGACATGCACCGTCTTGCCCGCCGTCGCGACCGCCAGCTTGAGCGAATCGGGACTCCACTGGAGGGCCGTGATCGCGGTGGGGGCCACGTCAGCGACCTGGTGTCGCTGGATCGGTTCATCGGGAGCGTTGACATTCCAGATGAGCACTTCGCCCGCTTCGGTGCCGACGGCGATGCGCTGGGCATCGGGGCGAACGGCGACCACGGTCGGCTTGAACGCACCGCCCTTGAAGGTCCGGCTCACCGTGCCGTTGCTGACATCGGTCATGATGACCAGGCCATCGTCGCCACAGCTGATCGTCTGCGCCCCGCCTTGATACATCGCCAGATCTCGCACCGCTCCTTTGTGAATCGGCCACGCGCGGGTGATCGAAGTCTTCACCGACTTGAGCAGCTTGTCATCTCCGGTCGAGACCAGCGTCACGCCGTCCGCCAGGTAACGCGCGGTCACGATCGGCCCCACATGGTCCGCAAACGATTCGAGCAGTTGACCCGTCGCCACTTCCCACACGCGGATGATGCCATCGGCACCGGCTGTGGCCGCACGCACTCCATCGGCGGTCAGCGTGACCGACCGCAGTGGCTGCGGATGAGGGATCGAACGCAGCAGTTTGCCATCGGCGAATGACCAGAGGTGCAACTGCTTGTCCTCACCAATGGCGGCGACAAACTGCCCGTTGGTGGAGAGGGCCATTTTCAGCAGTGGGGTCGCGGGGGCCTCCAGCGTCTTGGTGAGAGTGCCGTCCGCGAGGTTCCACTGCCGCACCTTGCCATCGCCGCCCGCAGCCAGAATGAACTGCTGATCGGGCGTCATCGCCAGGGCATTCACGCCGTCGGGGACGCTGTCCCAGATTCGCAGCAGCGTACGCTGCACGATCATCGCATCGTTCCCCGGACCGATGAGAGCAAGCGAACGCTGGTCGGCTCCGGTCCAGGCGGAGTCGGTGACCGGGAAGAGGGTCGCGATCTCTTCCTGGACGATGCCGGTGGCGAGGGCGGCGATCCGCACGCGTGGCTTGCTGTCACACAGCGCGACCAGCAAGCCGTCCTTGCTGAGCCGGGCCGAGGTGATCCCGGCACCCAGCGGGGTCGACTTCACCAGCGTCCCGTCGAGCTTCCAGACGTGGTATCCCCCTTGATCGTCGAGGGAGGCCAACTGCGTCGCATCGGCAAACAGTTCGAGGCTCTTGAGCGGTCGACCCGGTGTGTTGATCGGTGCCCCGGCGGTGCCATCCCACTTGAGCCGCAGGATTGCCTGGCCCGCATTCGGCAGCACGAGCAGCCCTTGCTCCTGCGACACGCGCTTCAGTTGAATCGCGGGCGCACCGGGGACCGGGAACTCCCAGGCGGGCTTGGGGGCTTCTTCCCCCGCTGCGGGTTTTTGTTTCGGGAGGGGCAAGGTCCAACTGCGGACCACGCCATCGGCTCCGGCGGTGATGAGGGAGTTGCGGTCGGCGGAGAACGCCAGCGCGGTGATCGCTCCGGCATGCGCGGCGAGGTATCCCTCGGCGGCACTGCTGACGACGTTCCAGACCCACACCACGCCTTGTGCATCTCCGGTGGCGAGCAGACCATCGTCGTCGCGCAGCGCGAAGGCCCGCAACGGTTGTTCGTGATTGGCATAGGCCGCCTGCTGGGTCGGAGCGTTACTGGCCCACAGGCGGGTCGTCTTATCCTCCGAGATTGTGGCCAGACGCTGGCCGCTGGTGAACGAGAGAATCCCCCGCAGCGGCCCGGCGTGGCCCTTGATATCGAACACGGGGAGCGGTTGCTGCCAGAACCGAACCGTCCCGTCTTTACCACTGCTGGCATACCGCGTCGCGTCGGCATGGATGGCCACATCGGTCACGAGGCCGGTGTGACCCGCTGCTCGACCGCGCGGCGTGCCATCGGCCATGTTAAGTACGTTCACACTGCCATCATCGGCCCAGGCGGTGAGCCAGGCGGCGTTCGGCGACACCGCATGCCCCGTCAGCTTGCCGACAAATTTCGGCAACTCGCGAGTCGCCATGCCGGTGGCCATATCGATCAGCTTCATCGTGCCATCGGACAGGCTCCACATCGCATTGTTCTGTCCGGGGATCATCGTGAACTCAATCGGAGCAACCGGGGCGGTGCCGAGTTCCTTGGGCAGCATCGGCGTCAGTTGCCAGATGCGAAGGACTCCATCATCGCCGGTGGTGTAGAGCTGTTGGTTGTTGGTATGGACAGCTGTGGAAGTGACGCGACCGGCGTGCCCGAGGAGGCGGCCCTGCGGCGTGTCGAGGTCGGGGGACCAGAGCAGGATTCGCCCGCTGGCATCGGCGGTGCAGAAGTTGGCTCCATCGGTGCGAGAGGCGATCGACAGCACCTCGGCCGTATGACCCGGTCGGATGATCGTCGGGATCGGCGCTGGCCCGCCCGACTTGGCGACCAGCAGATCGTGAATGCGGAAGTTCTTGTCATCGGCCACCGACAACAGACTCAGCCCATCGGGGTTGAGGACGAACCCGCGCACGGGGGTCGCGTGCTCGGCAAAGCTGCGGATCGGTTTCGAGAGCGGCAAGTCCCAAGTTCGCAGCGTGTTGTCCTGCGCCCCGGTGACCAGCGTACGGCCATCCCCACTGACTGCCAAGCAATACAGCGGCCCGGTGTGCTGGGTGTAGCGTCGCAGCTCGACCGACTTGGCGACATCCCACACGCGGGCGGTCTGGTCCGCACTGGCAGTGACAACCCGCTCGCCATCGGGAGTGAAGACTCCCATGACGACGGCCCCCTCATGACCGTAGAGGACGCCCGGCTCGGGAACTGGGGCCTGAGCACGGGCCGGGTGTGCCAGCCAGAGCGTCGACAGACTCACCAAGGCCACCCACACCGCAGCCCGAGGCAGCCGCTTCTGAGACAATCGCTTCATGGGAACTCTCCGCAAATACTGACCGACAATCCCCGTGGAGCGAGACACGCTCCGCTGCCGGAAGGAACGATTCGTGTCAGGTCGCTGCACTCGCCCGTGTGCCTTGTCAGGACTCCGATGCGGGGTTGGAGTTCAGGCTTTAGCCTGCTCCGGAGCAGCCTAAAGGCTGGATTCCAACTCCCAGCTCAAGCGTTGACAAGGCCGTAGTTTGGCTGGAGCCGAGTCTTCACGCAATGATGAATGCTTGCTGGTTGATGCGTATCCGGGAGGAGTGGGATGACAAATCGGCAAAACCCGCTGGGAAATAGGCAGGAGATCCATCGAGACACGCATCGCCATTGACGGAGAAAGATCGTCCGGGGATACAACCCGCGATTCCGAAGGACAGGACCGATGACGGCCGCTGCGGACGATTTCCTTTCGATGGATCGGGCCGACCGATGCGTTCTGCTTTCCTGCTCGCCTCGGTGTTGTCTGTCATCGTTTGCGGCACGCTGAGCGTTTCCGTGGGAGCCCAGGAGTTTCTGCCTGAGGAGTTTCTGCCTGAGGAGAGCGATGGGGATCGCGTTGACACGCTGTTCAACGCGCCGCACCCGTCGGAGCATGCCGGTCTGCTGGGCAAGGTGTTCATGCAGCAACGGTATCGGCAACTGTCCATGGACGACGCGGTTCTGCGGCAGTTTGACAAGTCGCTGCAGGGGTTTGATTCGCTCATCAACCTGCCGGTGCTGACCCTCGATCTGCCGCTGTCGCTCGATTTCGATGTGTTCTTTGGATATGCGAATGTCGGATTGAAAGGCACGGTCACGACTGGCCCCCCGTTGGAGATCACGGCGCTCCTCAATGCGAAATCTGAGGCATTCACCGTGGGTACTTCGATCTATCCCACCTGGGGCGAACGCTGGCGGCCCTTCGTGCAGATCGGTGTCCAGTTCAGCCGGTCCGATGTGGACATCGCGATCCATGATCCCCTGGATGCGTTCGCCGACAATTTCGTCGACCACCAGACGGACCTGCTGCTCAACGGCGGCTTGGAGTGGGATCTGCTGGACAATCTCGCGTTTCGCATGACCTTACACGCCGAGACGAGTGATCGCTTCCGGGATTCGGTCGTCACGAACGAGTTGATTCTTTGGCCGCACGATCGGATTTTCATCCGGGGTGGGGTCGTCACCTCCCTCGATCACGGAGGATCCGGTTTCACCCTCGGAGGCGGGTTGGCGTTTTAGGAAGGGCCGTTGGAGTAGGGAGTAGGGAGTAGGGAGTAGGGAGTAGGGAGTAGGGATTAGGGAGTAGGGGGTAGGGATTAGGGATTAGGGAGTAGGGATTAGGGATTAGGGATTAGGGGGTGCACATGATGGTAACTCAACAGACATGAAGTCGCTGAAAATCACGGATCTGCGGGTTGCGGTGGTCACGCGTGCGCCGATGACGTGCCCTCTCATACGTATTGACACGAATCAAGATGGGCTCTATGGGCTCGGCGAGGTCCGCGACGGGGCGAG
>JAYWFM010000484.1:0-6967 GCA_043778825.1 Planctomycetota bacterium | reverse complement strand
TGTGTGCGTCCCGTTCGTCGGTTGCGGTTTCGCCCACCAAGCACATCGGAATCCAACCACGCAAGGCACGAAATACACGAAAAATGCAGGGTGTCGTGGAGGAGAACGACTTGGGGAATGGGTGTCGCACTCGTTCCGTGAGGCTGTTCGGATGCCTGTCCTCGGTCTTCCGTTTCGTGTGTTTCGTGACTTTCGTGGTTCCACTCCGAAGGTTTGGACGCTCTGAACCAGGGCACCGACGATTGTGACGCACACACTTCCGCCGGGTGACTTTGCGAGTGGACTCGGGATCGGCCACGGTTTCGCTAGAATCGGCTCCCCATCGAGCCCCTGCCCCGATCGCTCCGAGGAACGCATGTCGACTCCCCCCGTCCCCCTCACCTGGATCGGTGAAGCCCTCACCGGGTCGCTCCGTCTGATGGACCAGACCCGGCTGCCGGTGGAGTTGGTCGAGGTCGACTGCCGGACCGTGGCCCAGGTCTGGGAAGCGATCAAAATGCTCCGCGTGCGCGGGGCTCCGGCAATTGGAGTCTCGGCGGCGTACGGGGTTGTCCTCGGGATGCAGTCGACGGCCAGCTCGTCCCCGGACCAGTACCTCTCCAGGCTCCAATCGGTCTGTGCCGAACTGGCCAGCAGCCGACCGACCGCTGTCAACTTGTTCTGGGCGCTCGATCGCATGCAGCGCGTCGGCCAGACGCTGGCCCAGCAACCGGGACCGCAGCGACTGGAGGCTCTGCTCGCCGAGGCCCGCCGCATCGAGGCCGAAGACCGCGCGATGTGTACCGCCATCGGGCGCATCGGAGCGGAGTACCTCCCCGAGACGTGCGGCGTGCTGACCCACTGCAACGCCGGCGGCCTCGCCACAGCCGGGGACGGCACCGCGCTGGCGGTGATCTTCGCCGCTCACGCTCAGGGGAAACGCCTGCAAGTCTACGCCGATGAGACGCGCCCGCTGTTGCAGGGGGCCCGCCTCACCAGTTGGGAACTGATGCAGCGCGGCGTCCCCGTGACCCTGATCTGCGACAGCATGGCGGGTTGGGTGATGCACGAGGGTCGCGTGCAGGCGGTGATCGTCGGAGCCGACCGCATTGCGGCCAATGGAGACGCCGCCAATAAGATCGGTACCTACTCCGTCGCTCAACTGGCCGCAGCCCACGGCATTCCGTTCTATGTGGCCGCCCCGAGCAGCACGTTTGACCTCACGCTGGCCGATGGGACCGGCATCCCGATCGAGCTGCGAGCCAGTACCGAGATCACGCACGGCTTCGGAAAGCAGACCGCCCCCACCGGAGTCCAGGTTTACAACCCGGCCTTCGATGTCACCCCCGCGCACCTGATCCGGGCGATCTTCACGGAGAAGGGAGCCATCGAACCGGTCAGCACGAACACGGTCCGCGAGGTTTTGTCGCGATAGACCAGCCGTAGAACGGAATTTATTCCGTTCTCAATGCCCGCATCAGGCGAGCCGGGCGGCGTCAGCCCCCGGATTCTGGCGATGGTCGAACAAGTCCGGGGGCTGACGCCGCCCGGCTCGCCACTTCTAATCGGTCACGAAAACTTTCCGTGGTTCGCGAACCTCTCCCGGCCCTCGTGTGTCCTGATCTGCATATGGTTCAAGTTCAACGTCACATCCCCTCCCCGTCGCGGATTCCCACCGGAATCGCCGGGCCGGTGTTCCCGGCGGGTGAAACTCGTTAGCTTACATGCGGGGGGATCGAGGCTCGTTGGCCTCTCTCGCAGGAGTCGCCCCCTCACCTTCTCAGTGTCATTTCAGGAATCGCATGGATCCGTTGGAATCTCGTGTCCGAGATTATCTTCAAGGCCCGTCTTACCGGCCCATCCGGTTTGCACAACTCGCCAAAAGGCTCGGGGTTCGCCAATCCCATTTGGAGCCGCTTCAGTCCATCCTGCATCGCATGGTGGATGAGGGGGCCATTCAGTGGGCCGAATCGGGCCGGATTGAAAGCCGCAAGCGCGTGGACGGGATCACCGGCACCATCCGGAGGACCGCGATGGGGGATGGGTATGTGACTCCCATCGCCTCAACGGTCCCCATGATCGTCGGCGACATCGTCGTCTTTGCCGAGGACATGCGCGATGCCCAGGACAAGGACGAAGTCCTCGTCAAGCTGACCGGTCAACGCCGGTTCGGGGAACAACGGGTGGCCGTCGTCGAGAAGGTACTCAAGCGGGCCACTACGACGTTCGTCGGCACCTACGGCGAGGACAATCACGGCGGGTTCGTCAAGATCGACGGTCGCCAATTCAGTGACGCGATCACGGTGGACGACCCCGAGCCCAGCGGCGTTCGGCCCGGCGACAAGGTCGTCGTCGAGATGCTGCGGTTCCCATCGGCCCGCCGCTCGGGTGAGGCGGTGGTCAAGACTCGATTGGGAGTGCCCACCGATATCGGCGTCGACACGATCTCGATCATTCACGAGTTCAACCTGCCGACCGACTTCCCCGAAGACGTGCTGGCTGAGGCTCACCAAGCCGCCGAAGACTTCGACGACACGAACCTCGCCGGACGCGAAGACCTCACCGGGACCACGATCATCACGATCGACCCCGTCGACGCCCGCGACTTCGACGACGCGATCTCGCTCGAACACCACACCAACGGCAGTTGGACCCTCGGCGTCCACATCGCCGACGTGTCGCACTTTGTGCCCGCCGGTTCAGCCCTCGACAAGGAGGCCCGCGAACGCGGCAACAGTATCTACCTGCCGGGGCGCGTGCTGCCGATGCTGCCCGAGATCCTCTCGAACGGTCTGGCCAGCCTCCAAGCCGAACGCGTGCGGTTCACGATGTCGGCCTTCATGGAGATCGACAAGCACGGAGCCGTCACAGCCACTCGCTTCTCGAACAGTGCCATTCGGGTCAAGCACCGCTTCTCGTATGAGCAGGTGACAACTCTCGTCAACGGTCCCAAGGAGCGGCCCGACACCCTGCCCAAGGACGTGTGGGACACCGTCTGGCGGATGCAAAAGCTGGCCCGCGTCCTGCGGGCTCGCCGCATGGAGCAGGGAGCCATCAACCTCGAACTCAGCGAGGTGAAGATCGACCTTGATCGCGATGGCCGCATGACCGGGGCACACCTCGTCCAGGGCGACGAGAGTCACCAGATGATCGAGGAGTGCATGCTCGCCGCCAACATCGCGGTCGCCCGCAAACTCGCCGAAGCCAAGCTGCTCTTCCCCCGCCGCATCCACCCCGAACCCACCCCGGCACGGCTGCAAGTCCTGCAAGACTTCGTGAAGTCGATCGGCTGCCCGGTGCCCCAACTGCGGTCGCAAGCCGACATGCAGGCCCTGCTGAAGAAGGTCCACGGCACGCCGCAGGAATACGCCGTCAACTTCGCCCTGTTGCGGAGCCTGAAGCAGGCGACCTACTCGACGAAAGAGGAGGGCCACTTCGCCCTCGCAACCCCGGACTACTGCCACTTCACCAGCCCGATCCGGCGGTATCCCGACCTCGTGATCCACCGCCAACTCAAGCAAGTGATCGCCAAGCGTCCCAAGCGCGAGGGGTTCAGCACGGAGTACCTCGACGCCGTGTGCGACACCTGTTCACTGACCGAACGCCGGGCCGCTGATGCCGAACGAGCCTTGTCGCAGATCAAACTACTGCTGTTTCTGAAGGACAAGGTCGGCCTGCGGATGGAGGCCACGATCACCGGCGTCGACCGCTACGGGTTCTTCGCCCGTGGACTGGAAATCCCCGCCGAGGGACTGGTCCCCGTGGCGACGCTCCCAGGTCCGGAGCAGTACGAGTACGACCGCTCGGCCCAGCGGCTGATCGGTCGCAAAACCGGTCGCTGCTTCCAACTCGGCGACCGCGTCATGGTCGAAATCACCAAGGTCGACCCCGGTCGCCGGTCCCTCGATTTCAAGCTGCTGGATGACCTGCCGAAGAAGCATGGAAGAAAGTCCCAGCCGCCCGAGACGCCGGAGCGCCCCGCCCGCAAGAAGCTCGGCAAGCGAAAACGCGACGAGCCCGCCGCTCCGCCAGTGAAGGCCGGAAGGAAGCGCAAACGCCCGTCGTAAGCGGCCCAGCGATTGTCGCCTTTCGCTCCGCGAAAGGCCGTTCTTTCGCGGAGCGAAAGACGACAATGGCCAGTGGCACTCGGCGCCCGTCGTGACACGGACTCACCATCGCCCCGGAGCGGCACGGCGTCAGTCTGCCGAGACCGCCGCCTAGCACTGGCCGAGTTTTACAGGAATAACCGAGACTTGTATCCGGCCGCTGCTCGTGATTACTTCAACCAACATCCGGGACTCGAGTAGGAGCGTACAGGATGCCGACATTTCGATTCTCGCTGCAACACAACGACACCTACGCCTTCCGTGAGTCCCCACCACTCACGGCAAACCAACGGATACACCAGGAGATTCTTCCCGACATGTCCGGCAAAGCCCGCTCCGGTGTTCACCGCTGCGAGGCGTGCGGGGACTTGCTCGCCAAATGGGACGAGCCACTGATCGGAGTCGTCGTCAAGAAGAGGAAGTACGACATCGGTTCCACCTACGATGGGGTGACGATCGTGTCAGAGCGATTCAAGACGACCTATGAATCGAGCAATTTGACAGGCTTGATCTTTCGCCAATTGCCAGATGACCCGACGTTCTTTGCGATTCGTGCGCTACGGAGTGTGGAGTTCGACTCCGAACGACGAAAGACGCGCTTCATCAATCCCTGCCCGAAGTGCGGTCGCTTTGAATCCGTGGTCGGGGCCACGCCGGTCTATCTCAAAGCGGGATCGGAGATCGGACTTCGAGAATTTGTACGCACTGATCTGGAATTCGCTAGTAACGATGAAAAACACCCCTTGCTTCTCTGCGGTGCAGCTGCGGCGGAGGCTTTGAAAAACGCAGGACTCAAGGGGCTGGACATGGATGCCATTCAATAACAGTGGCGCGGGTGGGGAGGAAAAGTGGAGATCGAACCGGGAACTGAGCGTGACTTGGATGGGGTGGCCCAGGGCCATCGCCTGTTTGAATATGGGATGAGTAGCGTGGGCTTTAGCCCACGCGAAATGAAGGAGATCCGTCTATCGCGTGGGCTAAAGCCCACGCTACATTGAAAAAGGCGATCGCCCTGTGGGGTGGCCCTGCCACAGATTGACGTGGCTCTAAAGAGGAACCACAATGGTGCCCTCTTGCTTGGAGAGCCTCATGCCAGCCACCATCACGCTCAAGAACATTCCTGACGAGGTGTACCTCCGCCTCAAGGCCGCCGCCCAGAGCCACCGCCGCAGCTTGAACAGTGAGGCCATCGTGTGTCTGGAGGCGGTGCTGCTGCCGGGGCGAACGACGGCTGAAGAGGTGATTGCTCGCGCTCGCGCCATTCGCGAGTCGCTTCCGAGCAACATAGGTCAGGCTGTGCCTGATCGATCAGGCACAGCCTGACCTACTCTCCCTGAACCGTCCACTCCCTCGTCGGGCGTCTCAGCACTGGCGAGTCAAAGCCCTTACCGGTGGAACCCAGAGCAATTTCATGCGCAGGATTTCATTCGACCAATACGAGTTCCATACGCCGTCTTCGGAAGAGTCTCTTGAGGTGGCAATCTCATCGGCACCGCAACACGAAAACTTACAATCGTTTTTGGCTTCGTGTGGGGCGTCTCGTACTACAGGGCCTGCTCCAGCGCCCGATTGGTCGCGTTGGATAGACATCTCGGAGTACCTTCATCGTCTCGCTGGAGTTGATCTGCCCCCTCCCTCGTACTGGCGAGAAGCCGTCCTTTTGTCCGATGATTGGAACGACCTGGAAGTGGGTATTGCCAGTGGGGCGATCTTCGTCTGGTATCATTGGTCAACAAGTGCATAAGCGGCTTGGGGGTCCGGGTAGAGTGATACTGAATACCACTCGCGGTCGCTTTGGACCGCCAGTGTCGTTGAGCGTGGAGCGTCCCTGAACCGTCAATTCTCTCGTCGGGCGTCTCAGCACTGGCGAGTCAAAGCTCTCGCCAGTGGAACCCGCCGAGTGTCTCCTTTCGCTCCGCGAAAGGCCGTTCTTTCGCGGAGCGAAAGACGACAATCGCCAAACCAAAGCCCCTGCGTCACGCTTGGTCAGTGACCCAACAGCCGGTAAGCTGACCCGCGTGTCGAAACGAATTTCTGTCTCGCTCCGGAGAGAAACATGCAACGTCGCTGGGGATGGCTCGCAATGGTGATGGCAACTGGGATGGCACTGCTCGGCGGGTCGACCCGCGCGGGGGAGGGAGTGCTGGAGATGCGGATCTATACGTGTGAGCCGGGGAAGCTGGCGGCCCTCAACGAGCGGTTCCGCGATCACACGCTGAAGCTCTTCGAAAAGCACGGCATGAAGAACATCGCCTACTGGGAGGCCAGCGAAGGGCCGACCGCGGGGAACACGCTGTACTACATCATCCACCACGCCAGCCGCGACGCCGCGAAGAAGTCCTGGGCCGATTTCCAGGCCGACCCCGACTGGAAGGCCGTCGCCAAAGCCAGCGAAGTGAAGCACGGCAAGATCCTCGCCAAGGCCCCCGAATCGATCTACATGACGGAGACCGACTACTCCCCGCCGACCGAAAAAGCCCGCCAGGACAAGACGTACGAACTCCGCATCTACACCGCAGCCGAAGGCAAGCTGGGCGACCTGCACTCCCGGTTTCGCGAGCACACGGAAAAGCTGTTCAACAAGCACGGCATGCGGTCGATCGGGTACTGGTCCCCGACCGATGAGCCGAAGTCGAAGACGCATCTGTATTACGTCTTGGAACATGCCAGCCGGGATGCGGCGAAGAAGTCATGGGACGATTTCCGGGCTGATCCCGAGTGGCAGGCGGTGGCGAAGAAGACCGAGGCCAACGGCAAGATCCTGGCCGTGCCGCCCGAGGCGGTGTTCTTGAAGACGGTGGACTATTCGCCGAAGCCGTAGGACCTGATGAGGACTCAGAATCGAGGTGGGAGTTCAGGCTTTCGCCTGCACCGGAGCAGGC
>JAYWFM010000483.1:0-2910 GCA_043778825.1 Planctomycetota bacterium | reverse complement strand
GCAACGCCGTGAAGGATTTCTCGCGGATCACGTCGACAAGGTAGCCAGCACGTTTCCGGCCCCCTCTCCCCCGCGATCGACGTGTCTTTTGCCCTGTGCGTGTTGCGGGGGAGAGGGTGGGGGTGAGGGGGCCATCTCGCACGCTCAAGCCCCCTCACCCCGGCCCTCTCCCCCACAGTGGAGTCCACTCCGAAAGCAGCGCCGATTGTGGGGGAGAGGGGGCAGAACATTGGAAAACGCCTTGCGGGAATCCTTCACGGCGTTGCCCGTTGGGGTCTCAGAAATTAGCCGGTGGTTGAGCGCAGCGACACCACCGGATGCAGGTCGCCGAGATGATCCCCTCCTGAAGGGATGGCAGAGAACGCTCGGCGTTTCCCGACGCGAGACCCCAAGCCGTGAGCCACACCTCTGGCATCCCTCCGGGATGCGGGAGCGGGCGGGGATCGTGTTCCGGTGGTGTCGCTGCGCTCAACCACCGGCTAATGTCTGGCATCCCTGCCGGGATGTGAGGCCACGCGTAAGATCCATCCTGAAGCTGTGTCGCCTGCTCCGGAGCAGGCTAAAGCCTGGACTCCAACCCCAAACTCAAGCGTTGACGAGGAATTAGAACCGATCGACGGTCTTGTACCCTCTCCCACCCGCGGAGGGAGCGGCGGGCGGCGGATTGGTGCGGACCCAGGTCGGGGCCGGGATGTCGGGAAATGCCGTACCGGACGGGCCGCTGCGGCGCTGGATGCTGCGGTTGACCCCCTGCTGCAGCGCGGCTCCGACGACTTGGATCATCGCCTGGGCCAGCACATGCGTCATCGGGTGATTGACGATGTCCATCACCGTCGTTTCGGTCGCCGTCCGTTCGAATTCCTGATGCTGCTTCAGCTCCGACCAGAGCGCCTCGCGCGAGAGGATCCCCTGGCGATAGCGCTCCAGTAACGGGTCAAGGTGCAGCTGATCGTCAAAGTGCGAGCGGTCCTCCTCGTAGTTCGACTGCTCCATGCGGCGGGTGATGAACTCGAACCCGTCGCTGACGCCAACCGAGGCTGCGGCCTCTTGCGCGGTCGACTGCAACTGCGGCTTCAGCTGGCCGATCTGCTCGGTGAGGAAGCGGATTCGCGAGACGATCTCGTCGTCGCGCGTGCTGGCCGTGCGCTGGGCCCGCTGCTCCAGGACAGCCGTTTGGGTGTCGTCGAGGAAGGCCCGATAGCGGTCGAGGGCCGCGTGGTAGAACTGGCACTGGTCCTGGCTGAGGGCGGCCAGTTCGGCCTGGGCCTTGACGGTCAGTTGGCGGGTCTTGGCGAGTTGTTCGTCGAATCGGCCGCGCTGCACGCGGGCCTCGGTCGCAGCGGCGATGATCGGGGTCAGGCCGACTTGGTTCGCGACCTCGTCTTCCATCGTCTCGACCTGGGCCATCAGTTGGTGGAACACCGCGCGCCGCCGCGTGAGTTCGGCCTGCATCAGCACCGGGGTGTTCTTGAGGAACTCATACCCCCGTTTCGCCGTCGGATACCCGATCAGGTCCGACACCCAGCGATCCAGGCGGCGGGTCCAGCCGCGCTGGTGGGACTCGGGGGTCAGGAACCGCCGGCGATACAGGTACTGGAACAGCGAACTGCGCTCATACGTCGGGAGTTTTTCGGTCGCCCCCGCCTGGACATCGGCGACGCGCTTCTCATCGCGATGCAGGGCAGCTTCGGCCTCGACCGCTTGCTTCGAGAGTGATGGGAACTCGGCGTGGGCTTGGAGCTCGGTCTGCACGACCGCTTGCAAACGAGACTGTTCCGCGAGGTGCTGGGTCAGTTGAGCATCGGCTGCCGAGCGAGCGAGAGACGCCTCTTGCTCCGCGGCCAAGAGCCGTTGGATTCGCCCCTGCAACTCCGAGAGTGTCCGCTCCTTGCGTTCGACAATCAGCAGCAGTTCTCGCTGAATCTCGGCGAAGGTCGACTGGATCGTCTCCCGGCGGAGGTCGGGAAGGTCGTGCTTCGCCAGTTCGAGCAGAACCGTCCCGCGATCAGAGACAACCTGCTCGATCTCGGTCTTCAGGTGCCGTTCCGCACCAGTTGCCCGTTCCGCATCGGCCCGTGCCTGTTCGTGGGCCTGGCGGAGTTCCTGGAACACCTGTCGTCCGGGAATCGGCATGGGAGGACTCGAACCCTGGGCAGGATGAGGGGAGTGCTACTTCCGTTCGCGGGCTTGTTGATACCGCCGGACCACCGAAAACCCACCCAATGCGACCACCCCCGCCAACAGCAGCACGGGCAATAGATGCACCGGCTCCGCGGCATGCGCGGGCGAGGTCGGCTCGATCGTCCCATGACCGGGATGCGCCCAGACCGGCGACCCCACCGCCGCCACGAGCAGCATCGTAAAAACGGACCAGAACCTCTTGTGCTGCATGATGTTCGCCGTGCTGTTCAATGACCTGTCCCCGCGTGAAGAAATCAGCTTATCAGGTCGCTGATCCCTGTCCAATCCCGAGACGCGTGGAATCGCCCACCGGGTGAATTCGCTCCTTGGCGGTACCCCCGAGGAATCTCAGTCGCGGAGCGACTGAGCGACGTAGGCGATGTCGCTCCGCGACTCGCATTCCGTGTGATACCGCCAAATGGCGAATGCACCCTCGCCCACCAGCCGTCAGCGATTCGCATTCGGCCGGAGAGGAAGCCATGTGTCGCTGGACCACCCTGTTCAACTTTTATCGATCCCTGTCCCACCGCGGCTGGTTTTCGAATGCATCTGACTGCCCGTGAGCTAGGCTTGCTTGACCGACCCCTCGGGAAGGGCCGGTCAAGCGTTGCAATCGGGCGAGGCAGACTAGTGTCGTGTCAACGCTAAAGCTGAGGGTTGGAGTCCAGCCTTTAGGCTGCTCCGGGGCAGGCTAAAGCCTGAACTCCAACCCCGAGTCTTAGCGTGGCG
>JAYWFM010000482.1:0-6985 GCA_043778825.1 Planctomycetota bacterium | reverse complement strand
GCCCCCCGAAACCAACAAATACCAAGCCCTCCTCGAAACCCTGCTCACCCTCTGCACCTGAAGAGCACGGGGCGACGACGAGATCAGCTAAAGTGCAGAACTTTTCTAACTCACTCGCTCAACCCTCAACGCTCAACCGGAGGGGAAGTCTTCACTTTGCACTTCTTATTTTGCACTTTGCATTTTGCAGTCAGTGAAAAATGCAAAATGTAAAGTACGAAATGAAAAACGAGCCTCCCAACCCTCAACCCTCAACGCTCTTCCGCCCAATGCGGACAGAACACAAGACACGGTGGGCCCACAGCAGTTGCCGAGCGGCCAGGCGTTGGACCTGGCTGCGTTCGTTGATCGGGATCAGGAGGACATCGCGTCCCTGTTCCTGGTAGATCTTGCAGTTCACGCCGATCTGCCCCTTCTGCCGCGCCACGCAGGGATGTCCCGAAACGGCGGGGTGGTCGACACTCGAAATCACCAAGTCGCCATCGAGATAGCGGGGGGACATGCTGTCCCCGTCAATCCGCCAGGCCACCGCCCGGGGGTATTTGCCTTTGACCCCCGGGGCGCTGAGAAACTCCAGAAACCCCCGGTCGTCCGGCGTCGAGAACTGGACTAACGACACCGTCTGGTTCATGGAAATGGTCGACGACAAATCGCCCGGGGTACTCGACGTTTCCCCGGCACGGGCCGCGTACTCGGTCAGGATGGATTCCAGTTGAGCATCGGCCTCCGGTCCGCCATGGGTGACCGGGAGTTCCTCCCAGTAGCGGGCCGGGCCAGCTGCGGTGCTCCCGATGATCGGAATCCAATCGGCGCTGGCGGGTGGGGTCGCGGGCTGTCGAGCGGGGTTCGAGCGTTGGGTTTGAGGGGACTCGACCGAGAGAGGACTTCCCTCGGGGCGCGATTCGCCCTGTGAAAACTCCTCCCCGCTCCCCGTGAGCAGCCATTCCAGCCTGACCCCGGTCAACTCAGCCACCCGCACCAGCAGCTCCACGGGAGGCACGCGCGAGACTTCGTACAGCGTGTAGGTACTGGACTGAATCCCCAATTGCCGACAGAACTCCGCCCGCCCGCGTTCGCCAAAATGGCGAATGCGAACCGCTTGGAGTCGCTCACAAATCGTGGGAGAGGGGATCGACATGGACAGAACGGACGGTTGACAGAATATACGCGTATGCGTAGATTCATGCCGCGAGTCACTTGCGAGAGAGAACCAATGGCCAAGTCACAAAACCGAAAGCAGTATGACTTCCCCAACGCGCCACTGCAAATCCAGCAGGATTTGAAGGGCGCGATCCTGTTGGGTCAGATGCAGCTCGATCTCCTCAAAAGCGTGGAAGCGAGCCTGGCGGCGTTGACGCTGGGCCAGAAACCCTCCGGCCCGGGCGATCAAAAAGGCGGCCGCGCGTAGCGTCGTCCTCCCCGTTGGAGTCCAGCCTTTAGGCTGCTCCGGGGCAGGCTAAAGCCTGAACTCCAACTCCGCTTCTCAGTCCTGACAAGGCACTCGGTTTCGCCCCATCGCCTGCCCGGAATCCATGCCGGCTGGCAAGGCGGCTCTCAGCGGGCTACGCTGTGATCCGCTGTCATCATCTGTCGCCCCACTCCTGCATAGAGGATCAGCCTCATGGCCATTCGCTCCCCCCGTCGCTCCTTCCTTCAGCAGGCGGGCGTCATCGCCGCCTCGGCGTTTGCGGCTCCGTTAATCCTCCCCAGCCGCGTCTTCGGGGCCAATGACCGGATCAGCATCGGGGCCATCGGGGTCAAGAACCAGGGCACGGGCAACCTCAACCGGTTCCAGGGTGCCGGATGCGACATCGCCGCCATTTGCGATGTCGACTCCAAAGTCGCCGCAGCTGCTGTCGCGCTGGTCGAGAAGAAGGGGCCGAAGCCCGCGGTCTGCGGCGATTACCGCGAGCTGCTCGACCAGAAGGGGATCGACGCCATCGTGGTGACGGTGCCGGATCAGTGGCATGCGCTGATGACGATTCACGGCTGTCAGGCGGGGAAGGATGTGTTCTGCGAGAAGCCGTTGTCGCTGACGATCGTGGAGGGACGCCGCATGGTGAATGCCGCCCGCGAGAACAAGCGGATCGTGCAGACGGGCTCGATGCAGCGGTCGAGCCAGGAGTTCTGGCAAGCCTGCATGCTGGTGCGGAACGGGTTCATTGGCGACATCCGCGAAGTCCATGTCGGCATTCCCGGGCCGAACTATCCCAAGGACATTGGCCCCGATTCGGAAGCCCCGCCGGAACTCAACTACGACCTGTGGCTCGGACCAGCTCCGTTTCGTCCCTACAACGGCAAGCGGGTGCATTACAACTTCCGGTTCTGGTGGGATTACTCGGGTGGCCAGATCACGAACTTCGGGGCGCATCACCTCGACATCGCCCAGTGGGGCTTAGGGATGGACGAGTCGGGGCCGGTGGCTGTCGAGGGGACCGCGACGTTCAACGAGAAGAAACTCCATGAGGTCACCGAGACTTGCCGCATCGTTTACACCTATGCCAACGGAGTGAAGGTGACGCTCGGCCAGGGCCAGAAGGACATCCAGCAGGGTGCCCGGTTCATCGGCTCCAAGGGCGAGGTCTACGTCACCCGCGGCAAGATCACCTCCACCCCGGAAGAGATCCTCAAGACCCCGCTCGACGCTGCCGGCCTGACCCAGCTCTATCGGAGTAAGGACCACACGAAAGACTTCCTAGCCTGCATGGCCAGCCGGGCCCTGCCCGTGTGCGACATCGAGATCGGCCACCGCTCGGCGACGGTGTGCCACCTGGGGAACCTCGTCGCGAGGCTGGGGCGCGGTGTCAAGTGGGATCCGAAGTCGGAAAAGATTGTCGGTGATGACGCCGCCCAAGCCATGACCGACCGCGCCTACCGGTCTCCGTACACGCACGACATGCGGCTGACGGCGAAGGGGTGATCGTGGTCCCGATCGGATGTCGTCGGAAGGCGTCCCAGACGGTGGCGGCGTGTGCTACACATTGCCGCCCCATCACGTTAGTCTCCCTCACCGCGTGACTCTCTTGGAAAGGACTCTCCCGTGAACAAACTTCAGAACGGAATGCCCACAATCAAAACAACACCACATGGTGCGGTGGCAGTCGATATCCCCTTGAAACCGAAGTACGAACCGCTGAGCAGCGTGTGGGAAGGGAGCGATCAGGAATTGCTGGAAGCAATCTTTGGCTTCTACCCGTCGATCAGTCCCGAGCCGATTCTGGATGCGACCTACAATGCCGGGCGGATGTGGAAAGGCTCGAAACGGAATGTGGTTTCGATGGACATCGACCCGCAATACGAAACGATGATTGTGGGCGATAATCGCGAAATGATCGATGTGCCGTCCGGTCATTACGGGACCGTCGTGTTTGACCCGCCGCATGTGGGACCGCAGGGTCGCGACAAGAGTGTCAAGCGGTTCGATGTGGACTTCGGGGCGACGATGGAATGCGGCAAGGAACACGGCTGGACACTGAGTTACCTGTACCCGCCATTCCTCGCCCAAGCCAAGCGAGTGCTGAAGCCGGACGGGCTGTTGCTCGCCAAGATCACGGACATGGTCAACAGCCATCGTTCGCGCTGGGCACACTGCGACTTCATGCGCATGGCCGAAGAGGCGGGCTTCACGGTCTGCGATCTGATCATCAAGATTCGGAATGGCCCGATGATGTCCAGCAAGTGGCAGACCGCTCATCACGCCCGGAAGCGGCATTGCTTCTGGATCATCTGCCGCAACGGGACGTGCTGCGAACGGGCGCACTAGCGCAACGGAAATTGCTCGTTCCATTTGCTGACGCGATCAGTACCGGGGCGGCCCTTGCCCGGCACCTTGCTTCCGAACCCACTGGAATTCCAGGCTGGGGCGTAATGCGTGATGAGCGCGAACTCAGCCGCAAACACCCACCATTCACTCTCGAATGTCAGGTAACGACAGTTCATCTCGGACAAAGAAATGTTCTGCCGGGCACCAATCTTGGTGACGTGTTCATTCAGGCGCTCCCGCAGCGTCCGCTGGCTCTTGGTGGTTCCCCGTGATGCCTTCCCCACGTAAACCAACTGCTCTTTGAAATACAACGCATAGATGCCGCTGTCTTGAGGACCAGCGTTCTTTGCAAGAGCCAACTTGGGACTCTGCTCCAGCTTCTCCACGACCTGTGCCCGAATCCCCCGATCCAGATCAAAGTCGAAATGGTGCAAATCGGTGGAATCGTCTGGCATCCGTGCCTCCTTCGCCAATTCTCGGACTGGAAGGCTGGGTTATTGCGAAAGCGTCGAATGGATGTCAATGCGTCTTCAGCCCACAGGCTCGCCACTCGGGCTCCACCACTGTCTCCCGACCCGCACAGATTATCCGTGCAATTCTCGCAAACCGATCCTATATTACACGGGGTTGATGGAATAGCGCACTCTCGCGAACCCAGGCTCTGCCTGCGATCCGAATGGAAGTCGTATGCCGACATTGGAAGACTCACTGTTCGTGGAGTCACTCCGGCGCAGCGAATTGCTGCCCGAGGAGCGGATGGCGGAGATTCTGCATCGAGCCAACCCGGCTGTCGCTCCGGAGACGTTTGCCCAGGCTCTGGTCGAGCGGAGCTTTCTGACGCCGTTTCAGGCCGAGGAGTTGCTGCGTGGCAATCACCGGCGGCTGAAGGTGGCGGGCTTCATCATCCAGGAGCCGCTGGGTTGGGGCGGGATGGGGACCGTGTTTCGGGCGATCAAGTCGGAGACGGGGCAGGTCGTGGCCCTCAAAGTCCTGTCTGACCGGTTTCGACAGGAGCCCGCGATGCGAGCCCGGTTCCGACTGGAAGCCAAGGCGGGCCAGCAGTTCACCCACCCGAACCTGATTGCGACCTACGACTCCGGCACCACGGAAGAGGTCTTCGGCCAGATCGACTACGTGTCCCTCGAATTGTTCGAGGGCATCAATCTTCAGGAACTCGTCACCATCGCGGGCAAGCTGCCGTATGGGGCCGCGTGCGACATGATCTCGCAGGCCGCTCGGGGGCTCCATGAGATTCACACGCTGGGGATGGTTCACCGCGACATCAAGCCGGACAACATCCTCATTGACCGCGAAGGACAGGTCAAAGTCGTCGACTTCGGCCTGACACTCGCGAACCAGGTCTCGTTCGACGAAGAGTTCTCGCTGTCGATGATCTTCGGCCAGGAGTGTCTGGGCACGTTCGACTACATGGCCCCCGAGCAGGCCGTCGACAGCTTGCATGTCGACGCCCGCGCTGACATCTACGGACTCGGGTGTACGCTGTTCGCCATCCTGGCGGCGCGACGGCCCTACACCGAAAAAACGGCATCCACCATCCTGGAAGCCCACAAGACGCATCCGGTCCCCGTGCTGGCCCAATTCGTCCCCGGCATTCCGGTGGGACTCAGCGAGCTGGTCGTCCGCATGATGGCGAAGTCGGCAGCCGATCGCCCGGCCACGATGCTCGAAGTCGTCCACGCACTGGCCCCGTTTGCCAAGCGAAAGCCGATCCCGTTCCACTTCGCCGAGGTCGTCCGGGGTCGCCGGGAGAAAGCCCAGCTGCGCGGCATCCAGACCTCGCTGGCCGGTTCGATGCCGTCCCGCCGCTCCTCAGCGGCCCGACTGTCGACAGTCGTCAACGCGGGCCCCACGCGCGTCGCTTCTCCGCGTCCCGAGCGAAAGCCCGCTCCGTCTGCGGCAGCTAAAGACAGTTCGCCCGCCATCAGTGTCCCCCGAGAACGCCCCCCGCGCGGGAGCAGCGTGCCCGATGAACAACGACTGCTGCTCGTCTTTGACGGGGGCGACACTCTGCTGATCCGCCACGTGGAGACATTGATTGGACGGTCCCAGGATTGTGCCGTGCAGTTCGATGACCCCGCGTTGGCGCTGCACCACGGTCGGCTCCAGTTCGATGGGCAGAGATGGATCTTGTCCAGCGTGGGGGGCGTCCACCTCGTCACGAATGGCGAGAGTCGTAAGACGACCCTCCTGAAAATCGGCGACCACATCCAGCTCTCGGCGAAGACCCAGTTCACGGTCCGCCGCCCCCCCAGTCAATGGCCCTTCTGGGTCTGGGCGCTGCTGGCCATGCTGGGGCTGGGAGCCGCCGTGGCGGTGGGCTGGCTCATCTGGCCATCGAACTGATGTGCGAGTCGTCCCTGTGCAGGACTCCTCCCGCCGGGTGGACGGAGGATGTCCACTCATTGCTTCTCAAACATCACCACATGCTGCCTCGGCAGCTTGCCAAAGGTCTTGAGCCACACCAGCCTGAGTTCCTTCGCGCTGGCTTCCTTCTTGACTTGGGCCTCGGTCATCTTGTGGACCTCCTTGATCGGGACCGTGGGGTCTTCCTTGCGGTACTCGACGAAGGCCACACGCCCGCCGGGCTTGAGCGACTTCGCGATCCCCGAGAGCATCTCGAACGGCATGTCGAACTCGTGGTACACATCGACCATGATGACCAGATCAACCGTCCCCGGCTTGAGGTTCGGCGCGGTCGTCGTCCCCAGCACCGGCAGGATGTTGGTCACGCCCTTGTTCTTGCAATTCACCGCCAGGGCATCGAGCATCTCCTGCTGAATATCGACAGCCAGGACGGTCCCCTGCGGCCCGACCTTTCCCGAGAGCAGCAAGCTGATGACGCCCGACCCGGCCCCGATGTCGGCGACGGCCTGACCGGGCTTCAGATCCAGAGCATTGACGAGAATGGTGAGGCCCTCTTCCTGCTCGCGCTCCGGACGTTCGAGCCACGAGATCCCCTGATGCCCCATCACATGCGCGATCTCGCGACCGAGGTAGAACTTGCCGATCCCGTTCGGATCGTGCAGCTCGCGAAACTCGTAACGCCCACCGCTCGTGAGGTCGGGTTTGGCATCTTCGGCCTTCAAGCCGAGAGTGCTGCAGTGACCGGCGGTCAGTAGCCCGAGGAGACACAGAATTCGCAGACGCATGGCAACCTCATGGAGACCGGGCCATCCACGATCGGGGAGAGC
Organism: Planctomycetota bacterium; assembly: GCA_043778825.1. Taxonomy (GTDB): domain Bacteria; phylum Planctomycetota; class Planctomycetia; order Planctomycetales; family Planctomycetaceae; genus TH-plancto1. Next base: position 10 of record JAYWFM010000482.1, on the reverse strand, counting down.
CCACGCAACC
>JAYWFM010000481.1:0-2918 GCA_043778825.1 Planctomycetota bacterium | reverse complement strand
CACTCGAGGCCCAGGCGACTGGCTAGGTCTTACCCGGTACGACTCTCTCATTCGCAACCTCTCCCCGGCTTTCGCCGACGCACCCTGACACCTTTATTCTTGCCCTTTATTCTTGCGAGTGCCACCTCAAGCCGAACAAATTCCACGGCGAATGGAACTACGAAATCCTCCCCCGAAAGAAATCCTGACATTCCGGTAGGATATTATGGCGCTACTCCTTAAGGATCTGTGTCATACGGGCGGGGGTAATATGGGCGTATTCGGCGAGTTTCTGTTGCGTCCCAGCGACATTATCACTGGACGCCCAGCTCGCACAGCTCAGGCTTCCGTCGAAATCGGCTCGCGAATCCCCGAGGCTCGCAGCGCCCCGGTCTTCAGATACAGCCGGGCTGCCTCCATGACCTCGGGGTTCCATGGTTGAAACGAGTGCAGCGCCCGGAAGGCCACGTAGTCCACCGCTCCCGGCAGTCGGGCGCTCTGCACCGTCACGACTCCATCGTCATCGCCGGGGATCAGCGGGTTGAATCCGTCGGGAGTCCCCTTGGCTCCGGCGATCACCGCAAACTCCATCGTCGGCAGCGGGAGCGTACTGATGAACTCCTCCGGGTCCGCGACCAACTGTTGACCGGATGGGCCCAGGATCAGTTGAAACAGCAGATTCTTCTTGAGCATCGAGGCAATCTCGGCTCCGCTGTTCGGCGTCCCAATCATCACCAGACGCTTCATGCGCGGGTCGGAGTATTGCTGGCACCAACGGCGCACGACCAGCCCCCCCATGCTGTGACCGATCAAATGGATGTGCTCGATGCCGTCAAGCGTGGCGATCAATTCATGAAGCTGATCGGCGAAATCACTGATCGGTCGCTGCGTACTCGGGTAGTCAAAATTGATGAAGGTATACCCGTCCGGTTCCAGCACGCGCTGCATCTCGGTCCACGACTTGGAGGACCGCAGAATCCCGTGCAGGGCAATCACGGCGGTCCCGCTCATCGGCTCCAACTGGCGGGTTGCCTTCTCGATCGTGAGGGCCTGCCGACACTCATCCAACGTCCCCCAGGCCCGGCGAATGTCAGACGGATCGAGCAGCCGGTAGTGCCCGGAGTAGACATGCTTCTGAATCCGCCAGCCGCGAAAGTACTGGCAATCGGCCCAGAACTGCCGCCCCCCGAGCGTGGGCATGGGGAGATTGAAACGACCACTGCTCATTGTGTCTGCCCTCCGCGTCACCGTGTGTTGAGTGTCTACGAGTTGTCACCGGGTCATTCTCATTTCGACAGGCTACCAGAACGAGAGGGGTGACTCCTAGTGAGCGGACGAGGCTGTCAGTCGAATTGGGGTTCGGTCAATCCCTTGGATCGGAGACACGCTGTGGTGTTTCATCCGATCTTGCGAGAGATGAGTCCCGTGACGCCACTCTCCCCCGCAACACGCACGGGGCAAAAGACACATCGATCGCGGGGGAGAGGGGGCCTGAAACGTGTTGGCAACATTGTCGACGTGATCCGCGAAATAGCCTTCACGGCGTTGACCGTTGGGGTTGATGGGTTTTCCGGGCGTGTCAACCCAGGGTCTTCCGCTGCGCGGCCGACCCTGGACGATGAGGCGTGACCCCGTGGGGGGCGAAGACTTGGCGACCTCACGGTCCACCGACATTTGAGACGCACACAACTCTTTCGGAGTCGGACACATCTTGGCTGGATTCCCGATCCCCAACTCGAAAGAATGGTAGCCTTCTTCCTGGCAGCCGTTGTCGAAAGCCCACGCATGATCCCCTCCGCTGTGATTGGTCGACATCTGGCGGAGCTGGATACGCCCGCGTTGTGTATTGATCTCGACCGGATGGAGGGGAACATCCGGGCGATGGCGGCGACGCATCAGCAGGCCGGGAAGCAGTGGCGGCCGCATGCGAAGTGTCACAAGTCTCCCGCCATCGCGCATCAACAGATGCGGGCTGGGGCGATCGGGGTGACGGTGGCCAAGGTCTCCGAGGCGGAGGTCTTCATCCAGGCGGGGATCCCCGATGTGCTGATCGCGAACATGGTCGTCGGGCGGCAGAAGCTCGAGCGGCTGGCCGGGCTGTGCCGGATGGGAACGCCGATCGTGGCGGTCGATCACTTTGCCCAGGCGGAGGCGCTGTCGGAGGTGTGCGGTCGACTCGGTGTGCGGTGCCGCGTGATTCTGGAGGTGAACCTCGGCTTGCACCGCGTGGGAGTTCGACCGGGGCATGACACGCAGGATCTTTCGCGGGGAGTGGCCGGACTGGCGCATGTCGATCTGGTCGGTGTCATGGGCTATGAAGGTCATCTGCTGACGATCGCGGATCAGGCCGAGAAGCGAGACAAGATCGGCTCTGCGATGGCCATCCTCGGCGAGACAGCGGGCCGGTTTAAGCGTGACGGACTGTGTGCCGATATCGTCAGCTCCAGCGGGACTGGCTCCTACCAAATCACCGTTGACAGCCCGCACATCACCGAGACCCAGGCAGGCGGCGGCACGTTCGCCGACCCGTTCTATCGGGAGAAGTGCAGCGTCACCGGGCTCGAACCAGCACTCATGGTGATCGCCACAGTGGTCAGCCGACCGACGCTGGAACGGGCGGTGCTGGACTCGGGGCGGAAGTCGATTCACCCGGACATCTACCCGCCAAAGGTGGTCGGGATTGCGGGTGGACGGAAGCTGAGCGATGCGGTGAATCCGGTGCTGAGTGCCGAGCATCTGACCCTGGAGTTGGGGCCGGATTCGCAGGATCTGGTGATCGGGGATAAGGTGGTCTTAATCCCCGGCTACTGCGATCATACGAACGTACTGCACAACTTCTTCTACGGCGTGCGGAGGGAAGTCGTGGAGTGCGTGTGGCCGCTGACGGCGCGGGGGTGCATTCAGTAGAGCTCTTGTTTCGCCGCGACGCGAAGTCTGCG
>JAYWFM010000480.1:0-2919 GCA_043778825.1 Planctomycetota bacterium | reverse complement strand
CGACCAGCGCAGCCCCATCTTCTTCCCGAGCCAGTCTCTTCCCAATGTTCGCCCACATGATTCTCTCCCTTGTGTGACAGGTTCCGAACTCACTCCCTCACGACAGCACTCAGGCTGCCTCCCCAGTGCATCGCTTGATGGCTGAGTGAGGGGCGACTGGAAGGGAGTAATGCACAGAGTGTGCCAAATTGCTGCCGAATTGGATTCGTGGGCACTCGCACCACAGTTCCTGACGCAACCTCCAACCGAATCAACTGGTTATGTCGTGACAGGGTTCGGCGAGGGGAACTACATGGCAGGACCGAGATCTCCGGTTGTCAACCGCGCGCCAACTCATGCGGAAGGTCACCGCGGGGAGTGGTTACCCTAAGTTGACAGTCCGATCTTGGCACATCCGATTCATGCATCCATCATTTGATTCGTCTCCGCGAGGTGCGAAAACTCAGATCACACTCGGTGAGGCGAAAAACTGACTGGTTGTTCACTGGCCGGAGAAGGGAATGAGAACAGTGAGACCCCAGTGGCCCGCTGTCAACGAGTCATTTTCGACCGGGCAGCCCGCGTTTCCCCGTGAAAATCTGGTGAGGTACGGACCGGTTGCGGGGCCTTCGGGTTGAGGGCATTTTGAGAGAGAGGCTGGGCGACCGTTTGATCGGCTTCACGCGGCCCGACGGGAGTACGAATTCAGCAGCCCACCGAGGTGCGTGGTGCAGACGATCTCGCTCGGGGTGGCGGTGTTATCGAGCTCCGGGGGTTTGTCCCAGCCGGGGGGCAGGTGGTCGCGGGCGGAGTGTGAGCGTTCGGTGTTATACCAGTCTTGCGTGACCGAGAGGATGTGGTTGAAGTGTTTTTCACCGACCACGACCATGCCATCGAGAACCTCGGACTGCATCGTTTGGATGACCCGCTCGACGTGTGCCCGCAGGTTGGGGGCACGCGGGGGCATCTTGGGGACATTGATGTCTGCATTACGGAACACCTCATCGAAGGTGCGGGGGTATTTCACGTCGTTGTCGCGAAGGAGAATGCCGGTTGGCACGCGGCCCTCACCCCCGGCCCCTCTCCCAGAGGGAGAGGGGAGCAGAGGGGAGGATGACCGCGCGGGCAGCGAGTCGATGGGCGGCTCGGACGGGCCAATGAGCCCGTTCCACGGGACGACGCCGGTGGCACTTGCGTGAGTCATGAACCGCTCGGCTTGCTGTTTGACCCAGGCGGTATCGGGCTTCCGAGTGGAGAGGGAGAGCCAAAGTCTGCGCGAGCCGATGTGGATGAACGCCAGCACGTAGAGTGTGACGAGTCCCTTGGGTGTCCAGACCGGTTTGGAGAGGAAGTCGCACTGGACCAGTGTGGCGGCGTGGATGCGGATGAACTCGCTCCACGAGCCGCGCGGGCGATCGGGGGCGGGGGCGATGTGATGCTCTTTGAGAATGGCCTTCACAGTGGACCGTGAGATCGATTCGATCCCGAGCTTTCGCAGCTCACCAAGGATGCGCGTGTAACCCCAGCTGTTCTCGCGGGCGAGTTTCAAGACCAGTTCGCGAATGTCACTGGCCGTGCGAGGGCGACCGGTTGGCTGGCGTGGTTGCTCGCGAGCGACATGAGCCGCTTCAGGGTCTCGAATCCAGCGGCGGAAGGTGGAGCAGTTGACGATGGAGATCAGTTCGCGGAGCTTGACGCCCAGATCACGACCGAGCTTGATGAGCTGGGATTTCTCGGTGGGGGTGGCCACTACTCCACCCGGCAATCGCGAGCGGAGGATGCGGTTCTCCTCCCTCAAAAAGACCACCTGCCGAGCCAGATCCTGCTGTGTGAGCAACGACAGGAACACAAGCAACGGGTGGAGCAGGTTCATTGTTAAGTGCCACAGCGGTTGGAGCCGCGTCCGTGCAGAGTGGCATTATGCACCGCTAGAATCCGAACTGCCAGATTCACGCAGCGAACTCCGAGCTGCAAGTGGCCCCCTCTCAGAGAGTCTCCATGCCTTCCGTCAGCGATGCCCCGCTGGGAATTCCCTCACCGAGAGCGAGTGTCGAGATGACTCCCGCGCGGTGCGTGATACTCGTGCCTCATCAAGGGCGGATCGTCTCGCGGTGTCAGGCAGCTCTCATCGAACTGGAGCGACGGGGGTACGTCGTGCGGCGGGTGGAGGGGTACTCGGCGATCGATCAGGCTCGGAATCAGATGGCCAGTGATGCCCTGCGTGATGGGTTTCAGGAGACCATGTGGATCGATTCGGACGTGGGGTTCGAGCCGGATGATGTCGACCAGCTGCGGCGGCATGGGTTGCCGATCACGTGCGGGATCTATCCCAAGAAGGGGAAGCGGGAGTTGGCGATGCACGTGCTGCCGGGGACGGAGCGGTTTCGATTCGGCGTGCTGGGGGACTTGAACGAGATTCTGTATGCCGGGGCGGGGTTCCTGCACATCCGCCGCGAGGTGTACGAGACGATCACCCGCACGCAGTCGCTGCCGGTCTGCAACGAGCACACCCAGCGCCCGCTGTGGCCGTTCTTTCAGCCGCTGGTCCGGTCGGCTCCGCACAAGGCGGGGGAGTCGACGGACTCGGAAGTCCGTCGTACGGGCTCATGGTATCTGGCCGAGGAGTACGCCTTCTGCCACCGCGCCCGCCAATGCGGCATCCCGATCATCGCCGACACCACGATCCGCCTATGGCACATCGGCGACTACGGCTACAGTTGGGAAGACGCGGGGATCGACCGCCAACGGTTTGCGGATTTTGATTATCGGTTTGAGGGGTGAGGGTTGGGGTGAAGGGTCAGGGGCTTGAATTGTCCGGAGGATATTCGACTGCAGGTTCTCTAGAGCAGTTCTACGCTGGGTCTTTACACATTCCCAGCCATCAATATCCGCCACCTCTTCGCCCCGAAGGGGCCGGACTCGATAGCCCAGGGCGGAGCA
>JAYWFM010000479.1:0-6993 GCA_043778825.1 Planctomycetota bacterium | reverse complement strand
GGAAGACCGACTCACGCGGGTTTTTCCGAGGTCCGGACGGTGTCTGGCGGGACGAATCTCAGTCGCGGAGCGACGTGAGCTACGGGCCGCGGGCACGTTGGAAACGTGCCACACGATGACCTCCATCGTGTTCACAGCACTGGCCTCGCCCTCTCGTCACGTCCCCCTCCCGGCAGATGGCCCACGAATCCACCCAGACCTGCCTTCGGTTGAATACTGACACACGTGCGACATTGCGGTCCACCCCATCGCCGGACAGTCGGGGAGTCGCTACCATTCCTGACAGACGGAGCGCGGTGCGGGTGCGAACTGGATTCGACCTTCGTTTGCATCCCGAGTGACCGAACAATGGATACGACCCACTTGTCCATGCCCTTCCATTCCGAGAGTCCGCGACTTGCCTCGGTGATCGATGCGCGCTCGTTGAATCTGCCCAACGCGATCACGCTCTCGCGGTTCGTGCTGGCCTTGGTTTTGTTTGCCTTGATCTCTTTTGATGGGTACTGGCAGACAGCCGCCATCGTGTTTGTGATCGCCGCCCTGACCGATTTCCTGGATGGATATCTGGCCCGCAAGTATGGGCAAGTCACCGTTCTGGGCCGCATCCTCGATCCCTTCGTGGACAAGATCATCATCTGTGGATCATTCATCTTTCTGATGGCCTGGCCGAAAAGTGGAGTCACCGCCTGGGTCACGTTTACCATCATTGCCCGCGAGATGTTCATCACCCAGCTGCGGGCCTTCATGGAGCAGCGCGGGACCGACTTCTCGGCCAAGTGGTCGGGCAAAATCAAGATGGGGTTTCAGTGTCTGGCGGTGCCGCTCTGTCTGCTCTCCCTGAGTCCCGAGTTCCTCTCGAATTGGAAGGCCCTGATCTCCGAGAGCCGGTTGATTCTGTGCCGCGACTTGGCGATCTGGGCTACAGTGGCGATCACGGTGTACAGCGGAGTCGAATACTCCTGGCGGGCGTTTCAGATCCTGCGTCGTCCCGCTGCGGAGTAACGGGTTGTGCTCTGGTTTCTCGCAGCCTGCTTCATCCCATCGTTCGTGGTGTCGTGCAGTGTCACGGGGTTTATGCGCTGGTTTTCGCCACGCATCGGACTGATCGATCAGCCCGCGGCGCGCAAGGTCCATACGACGCCGACACCGCTGGGAGGTGGATTGGGGATCGTGGCCGGATTCTTATTGACCACGATAGCGGCACAGGTGGCCGTGTGGTGGTTGCTCAGTCTGCCGCAACTCCCCGACTGGTTTCCCGAAGAGTTGCGACCGCACCTCACCGGAGTCATCGCGCGCGGCGGGGACTTTTGGAAGCTGGTGGTCGCCGGACTCCTCATCGCCACAATGGGTTTCCTGGATGACTACCGCCCGCTGCCGTGGCAGCCGCGTCTGGGCATTCAGTTGGGAGTCGCCATCGCGCTGGCCAGTTGTGGCTTGCGGGCGACGGTGTTTGCGTCCCAGCCGTGGATCGGGTTCATCCTCACCGTGGTGTGGATCGTCGTGCTGATGAACGCCTTTAATTTTCTGGACAACATGGACGCCCTGTCCTCGGGGATCGGGCTGATCGCCTCGACGGTGTTTGCGAGTGTGATGCTGACTTCGACAGCGGAGCCCAAGTGGTTCGTGGGCGGGGCCTTGCTGGTGCTGGCGGGGTCGATCGCGGGGTTCCTGTGGCACAACTGGCCTCCCGCCAGGATATTCATGGGGGATGCCGGGAGTATGTTCATTGGGCTGATGCTGGGGACACTGACGCTGCTGGGCACTTTCTATGATCCGAAGCAATCGACGCGGTCGGTGATCCTGGCCCCGCTGTGCGTCCTGGCGGTTCCGCTGTATGACTTCATATCGGTGATGCTGATTCGATTATCGCAGGGCCGCAGTCCGTTTCAGGCGGACAAGTCGCATTTCTCGCACCGGCTGGTCGAGTTGGGTCTGAGCCGCAAGTATGCGGTACTCACCGTGCATCTGTGTACGATCACGACGGGGATCGGGGCGTTGCTGCTGTATCGGGTGCAGGACTGGACCGGAGCGATTCTGGTACTGGCGATGGTGCTCTGCGTGCTGGCGGTGATCGCGATTCTGGAAACGGTGGGTCGGCGCGACAAATAAGCCGAGGCTGAAAGCGCAGCCTCGGGCAGTTACAAAAATAGTGTTCACCAAACGAACCGATGAAATGACGATTTTGGAACACTCATCTCCGCTCATCAACACTGATCCTGATCCGAATGAGAGTCGATCAGTGGAGAATATTGCTCCAGACTTCTGCGGTGAACCCGATTTGTGTCACCGCTTTAATAAGACGTGTAACTCCTAAGACGAGTAAGACAAGCGACCAGCGATCGCCTTCCCGTGGAACGGCCTGGGGGGGGCCAGGCTACGGGATGTTTCCACGGTCCGTTTGCCTAAGCCCCGCGATCTGCTCTTCGGGCAGCCAGCCGTCCACGCTCCAACCGCGTTGAGTGTTGTACTCCGCAATCAGCTGTTGGAGATGGTCGGCGGTCAGCGTGGCCCCGGCGCTGGCTCCATCCGGGAGAGGCTCGCTGAGGAACCTTTGCGGCAGCGTGTCCTCGACGGGGGTCCAGCCGTGGCGGATGTTGTACCACTTGCGAAGGCGAACGATCCGTGCGGCGATCTCATGTAGCTCGCTGGCGTCGATCGACCATCCGGTGGTGAGGGCCAGCATGCGGGCCATCTCAGCGTATTTGTCGCGGAGGGCCCCGCGCAGGAACTTGCAGAGGATCAGCGAGTCCATCACTGCGGCCTCGTCTTCCGTCTCAATCGCAAAGCGGACCCCCTCCGTGGCCAGGTCGAGGCGGTTGACCTTGTCCGAGAAGTCGACCTGGTAGGCCCCGGACCGGTTGTGGTCCGCCCCGCGCGTGCTGACCGCGAACCCCAGAGCCATTGACTGGAGGGCGCGTGGCTCGTAGCCGGGAATCTCCAGGCCCTTCACATGCGGGGCGAACGACTGGGCCTCGGGACCGAGCTGGGCAGCGAGCAGGCGACTCCCCTCGGCGAGATGGTTGCCAAGGCCGCTGCGTTCGCCAATGGAGCGCAGAGCGGCGAGAAGCCCCTCATCATCGCCGAACCGCAGCACCTCGATGTCGCCGGACTCTCCGAGTCCGGTGGTTGGACGCCCGTCCCCAGGGGCGACTCCGCTCCGTGTCCCGGAATGCACCGGACTCGCAGAGTCCGGCGACTTTAGGCTTCCAGCCTGTCGTGCTTCAGCTCCCTCTCCCCCACAATCGGTGTGGAGCGCCGGGTGTGCGTGACTGTGGGGGAGAGGGCCGGGGTGAGGGGGCGTGATCTGTCCGGTGGTCCCCCTCACCCTAGCCCTCTCCCCCGCAGTGGAGTCGCTCGTGTCGGTCAAGTCGCCAGCGGGGGAGAGGGGACCGGAAGCTGTGGCTTGTGGGGTACTGACAGGCTGGAAGCCTATCCCACGGAGCAACCCGCGTTCGGCACACTCCATCGCAAAGGCGATCGTCGCCCCGGCGCTGATCGTGTCGATCCCGTACTCATCGCACAGCGCAGCGGCTTTCAGCACCGTCTCCGGCTTCGAGATTCCACACAGCGGACCCAGCGCGAACAGGCTCTCATACTCCAGCCGCACCCCCTCGCTGCCGTCCTTCCCCAGCCCGTGGAACACGTGCTCGCACCCAATCGTACAGGCTGCACAGCTCTCTCGGGTGCGAGGATGTTCGGAGACGAACGACTCGGGGTTGAGTTGCTCAGCTCCCTCGAAGGTGCCCGACTGAAAGTTGCGAGTGGGCAGGGTGCCCAGGCGGTTGAACGTGAGTAGGTTCGACACCGTTCCGAGTTCGCGGTACTTCTCGGTCGCCGGGCCGAACGAACGGCGGGAGAGGTCGCGGCTGAGGGCGATGAGTTCCTCCGGGTGGGCTTGCGGTGTGAGATGGTCCCCCGCAACGGCGATGGCTTTCAGCTTCTTGGAGCCGAGGACCGCTCCCAACCCGCCTCGTCCCGCATGGCGTCCATCCGAGGAGATCGTTGCATACCTGACGAGGCGTTCGCCCGCCGGGCCGATGGCGGCAACTCGGAAGCGGTTGCCCCACTCGCGGCGGATGGCATCGGCGGCCACGCGACTCGATTGACCCCACCACAGTTGGGCGGAGAGGAAGTCGATCGTAGCGTGGGCTTTAGCCCACGCGAGTGTGATCTCTTCCAAGACACGTGGGCTAAAGCCCACGCTACTTCCCATCCCCTCAATTCGAATCGCCATCGGCTCACTCGCGGCCCCGACGATCACGATCGCATCATACCCCGCGCGTTTGCCCGCGATGGCAAAGTGCGACGACGACAGCGAATCCGAGAGCCGCTGGGTCAGCGGACTCTTGGCCACGACGGCAAACTTGGCCGAGGTCGTCAGCGTCGTCCCCACCAGCGGACTGAACACGAATGCGATCGGCATCCGGGGATCGAACGGGTCGACCCCGTCCAGTCCCTCCTGCAGCACCAGCCACGTCCCCAACCCCACCCCGCCGATATACCGCCGCAACACCGACTCGCTCAGCGGGCGCACCTCCGCCGTGCGCGTCGAAAGATCGACACGCAAGTAGCCACCGTTATAGCCGGAAGAGAACATCCTCATCTCATCGAAATCGTTTAGCCGCGACGCGAAGTCTTCGAAGCGGAGCGTCTCCCGGTCGAACGCTCCGCTTCGAAGACTTCGCGTCGCGGCGAAACGGTCGACACCGATCAGCGAACAAGTATTGTACGGCCCTGTGGCGTTTTCGGCTCACTCGATTCGAAAGTTGGCAGGGAAATCGTTTTGACAGCGGTGCCTGGGGGTTCATAGCCTCCATCGAGACGGTCCCGCGCCCCGCTTCTCTCACCAGCGGGCGGCGACCGAACGGGCAGGAACTCGATCATGAACGCTGGCACAACTCACATTCCCGAATCTTGGTGCATGCGATGGGGAGAGCACGCCGTTCGCTCATTGGCTGTGGCTCTCGTACTCACCGGGCAGATGCTCCCCGCCGGGTCGGTCTCCGCTCAGGACGGACCACAGCCGCCCAGCGTAGTCTCTCCCGATTCGTCGCCGATGCCTCCCGCGCCTCCCCCCGCCACCGAATCCCAGCCGATGGTGGCCCCCGCCGTGGCCCCGAGTGCAGTCTCCGATCCCGAAGGCACGCACACGCTCGGCGACTGGCAGATGACCATTCGCCCCGGCATCGTCCCCGCCCGGCTCGCTCCGTTGGTCCTGGCCCCTTGTCCCGAGGCCCCGGCCCCGCAGACCAGCGTCTCGGTTCCGGTGACAGTCAACATCCACAACCAGGCGATGCCGTACCCATGGATGTGGTCGGTGCCCTCGACCTACCCGACCTGGTGGAACGCCCCGACTTCGGCGTACCTGTTCCAGCGCCCGCGACCGTACTGGAAGCTGCGGGGGGATTTCCACCACCTCACCCCGTTTATTCCGGGGTTGTGGTATTAGGGTCAGGAAAACCGCGAGGAAACTCGCGATACTCCGTCAATGCGAAGGATGTCTTCATCCCGGCAATGACATCGCCATATTCTTTCGAGTGGTTTCCGTCCTTGTCCAGGGTGTCCTGGAAGAGGAGAAATCTGGGCTGATGTCCCTGAGACGGTACTTTGTAGATGTCTAACACAGCCGTCGTTGATAACTTGATCACCTGGGTCTTGGTAATCACCTGGAACTGGACCGAGGTTCCTTGGAGGGTTTCGGTCCCCAGCGTGATCTCCGCATGGGCGTTTGTGATCTCGGTGTTCGCAAGTCCCATGATCTTCCGCATGCCTTCTGCATACTGGCCAGTCGACAGATCCGAAGGAGTCACGAAGAGACTGATCCTGAGATGTTTACCCTTCAGATGCCAATTCTTCGCGATGGGCTTGGAGACATCGGCTTCAAAACCAAAAGACCGGGGGTACTTGAACCTGATCCCCTGGTAGGGAAACACTCGACTCTGTCGTGGCGTGATCGTGACCTTCGGATTGGTAAACATCCCCGTGATCTCGGTGGTCTCCCCTTCCTTGAAAGTGATCGTCTGGTCGTCCAGCTTCACCTCATAGGTAAGCGGCGGCTCTTGCGATTCATCCTCACCGAAGGAGTGAGTCGTGCCCCACGCCAGGCACAGAACACAAGACAGTGCCGTGAGTCCGTCAAATCGTGTCATGAGGGAGTGCCTGATCGCCAGTTCGCAGCCGAGGTCCGTTGTGGATTTCGGGATTCTTACGGAACTCAGCAATTCGGGTCAATGGGTGTTGGTGATCGCTGCAATCGAGGAGACCTGCGGACGCTCACTCCCCGCCAGACTCCCCGTCAAAGATGGTTCCTCGGACGTTCACCCCATACACTGCGTCCGCAGTCGGCGAAGGGGGTGAACCTGGGAACAGGGGAGCTTGTCTCTTGGCCGAAAGACCCCGACGGAAGATCGCCGCATGCCTCGCTACAACCCCAGCCTCATCGAACCCAAGTGGCAGAAGTTCTGGGATCAGCACCAGACCTTTTTCACGCCGAACATGCCGCAGGCGGGAGCCCAGGGGAAGCTGTATGTCCTCGACATGTTCCCGTATCCCAGTGGGTCGGGTCTGCATGTGGGTCATCCCGAGGGTTACACCGCGACCGATATTGTCGTGCGGTACAACCGCATGCGGGGCAAGCATGTGCTGCACCCGATGGGGTGGGACGCATTCGGACTCCCCGCTGAGGAGCACGCCGTCAAAACCGGCACGCACCCGGCGGTCACGACCAAGCAGAACATCGACACCTTCCGCCGCCAGCTGAAGATGCTGGGGTTCAGCTACGACTGGAGCCGCGAACTCTCGACGACCGACCCCAAGTATTACCGCTGGACGCAGTGGATCTTTTTGCAGTTGTATGACACGTGGTACGACCCGGAGTTCGAGTGGACCGGTCCGGATGGGAAGCCGCGCGTCGGGAAGGGGAGGCCGATTTCGGAGTTGCCGATACCGGAAGAAATGCAGGCGAGCCGGAGGGCGTCAGCCCCCGGACCTTGA
>JAYWFM010000478.1:0-7036 GCA_043778825.1 Planctomycetota bacterium | reverse complement strand
ACGACACCCTGATTTTTCGTGTATTTCGTGCCTTTCGTGGTTGGATTCCTGCGTGTGTGGTGGGCGAAACCGCGACCGACGAACGGGACGCACACACGATGCTGACGCCTTATCGGCATTCGACTATCGCATCGACAGAGCATTATCTATCATTCGGTGTCATCGACTGGGGAGTAAGCGGGATGTGGAAGCTGGTCCGATTGCTGTGCTGTGCCGGGGTGGTTCTGGGAGGATCGCTCCTCCGCGCGGAGGATGTCGAGGCTCTGCGGATCGTTCCCAGCCCGGTACGGATCGACGGTCCGGAGTCTTCGGAACAGTTGCTCGTGTGGGGGACTCTCGGAGGTCGGGATTTCGATCGGACGACCGAGGTCACATACACCGCCCACCCGGAGGGGGTGGTTCTCGTTTCCGCCTCAGGGCAGGTCACTCCGCTGCGTGATGGTCATGCCGAGATCACCGTAAAGAGCGGGGCTCAGACTGCCTCGGTCCCGGTCGATGTGACTGGTTTGGCATCCCCAGTGCCCGTCTCATTTCGCCGCGACATCGTGCCGATCCTCTCGAAATCCGGCTGCAACTCGGGGGGTTGTCATGGTAAAGCGGAGGGCCAGAACGGGTTTAAGCTGAGTGTGTTTGGGTTCGACCCCGCGGCCGATTATCAGGCCCTGACGATGGAGGCCCACGGTCGCCGGGTCTCACGCACAACGCCCGCCCGCAGCCTGATCCTGCTCAAAGCGACCGGCAGCACGCCGCACGGCGGAGGTCGCAAGATCGAACCCGGTTCGCGCTGGCAGCGGCGGGTCGAACGCTGGATCGCCGAAGGGGCTCGGTTTGGGGCTGAGACGGATGCGGTCCTCACCGGCATCGAAGTCGAACCCCGGCAGATCACCCTCGACCCTCGCGGATCACAACAGCTGCGAGTGGTGGCCATCTCGCCGATGGGGGACCGCCGCTGCGTGACCGGGGAGAGCGACTATCAGTCGAATCAAGACGTGATCGCGGGAGTCGATTCTCATGGTCGGGTCACAGCCACCGACCTGCCGGGTGAAGCAGCGATCCTGGTTCGCTATCAAGGGCATGTGGCGGTCTGCCGCGTCACCCGACCGCAGGCGAAGCGAGAGTTCGTGCGTCCCGCCGAGAGGAACCTCGTCGACACGCACGTCTGGAACAAGCTCGACCATCTCGGGATTCCGGTCAGTCCAATCGCCGACGACGCGACCTTCCTGAGACGGGTTTCGCTCGACATGACCGGCACGCTGCCGACCGCTGACGAGGCGCGGGCCTTCCTGACCGATACCTCGCCAGACAAGCGGCAGCGGCTGGTCGAGTCACTCTTCCAGCGTCCCGAGTATGCCGACTACTGGGCTCTGCGGTGGGGCGACCTGTTGCAGGTCGACAAAGATGTGATCACGCCGCAGGGGGCCGTGGCGATGACTCGCTGGATTCGGCGGCAGATCGAACGCAACGTCCCCTATGACCAGTTCGTGCGGTCGATCCTGACTGTCGAGGGGACCACGCTGGCCGAGTCTCCCGCCGGGTTCTATCAGGTGCAGAAGGATCCCGAGAAGCTGGCCCGCTCGGTCAGCCAACTCTTCCTCGGCGTCCGCATCGAGTGTGCCCAGTGCCATCACCACCCGTTCGAGCGCTGGGACCAGCGGGACTATGTGGCCCTGGCCGGGTTCTTCACCGGAGTCGACCGCCGCGCGGTCTCGACGGGTGGACTGAAGATCGTCGACAAGGAGGGGGCCGACTTGAAGCATCCCCGCAGCGAGGAGGTCATCCCCGCTGCGGGACTGGGTGCCCCGGCTGCGGTTCTGAGTCAGCCGACGGCCCGCCGACGGGCACTGGCGGACTGGGTGACGCACAAGGACAACCTGTATTTTGCCCGCTCGATCGTGAACCGGCTCTGGGCGCATTACATGGGGCGGGGGCTGGTCGAGCCGATCGATGATCTGCGGGCGACCAACCCGGCATCGAATGAACCGCTGCTCGATGCGCTCGCGCAACATCTGATCGACCAGAAGTACGACCTGCGGGCCGTCACCCGCACGCTGATCGAGTCGCAGGTCTATCAACTCACCTCGCGCGTCGAGGGAGCCAACGCCGCCGATGACCAGAACCACTCGCACGCCCACTGGAAGCCGATCCCGGCGGAGGTGCTGCTCGATGCGATCTCGCAGTCGACCGGGATTCCGGAAGAGTTCAACGGCTGGCCGGTCGGCACCCGGGCGATCGAGGTGTGGGACAACAAGCTGCCGTCGGACTTTCTGGAGATCTTCGGTCGCCCGGGGCGGCAGTCGGTGTGTGCCTGCGAACGGGGCGTCGAGCCGAGCATGGCCCAGGCACTGCACCTGCTGAACTCGACGAAGACCTCGAACAAGATCGGCGACCGTGATGGCCGGGCCGCTCGACTGGCGGCTTCGACCAAGACCAGTGACGAGATCATGGAGGATCTGTACCTCACGACACTGGCCCGATTTCCGAGCGACGCCGAGCGGATTCGGCTGCGCACGGCATTCTCCGAGTCAACCGACCGGCGGGAGACGGTCGAAGACATCCTGTGGGCCTTGCTGAACACCAAGGAGTTCGTGTTCAATCACTGACCCGTGGGATAGGCTTCCAGCCTGTCATCTTCAGCGAAAAGACAGGCTGGAAGCCTATCCCACGGTCAGTATTTTCTGACTGCTCGCCCCAGCAGAGCGGGGGACCGAGAGGAAACACCCACGGAAGGGAACTCGCCCCATGTACAGCGTGTCGACTAGAATTCAGGCAGTGTGCTGGCCACCAATCAGGAACCCGTCTCATGTTCAGTGCCGAGTTTGAAGCCGAAGTCAAAAACGGCTGCATCGAGCTGCCCGAGTCGTTGCGTGATCGGTTTCACGATCGGATTCATGTGCGCGTCACGGGCGATGCAGAATCATCGCCCCCAGCACAGCGCCCGTTTGTCTTTGGTCTCCACCAAGGCCAAGTCTGGATGAGCGACGATTTCGACGCGCCTCTCCCGGAGGAACTGTAAACATGAACCAGAACTCCACCCCATCAACGTACTGCGACGGGGTCTCCCGGCGCAGCGCCCTGCGGGTCGGGGCCACCGGCCTGTTCGGCGGTCTGTCGCTGCCGACACTGCTCCAGTTGCAGGCCCAGGCTGCCACCTCCACCCCGGCCAAGGCCAAGTCCTGCATCTTCTTCATGCTCGAAGGCGGACCGAGCCACATCGACATGTGGGACTTGAAGCCGGAGGCCCCCGCCGAGATTCGGGGAGTATTCAGCCCCATCGCCACCTGCGTGCCGGGGACTCAGATCAGCGAGATCCTGCCGCTGTGTGCCCGCGTGGCCGACAAGTTCACGATCCTCCGCTCTCATAGCCATGCCGACAATGCCCACCAGACCGGTCGGCACTGGGTGCTGACCGGCTATCCGCCAAACTTTGCCGATGGCCAGGCCCAGGGCGAGCCGTTCAACATCCTCTATCCGTCGATCGGGTCGATCATGGCCCGCGAGTTGGGACAGGGCGGCAGCGTGCCTCCCTATATCGAGATGCCCAACCCGCTCGGACCCGGCGGACCCGGATTCTACGGCCCGAAGTTTGCCCCATTCACCATCAAGAACGACCCGTCCCAGCCCGACTTCCAGGTCCGCGACCTCGACGCCCCCACTCCCGTCAATGCGGACCGCTTCACCCGCCGTCGCCAGTTGCTGAGAGATGTCGAAGGTCTCGGCCAGAGTCGCGACGCCACCGGCAAGGCGGGCACCCTGGCCTCCTACTACGAGAAGGCGATCGACCTCACCACCTCTCCCGCAGCCCGAAAGGCGTTCGACATCCGGGCCGAGTCCGCCGAAATGCGGGAGCGGTACGGGTACTCCTCGATCGGCCAGTCGGCCCTGCTCGCGCGGCGGCTCGTCGAGGCCGGGTGCCGGTTCATCGGGATCGATCACGGCAGTTGGGACACGCACTACGACAACTTTACGAGTCATCAGAAGACGCTGGTTCCACCGACCGATCGGGCGCTGAGTGTCCTGCTCAACGACCTCGATGAGCGGGGAATTCTCGACGAGACCCTCGTGGTCATGATGGGCGAGATGGGCCGCACGCCGCGGATCAACAAGGACGCCGGACGCGATCACTGGTCGCAGTGCCAGACGGTCATCCTGGCCGGGGGAGGGATCAAGCGCGGGGCGGTCATCGGGGCCAGCGACGCCTCGGCCAGCTACCCCACGACCCAGCCGTACGGGATCCAGGACTTGCTGCGGACGATCTTCCACCTGATGGGCGTCGACTCGGACAAGGTCTACACGACCCCGCTGGGACGACCGGTTCCGATCGTCAACGGAGGCAAGCGGATCGAGGAGGTACTCGCCTGATGGCTGCTGTACTCATGACGCCTTCGGTAGCGTGGGCTTTAGCCCACGCGGGAGTGTTGTCGTCCAAGAAACGTGGGCTGAAGCCCACGCTACTCCGCCTTTTGTCGCTCTCGACATTGAGTCTCCTGTATACCCACGCTCTGCCAGCCCAGGCCCCCAAACTCCCGGAGGTCGGGTACGTCTACCCTCCGGTCGTCCAGATCGGGGCCACGACCGAAGTCACGCTGGGCGGGTATGACTGGACGGACGATCTGCAGTGGTTTGTGCATCACCCGCAGATCAAGCTGGAAACACTCGGCCCACCGGGGGAGTATATCCTGCCGCCGCCGCCGTACTGGGTCGGCCTCCGCGCCAGCCTGCCTGCCTCGCCGATTCCGCGCGAGGTCGCGGGCCGGATCGCGTGTCCGGCTGACGCGAAACCCGGTCCCGTCTACTGGCAGGTCGCCAGCGCCAACGGCACCTCATCCACAGCCGTGTTCTTCCTCAGCAACGGCCAGGAGATCATCGAGAACCGCTCCCGCGATCTCCCCCAGCCACTTCCCGCCTTGCCAGTGGCCATCTCGGGACGGTTGAGTCGATTGACCGAGGTCGACCGCTATCAGGTGACAGCTGCGAAGGACGGGCTGATCTCGGTGGACTTGATGGCTCGTCAACTCGGTTCGAAGTTTCAAGCGTCGCTGGAGGTCCGCGATGCCGGGGGCCACCTGATCGCCGACTTCGCGGATACCCAGGGACTCGACGGAGCGCTGACCTTCCGGGCCTCGGCGGGGCAGACTTACACGGTCGCGATTCACGATATCGACTTTCGCGGTGACCGATCCTACATCTACCGCCTGGCCCTGACCGAAGGACCGCGAGCAATCACCACGCTCCCGGCTCGTGGCGTCCGGGGAGCGACGCAAGCGGTGGAGTTCATCGGCATGGGACTGGCAACCGGGGCCGCTCACGAAGAGTCCGTGGTCGCCACCATCACGTTCCCCGCCGATGCCAAAGCCACCGCTCATCGTCACTCGTTGCAGACCCCACACGGAGTCGTCGCGTTTGATATCCCGCTAAGCAATCTGCCGGAGCAGGCCGTCGCCGCCCTTCCCTCCCCGGGGACGGAACCCCCACTCGTGGCAGTGCCCAGTGCGATCACCGGTCGACTGGGAGCCGACCAGTCCGAGGTGCGGTTCGCCTTCGACGCCACCGAGAAGGAGTGGTACTCCGTCACGCTCCAGTCGCAGGCGATTCGCGGCTCGCTCGACGTAAACCTGACCCTCCTCGATCCCACTGGCAAGGTCATCATCGAGAACGACGACCACGGCGGCACGCTCGACGCCCTCGCGCGGTTCCAGGCCACCACCACCGGTCGACACACCGCCATCGTTCACAGCTTCTCCCCACGCACCGGAGCGATGAGCGAGATTTATCGGCTGGCCATCGAGCGGGCCGCTCCGGGGTTCCGGTTGATGGTTCCGCAGAAGATTGATGTTCCACTTGCTGGGAAGCTCGACCTGAAGCTGCAGGTCGAGCGACTCGGCGGGTTCACCGGACCGGTGACGATCCTGGCCCAGGGACTCTCCAAAGGAGTGACCGCGAAGGGAGACTGGCTCATCCCCGAAGGCAAGGCCGAAGTCGTCGTCCCGCTGGAGGCTGCTGCCGATGCGGAGGTGACCACATGTCAGATGGTCTTCACGGGATCGGCCAAGGTCGGCGACACCGAAGTCTCCGTTCCGGCCACATCGCCACTCACCGGCAACCTCTGTCCGAGGTTGCCGGATGAGTTGCATGGCACGGCATGTCTCATGACTGTCACGATGCCAACGCCGTTTGAGATCAAGGTCATCGACCGCGAGCGGCAGCGGGATGTCCATCGCGGCACGACGTACCTGGCCGAGCTCGAAATCGTCCGCCAGCCCGGCTTCACCGGCGATCTGCAAATCGCCATGACCGCCCAGCAGGACCGCACCCGCCAAGGCATCCGCGGCCCACTCATGACTGTCCCTGCCGGAGCGACCCGGGTCTTCTACCCCTGCACAATGCCCGAGTGGCTGGGGACCGAACTGACCACTCGCATCGTGGTCCACGGGGTCGGAGCCGTGGCCGATCCGCAAGGCCGCAAGCACTGGCTCACCAAGGCCGGCGATGCCCGGATCACGATGATTCTGGAAGGGGCACTGCTCAAACTCGAAATCCCCACTCCCCAAATGACCGCCAAACCCGGCGACTCACTCCAGGTGCCCGTCACGATCTCGCGCTCGGTCAAGCTCCCGCTGCCGACGACCGTGGAACTGGTCATCCCGGACGAACTGCGAGGAGTCATCGAGTTCGACCCGTTGGTCTTACCGCCCGATCAGAGTCAGGGCCTGCTCACGATTCGGACCAAGTCGGACGCCCGGCTGCACGGACGGTGGACCTGGCAATTGCGGGCGACCTCGCTGCAGGAGGACCGCTGGCCGGTCGTGTCCGAGACGAGCCTGGATGTCGATTTTGAATGAACGGGGCTGGACCGCACGATCCGAGTGAGCGATCCAAGTGTGTGCGTCAGAATAGTAGGCATCCCCAAAACCAGTAGCCCTTCCCCACACGGATTCACTCGGCCTCTGATGGTGAACGTTCGAACGCCAATGAATTGACGAATCGAAACGCAGAGGGCGCTGAGGACGCAGAGTTCAGGAGGACTGCCTTTCTCTGC
>JAYWFM010000477.1:0-17110 GCA_043778825.1 Planctomycetota bacterium | reverse complement strand
CTTCCGATCGAAGCCCTGAAAGGGCGACACCATTGGGGCGGCTCGGGGTGACGCCCTTTCAGGGCTGGGGGCAGCTCTGTGGTGCTCGCGGACCCAGGGCTACGCGGCACGACTGGCGTCGTTCTGCTCCGCCCTGGGCAATCGAGTCCGGCCCCTGTGGGGCGAAGAGGTGGCGGTTTTTCTGGATGGGAATGTGTAAAGACCCACCGTAGAACCGCTCTAGCTGAGCGTGAGGAAGGACGATGCTCGCCGGTTCTACGAAGCCGAAGCGATTCGCGGTGGCTGGTCAGTCCGACAGCTCGAACGGCAGATCGATACCCAGTTCTACGAACGGGCACTGCTGTCACGGAAGCAAACAGCTGTGCTGGCCAAGGGGCAAACATCCGTCGCGACTGATGTGGTCACAGCTGATGAAGAGGTGAAAGATCCCTGCATCCTGGAGTTCCTGAACCTCAAGAACGAGTACTCGGGAAATCGATCTGGAGGCCGCGCTCGTTGCCAACCTGGAAGCATTCCTCATGGAACTCGGCGGGGACTTCACCTTCGTCGGTCGCCAGCGACGACTGCGTATCGATGACGAGTGGTACCGCATCGATCTGCTGTTCTTCCATCGCCGCCTCCGCAGCCTCGTCATCATAGACCTCAAGCTGGGGAAGTTTACGAACGCCGACGCTGGGCAGATGCACCTGTATCTGAAACTATGCCCGAGAGCATTGGGTGGTCGAGGGCGAGAACCCACCGATCGGCATCATCCTGTGTGCGTCGAAGGGACAGACGCTGGTGAAGTACGCGCTGGAGGGGCTGCCCAACAAGGTCATCGCGGCGGAGTACCGCACGGCGTTGCCCTCGGAAGAGGAGCTGTCGCAGAAGCTGGAAGAGGTCCGTCTTCGCATCGAACTCCAGAAGCCGAAGCAGCTCTGGGGACGGCAAAACGCCCGCACGGTTCATGGGGCGTTGAGGCGGGTTCACCGTTGGCCGGTCTCTGTGACCGCTTGAGGCCGAAGAGTCCCTTGTCGGCTTTGATGAACCGGGAGGCGTCGCCCTGGTGGCCAATCTCACGGATCAGGGCGGTGTACGGCGTCTGGGCGGGGGTTCGACGCGAGGGGGTCCCTCCCGGCGTCGACTCCTCCGCTCACTGCATCCCGCGAAGCCCCTCCAGTTGCACTTGCGTCCGGGGTGAGCCCCAGCCGTGGGCGACGATCTCTTCCAGCTGGGCAATCGCCTCCAGAATCCGCCCCACGCGATACAGACTCAACGCCCAATCCTCCAGGCTCTGGGGCGACGCGCCGAACTGCTCCACGATCTGCTCGCACAGCTGCAGGCTCTTCTGGAACTTGTTGAGCGCGGCCGCGCGGTCCCCCTCCAAAAGTTCCACATCCCCCACCTTGTCCAGCGAGACCGACACGTCCCGCAGGCTCTGGGGCGACGCGCCGAAGCGTTGTAGTACCGCCTCATTGAGATCCAGAAGTTGTCGATATTGCGTGCTGGCTGCAGATCGTTTCCCCGCCATTTGTTGGGCCAACCCGAGCCGCTCGATCACCAGTCCAGCGTGGTTGAGCTCGAGTCGGTCGAGTGATTCCACATCCTGTGAATTGAAATGAGCTGCGAGCGGCGTCAGCAAACGAACCACACGCTCGTACTCGCACATCTCGCGGAGTAGATCGACCATCGAGAACTGCAGTTCAAAGTCCAGCATCTCCAATGGCCAGCCATCGGGGCGAGCGTCGGCGAACTCGATCGCGGCTTCCTCGGCCCGTTCCCAGCGGTACTCGGACCGGTCGAGCTGGACCAGGCGGGCGAGAGCTTGGCCGTAGAGGGGCCAGTGGGCAGGGTCGGCGGGGGGAGGGACGGGCCAATGGGCCCGTCCTACGTCGGGGCGGAAGCGGGCGATGGCCATTTGCAGGGCGTCGCGGCGCTCCTCGCTGGTGAGATCGTCAGTGCTGAGCAGGTTCAGATCGAGTGGCGGGTCGAGCCGACCGGAGACGAGCCATTCGGTCAACACCGCAGTGACGGCGGCCTCGATGGCGGCAATCTCGGCCTTGTCATGCGAGAAGTGTTCTCTCGCGATCTCGTGAAAGACGTTCGAGCGGAAGTCGCACTGGTTGAACCGACCGGGATTCGCTGCGGCAGCTGCGGGGCGTTCGATCCAGTGATGCGGCGTTTCGGCCCGGGTCATTGCCGCCCCGATCGCCGCTCCATCGAGACCGTGCACAGGATCACGAGCAATCCGGTCGGCCACCCGCGTGGTGATTTCGGCCAGGAACCGCCGCCCCTGCAAGC
This sequence comes from Planctomycetota bacterium, assembly GCA_043778825.1. Classification (GTDB taxonomy): domain Bacteria; phylum Planctomycetota; class Planctomycetia; order Planctomycetales; family Planctomycetaceae; genus TH-plancto1. The sequence goes on along the minus strand of JAYWFM010000477.1, from coordinate 14,830 downwards.
TGCTCCAGCCGAGTGCCTTGCGGACCTCGCGATCGAGTTTCTTGAACTGTTTCTTGATGATGTCGCTCAGGTCGTGGATATTGTCCCGGATCCAGTCGACCGTCCCCGGACGCAGCGGGGCGGTTGGGTCGCCGCCCTCGAAGCTGTCCAGGGGATCGTCGAGCAGCAACTCCATCAGATGCTCCAGCACGCGCGGACTGCCCCCCGCGGCCCCTTTGACCCCCAGGGCGTGCGCCTTGTCCAGCAGGAGAGCCTGCTGGTCCTGCGTCAGCCCCGGCAGCCACCGCTGAATCCATTCCCGGAGAGGCGGGATCGGCACGCCGCAGACTCGCAACTCGGTGAGTCCCGCGCGCGGCGCGGGTTCCAGACAGTCGAGAAAGTGAGCCAGCTTCTGAGGCTTTTTGTCGGGCGGAGGCTGGGCGAGGTCCTTGTCCCACTCGTCATCCCAGTGGGTGGCGATGACGAACAGCGGCCATTTGTTGTTTCGCGCGAGGGTCCACACCTCGCCGATCATCTTCAGTGTCAGCGGATCGATCCACTGCGCATCATCCAGGAACAGCACGACCGGAATCGTCGGGGCTTCGGTCTGTTTCTCATCCAGGAAGAGTTTGAGGGTGTTGAGAATCTGGTCGATCCGCTCGCGCTGGATTTGTTCTCGTGTCTGCGTCACCGATTCGGAGAGCCGTGCTTCGAGTCGAATCTTCTCCTGCTTTGACCTCCATGCGTCACGTCCATCCTTGAGCGCAGGTACGACACTCAGAAGGGGAATCAATCCCATGCCGTTGCTCAACAGCTTCCACCACCAGTCGCCATGGATTTCCTTGATCTCTCGTCGGATGGTGACTTGGATGGCGTGAGCAGCCAGTTCGGGCAGGGCCTCATGCAGCGCATCGTCCCGGTCGTCGCGAAACTTGATTCCCCACCACAGAAACGGAATCGCCGGTCGGGGCCGATCATCAAAGGCCGGATTCACCCGGTCCTTGGTCGCCGCGTCATGGAAATAATCGGGCCAGTACCCCTCAGGACAGCCCACTGTCGGTGGGTCGTGTTCCCGCGTCAGCCAGCGGTAGACCTCCTGCGCCAGCCGGGTTTTCCCGATCCCGGTCATCCCCAGCAGAATATGAAACTGCGGCAACCCCGCTGCCGAAAGCCTGTACCCCTCCTGCAGCTTGCCTAGCAGTTCATCACGTCCGTAACACACATCATGCCAGTTGTCTGTTGTCACCGCTCGGCCCCCTGTTGAAGTGCGACGATTCTCCCTCCAGAGGGATACGAAGTCCACTCCATAACGGATCACGGAAAACGCGGGGTGCCACGTGTGAAGCAGTTCAATACCGCCAACTCGATGGAGCTGGGGGGGAGGGCTGTGCGTCGAGACAACTCGCAAAGCTGTTCTAGTTCCCTCACTGCAACGCAGTGAGTCACTCAACTCGCTGACCTGCAAGACCAAATCCGCACCACCGAACGCCGCCTGACCGAAATCGACAACGAACTCACCACCCTCCGCACCCACCAGATCAACGAACCGGAAGTCACCCGCCTCCTCACCCACTTCCACCACACCTGGGCCGCCCTCGCCCCCCGCGACCAATCCCGCGTCCTCGAACTCCTGATCGAACGCATCGGCTACCACGGCCAACAAGGCCAACTCTCTCTCACCTTCCGCCCCAACGGCCTACAAGCCCTCACCCAAGAGACCGCGCTGTGATGGCCAGTGGGCCAGACACTCCCCTCTGGCTCTCGACAGCACTGCACCGCACGTCCGGCCAGCCCGACGGCTAACTCTTTCACTCACTCCTGACCTCTAACCACTCACCGTTCCATGCTGACTATCACCCGAAACTTCCAGACCACCCGCCGCTACAACGGTCGCCAACACCTCCGCCCCGGCGCGGCTCCGGATACCCCCAAGGGTAAAATCCCTCGCATCAGCCGCCTCATGGCGTTGGCCATCCACTGCGACGAATTGCTCCGCACCGGCCAGATCACCAACCAGTCCGAACTCGCCCGCTACGCCCAAATCACACCAGCCAGGATGACTCAGATCCTCACTCTCCTCAACTTGGCCCCAGACATTCAGGAAGACATCCTCTTCTTGCCCAGGACTACCGCAGGCCGTGGGGAGATTCAGGAGAAAGATATTCGGAAGATCGCGATGGAGCTGAATTGGGGAATGCAACGGATCGGCTGGGAGGCCAGTCTCATTCAATGATTCCGTCTTGGTCAGAGTCAGGTCTTTGGGCCAGTGTGCTTATCTCATTTTCTGCTGATTGATTCGGTCTCGAACCAGCTTCCTCGGCTAGAGAAAATTGTAGACTAGCGATGAGCCGCCCGCTGGTACCATGCTTTGATGGTCCTCCATGGAGCTTTATCGCCGAGAGCGCGGTGAATGTCAGCGATCAGGTCATTCCCTGACAACCCCTCACTAACGCAAGTGGCGGGCGCGTGTGATCCGTCCGTTCCGTCCGGTATAGTGAGGGCATACTGCCAGTGTCTGTTTCGGCGGCGCTGATTGCCTTCTTTCGAGGTCATTCCCCATGCTGCGTGCTGTGTCTCTGGTCGCTATGCTCCTGGTTGGCGTGTTGCCTTTGGCAGCGGCCGAAAGGGCGCCGCTGGACTTCAACCGGGATGTCCGGCCGATCCTGTCCAATCACTGCTGGAACTGTCATGGTCCGGCGGAAGAATCGCGGGAGGCGGACTTGCGGCTCGACCTGCGGGAGTCGGCGATTGCGGGGCATCCCGACAAGCGGCGAGTGATCGTTCCCGGTGATCCAGCCGCCAGCGAACTGGTCGCGAGGATCGACGCGACCGACGACACGCAGATGCCCCCGAAAGAGTTTGAGAAACCGCTCACCCCGGAGCAGCGGGATATCCTGAAACGTTGGATCGCTGAAGGGGCACCCTATGCCGCGCACTGGGCCTTCACCCCACCGGAGAGGCCGCCGCTTCCAAAGGTGGCCCAATCCGACTGGCCGCGAAATGAGATCGACCTGTTCGTGCTCGATGGACTCCAGCGGGCCGGGCGTGTTCCTTCGCCCGAAGCCAACCGCAGTACGTGGCTGCGGCGGGTGACACTCGATCTGACGGGGCTGCCACCGACCCCGGAGGAGCGACAGGCGTTCCTGGCTGACCAGTCCGCCAAGGCTTACGAAGCGGTTGTGGACCGCCTGCTCACGTCTCCGCGTTATGCCGAGCGGATGGCGATGCAGTGGCTCGACGCTGCCCGCTATGCCGACACCAACGGCTACAACAACGACGAGCTGCGCACGCTCTGGCCCTGGCGGGACTGGGTGATCGAAGCGTTCTCGCGAAACATGCCGTATGACCAGTTCCTGACGGAACAACTGGCGGGTGACCTCCTCCCTGAGGCGACGCTCAGCCAGAAGGTCGCGACGGGATTCAATCGAAACCATGTCCTCACGACAGAAGGCGGGATCATTGAAGAGGAATACCGGATCGAATACGTCGTCGACCGCGTGCATACAACGGCCTCGGCCTTCATGGCCCTCTCGCTGCAATGTGCCCGTTGCCACGACCATAAGTTCGACCCGCTCACGATGACCGACTTCTACCGGTTTGCGGCGTACTTCAACAACATCCCCGACAAGGTCGTCGGCTACAGCCAGGGACGGATGGCCGAACCGCTGCTGAAGGTTCCCTCTCCGGCCCAGCAGGCGGAGCTAGCCGCCCTGACGGCGAAACGCGACCAGCTGACCGAACAGTTGAAGGCTCGCCCCAATCAAGTCGACGCCGAGCTGGCTCAGTGGGCCGCATCACTGACACACGAACAGATCGCCCAGTCGGGGCCAGTCGGTCTGGTGGCGCACTTCCCCCTGGATGAGACGACCGGGACCACGATTGCCAATCTGGCCAAAGCCAAGAAGCCGGGAGCCGTACAGGGAACACTGGCCCCCATCGATGGACGGCTGGGCGGTGCGAGCCACTTTGAAGGGACGACCCACATTGCCGCCGGGGATGTCGGGAGCTTCGAGAATACCCAGGCCTGCTCCTTCTCGGCTTGGATCTACCCGACCAGCCACGAAGCGAGCACCGTTCTTTCCAAGATGGACGAGGGGAACGCCTTTCGCGGCTACGACGTGATTCTGGAGAGTGGCAAGCTGGCGAGTCATTTCGTCCATCATTGGCCCGATCGCGCCTTCAAGGTCATCACCCAGACCGCGATGTCGTTGAACGCGTGGCACCATGTGGCAGTCACTTATGACGGTTCGACGAAGGCTGCGGGACTGAAAATCTACGTTGATGGACAGCCTCAGGAACTCGATGTCCCGACCGGCAACACACTCGATGGGACCCTCCAGACCGACAAGCCGTTTCATATTGCCTTGCGAAACAGCTCGGCTCCGTTCCGAGGTCGAATCGACGATGTGCGAGTTTACTCGACGACGTTGACGCCCGAAGACGCGCTGGCTTTGTCGAAGGGGGAGACGCTCGGGGGACTGAAAGGGATTCTGGCCGTCGCTCCCGAGCAACGGACGCCCGAGCAGTTGGCTCGCCTGCGGCAGTATTACATCGACAACGTCGACGCGCTGACCCGGCAATGCAAAGAAGAATCGGCCCAGACCACAACGAAGATCGCCGATCTCGACAAAGCGATCCCCGTCACGATGGTGATGGGGGAGATGTCGCCCAGGCGGCCAACACACATTCTCAAGCGAGGTCAATACGATCAGCCGGGCGACGAGGTCCAGCCGGGAGTGCTGAGTGCGTTCACGGGGCTTCCGAACGAGGGGGCGACGCGACTCGATCTGGCCCGCTGGCTGACACATTCCCGACATCCGCTGACAGCCCGAGTGGCGGTCAATCGCTGGTGGGAAATGCTCTTTGGGATCGGGATCGTCGAGACCTCCGAGGACTTCGGCATTCAGGGAGCACTGCCGAGCCATCCAAAACTGCTCGACTGGCTGGCCACGGAGTTAATCGCCCGGAAGTGGGACACGCGCGCCATTCTCAAGATGATTGTCATGTCGGCAACCTATCGCCAGTCCTCGCATGTGATACCCGAGATGCTGGAACACGATCCGCGTAACCGGTGGTTCACGCGCGGGCCACGTTTTCGACTGCCGGCCGAGTCGGTGCGAGACAACGCGCTCGCGATCAGCGGACTGCTCGTCGAGCGCGTCGGCGGGCCGAGTGTGAAGCCTTACCAGCCGGAGGGGCTCTGGGAGGATGTCTCGGTCGAACGACGAGAGAAGTACGCTCCCGATCTGGGTGAGGGTCTCTACCGCCGCAGCATGTATACGTTCTGGAAACGCACGTGCCCGCCGCCGGGGATGACGACCTTTGACGCCCCCGATCGGGAGACTTGCCTGATCCGTCGCGCTCGCACGAACACTCCGCTCCAGGCCCTCGTGCTGCTGAACGACCCGACCTACGTGGAGGCGTCTCGGAAGTTCGCCGAACGGGTGGTCCTGCACTCCCCGGATCAACAGACCCGGCTGGACTGGGCGTTTAATCTGGCTGTCAGTCGTTCACCGGATGCCGAAGAGACAGCTGTGCTGACCGAGATGCTGCAGACCGCACTCAAAACATTTGAGGGGGATGTGGCATCCGCCGAGAAGCTCTTGTCGATTGGACACTCGCCGCATGATTCGAAGATTCCCGCCTCCGAGCTAGCCGCATGGACGACTGTAGCCAGTGTGATTCTCAACCTCAATGAGACGATCTCGAAGCCGTGATGGGGCGAAGCAATCATCAGAAGCGTCCTTTCGCGGAGCGAAAGACGACACTGAACCAAACGAGAAGACGACCATGAACCCATTCCAAGAATTCGTCCAACTTCAAACGCGGCGGTCCATGCTGCAAGGCACAGCGTCCGCACTCGGGGCCGCTGCGCTGGCGGGGCTGCTGGCTCGGGAGAGCCAGGCTGCGGCATCGCGGGGAACGGTGCCGACACACTTTGCCCCGAAGGCGAAGCGGGTCGTCTACCTGTTTCAGTCAGGCGGTCCCTCGCATCTGGAGTTGCTCGACTACAAGCCCAAGCTGAAGGAACTGCATGGCAGCGAGCTGCCGGATTCGATTCGGCAGGGGCAGCGTCTCACGGGGATGACCTCCGGGCAGAAGAGCTTTCCGGTCATCGCGCCGAAGTTCGGATTTCATCAGGCGGGTCAGGCGGGAACCTGGATCAGCGACCTGCTCCCGCATACGTCGAAGCACATCGATGACATCTGCCTGATCCGCTCGATGCATACCGAGGCGATTAACCACGACCCGGCGATTACGTTCATGCAATCCGGTTCGCAACAGCCCGGCCGCCCCTCGCTCGGAGCGTGGTTGAGCTATGGATTGGGTAGCGATGCGGATGACCTGCCCGCCTTCATCGTGCTGATCTCTCACGGGTCCGGGAAAGACGCCAATCAGGGGCTGATGGATCGGCTGTGGGGGAGCGGGTTTCTCCCCTCCAGTTACCAGGGAGTCAAACTCCGCAGCAGCGGTGACCCGGTCCTGTATCTCACCGATCCACCGGGGATCGACCGCGAGATGCGGCGGAACATGCTCGATGGGCTCGCGAAACTGAATGCCCGCCAGCTGGCCCAGTCGGGTGATCCTGAGATCGCCACCCGCATCTCGCAGTACGAGATGGCATTTAAGATGCAGACCTCGGTCCCTGATCTGATCAACCTCAGTACCGAGTCGCAAGAGACTTTCGATCTCTACGGCGAGGAGGCCAAGACACCGGGGACGTTCGCCGCGAACTGCCTGCTCGCCCGACGCCTGCTCGAACGCGGCGTACGCTGTGTGCAACTGTACCATCGCGGCTGGGACCAGCACGGCAGCCTCCCGACCAACATGCCCAAGCAGGCCCATGATATCGATCAGCCGCAAGCTGCACTGATCTCTGACTTAAAGCGTCGCGGACTGCTAGAGGACACACTGATCGTCTGGGCGGGGGAGTTTGGCCGGACGGTCTACGGACAGGGTGGCCTGCAAGACGACTACGGCCGCGACCATCACGGGCGATGCTTCTCGACCTGGATGGCGGGCGGGGGCATCAAACCCGGCATGGTCCACGGCGAGACCGACGACTACGGATACAACATCGTCCGCGACCCGGTCCATGTCCACGACATGAACGCCACGATCATGCACTGCCTGGGGTACGACCACAAACGCCTCGCCTACCGCTTCCAAGGCCGCGACTACCGCCTCACCGATGTCCACGGCGAAGTGGTCACGCCGATCTTGGCGTAGTGGGGAGGGGTTGAACACGAAGAGAACGAAGAGACCTGGTTTCGATCGCGTCAGTTCCAGCGATCGTTCCCCATCTGTTGACTTCGCTCAACGTGCTCCCGGAGTCTCTGGCCATGAACCGGCCGCCCAGTCATTCCGATTGCCATGATCCGGCTCGACCTGCACTGTTCCTCATGGTTCACCCCGCTCCACAGCTGTCGAACACCGGGCTCGAAATAGATCGAACACGTCAGGCTTCCCCACTGGATTTCATTCACAGGCCGGTCTCGCTATCCATCACCTCATATTGCCGGATGAACCGCTATTCCGGTTTCAGATGGAAGTCTCTGGCGATCCAGAGACGAGTGCCCATCTGGATGATGGCGGTGTTTTCGTTCTGGTGGAACATGACCTTATCGACGTTGGCTTCGCCTTCGACCGCGACACGGAATTCGGTCATTTCACCCGAGTCAATGTCTTGTCGATGTCCGACGCCGCTTAACTTTCTATACCACCAATTCACGGAATCGGAACAGTAGATCGGAGTCCACGAGAGGGGAATGTCTACACTGGGGATATTGGCTGCTTTTTGAGTGACCGGATCGATCCGCACCCATTCGGTCTGTCTCGTCTGAGAGTCGTACCTGTTGATCGCGAACGGATTGTGTCCGCTGGCAAAGAACTGGGCATCCCCCTCCTTCAGACAGGGGATTTGCGAGAATGTGCCTTCAGCAATGTTGTACTCCCAAAACCCATTTTTAGAATCCCGCTGGCTGATTTTCCCTCGGGCATCAATGATCGACATCACCAAGTGTTTGCTGTTCGGAGGCGGTTGCATCAACGTGAACTTCGCTCCAGGCATGTTGTCTAGGGGAGTTTGCTCTTGTTCGCGCTGACACGAGGCGAGCAGTTGGACCTTGCGAGAGGTTCTGTCGATCGAGACGAAATTCGATTCACTCCCTGTTAATCCAACCCAAGCAAGAACCTTGTCACCCACAGGCATCGCACATTGGACGAAGTTGGAGGGCAGTCCCTTCTCAATTCCAACTCGGAGCCGTGGACCACCCTCAATTGGGAAGACGTACAGGCCATCAGCCACAGTGGGCATCACGAGAGAGTCATCGGAGAACCCGAGCTCCGCACTAGAGAGGTGGAGGGTGAAAAAACCTGCAAGGTGAACCTTGCATTGACGAAGTTGGGCGACTTTCAGGGTTCCCGCGTTGATCGCGTCGCGGGAGAAATCTTCCTCAACGATCCGTTCCGATGGTGTGTTCGCAGTGAGCGATTTTCGATGAATCTGGAGAACAATGACATTCCTTCCACGCTCCTCACGAGATGAGACGATGTAGAGATTCCCCTTGTGGATTCCCGTAAAGTGGATCGCCGTCGGATGCCTGCCTGTTTCCGACAAGGAGACCTCGGACACACTTCGCCAGGGAAGCGACAAGTGACGTGCATCAATGGTGACATTCGGCATCGGCGCTTGGGCCACTTTCTGGCTCTTACGAAGCAATTCGATGAGTTCTTTCCACGGACTCTGCTGACCGATGTCTTTCGCCTCCAATATTTCGATCGCCTGCTTCAGCGTCTCCACAGACGCTGCCCCCGACCTCGGAGAGGTGACGGCGAAAAGTAGTTGAGACGGGAAGATCTCTTGCTGAAGCAGTCTGAGAAATAACGCCTCTCGGGTGGATTGGGCCAGTTCCTGATTGGTCACCAGTTGTAATGTGGCACTCTGGAGCGTGCCAAGGGCGTGCTGTCGCGTTGGGATCTTCAGAATGGGGATCCCTGGCATTCCGAATCCCACTATTCCATTCACATTTGTGTCTGGCTTCTCGTACTCTTCGGCGATCTGTTCCGCCAACCGTACGCAATGCGAATCGAACTCAGGCGAAGGCCTCTTGCTGCCTCCCTGTTCCGAATACAAGCGGATGTATTGTCCCCCCAAGCTGCCAGCCGGGTACTTCTGGAAGTCAATCGAGTCGAGTCGGGATTGAGCAAGATTGCGTTGTTGCGAGGGAAGTTCATTCACGAAGTATGCAATGGTGGTTGCGTCGCGTAGCCACCGCTCATTCTGCAAGTTGACGGTCAGTACTTCCACGAACTGGTCGGCCCAGTGTGGGTTAAAGTGCATGGCAATTGAATCAGCGAGATGGATTAACTGATTGAACGACACCTGCTGGTTGAAACGATGCAGATCGTCTCCCTGTAACTTGCGACGCCCGTCAGTCGCGAACTTCTGAAAGTGTTGGTCGTAGCCACGCAGATACGCCATCTGCAATGCGTTGTATTGAGCAGGCAGTTCGTCGGGTGTGACCAGTACGACTGTATTCGGGGGGATCAGCAAGCGGAGTTCGTCAATTCCCGTGGCGAAACGATCGGATCCGGGCACAGGACTTTTCAAGTGCGGCCAGTTGAACTCTCGCATCGATTTCTGGTGCATTCGATCGAGGACATCGATTCGATAGTGGGCCAGGTCGGCCAATTCGAACCAGCATTCGGGCGAAACCGGGTTCATGATCACATCATGGACCGGAATCGCGGGGTGCTCCCAATGATTCTGGGACAATGTCTCGGCGTATTGACGCAACGATTGGGACAACATTGGCAATGAATAGTCCACCTCACCCAGTGCATATGCGGCCTCGTATCGCGAGGCGGCTTTCAGACCTTGGCCTGATCCCAGCATTCGCCGCCCCTCGTTCATCAACGCGGCGATCTCGAACTGGCGTCGTTCCTCTTCCGAAAACCGGCGGATGTCTTCAACCTTGAGTTGGCTGAGTTTCTCGGCGAGGGACGCGGTCACGGCACCGTCGCCCGATCCGCCATCGAGTTTCATGGTCTCCTCGATCGCCAGCGGTTGAGCCTGACCCGCTGGATGGACCATGAGTTTCACGACCCACTGGTTCCCACCGCTTTGCGAGAGTTCCACGGTGACGGTGTGGGCGGCTCCCAGTAGGTGGGCCTGCTTGCGGGCGATGGGGAGCGACTGCTCGCGCACGACGTACCGCAACCGCGCACGCTCCAGCATGCCGCAGTGGGGGTGTTGCGTGATGCTCTGTTCCAACTGGGACAGAAACTGTTCGGCACGTGCCTGCATCTGCGGAGGCAGGTTGACGTTTCGCAGGGACGTGAGCGAGATCAGCCGCAGCTGGGCGTCGCGGATCAGTTGTTGTTTCTTCAGAGCCGCGTCGACATGAGTCGCTACCGCTTGGGCCAACAGGGTGGCGTCCTGGTCCGCAATGTGCCGATCATCCAGACGAACTCCAGTGGCTCCGTCAAACACGATCAACCGCCCCTCGGGCTCGGCCCCTGGCTGGTCCCAGACGATGTACATCTCGACTCCGAGCAGTTGCCCCAAGAGGAGCGGATCAGACTTGTCTCCAAAGGCCGTCAACTTCTGCTCCGCTAGCACCTGCTCAATCCGCGACCGGTCGAGCAGATCGACCCCCTCCCGCTGCGACAACTCGACCCCCGCCAAGTCCACCACGACCTGCCCCGCCTCCCGCGTCGCGAACAGGGCGACCGTTCCCGCGCTGGCTGACTGCGCACCGCAGAGGAGCAACAAGACCGCCAGGCAACCGATCAGACCGTTCGGAAACTTCGTCGGACTCATCCCCATCAAGGAGCAGACCTGGGCGGAGGCGAATCGAATCGAGCGGCGAACGATGGCGGAGGACATGAGCATCTCTCGAAAACATCGGCTGCGGAGGACGGCAGCCGATGTCGTGGGGAACGTGATGGTCGACCAATCTCAACTTGTTGGGTCAACAGGGTCCGGAGAGTTTGGGGCGGCAGAATTCTTACGAATTCTACTACCTCACAAGTTATTTCTCGACAGCGGCCTCGGGAGCGGCGGCAGCAGGTGCAGCGGGTGCGGGTGCCTCGGGAGCGACGACCAGCTTGGTCACGACGCGACCGACGAGAGTCCGGGCGGTGGCCTGCAATCCCGACTTGGCGGCGATCTGTTCCGCGAGGCCGACGGACATGGCGGTTTCGGCGTCAGAGGTCAACAGTTTGCCATTGGCCTGCTGCATCGCTTTGACCTCGACGCGGCATTTCACGGAGACGAGGTCGTCGCGACGGGTCGCGAATTCGGACAGGGCTTGACCCTTAATGATGACATCGGCCCGCACCGAGTTGGCGTCCTCGCTGTCAATGACCTCGAACCCGAGTTCGGTCAACAGGCGCTCGCATTCAGTCTGGGCCGCCGGATCGAGGACTTGTTGTCCGACATGTCGTTCGCCAATCGAAACTGTGATGCTCGGCAGCTTCTTCCCTTTCAAATCCTTCTTCACGTCCGCGAGCCAATCGGCATCGGCAACTACCTTGGGGAGCAGTGTGTCGGACTTCTTGGCCACAACCAGCTTGACCTCTTCGGCCAGCTTCTTCACCAGGTCGCCCAGATCGGAGTTGGCCGCTCCCTTCACGGATGCGCCCGAGAGACGACTCGTTTCTGTCCCAATCACCTTTGCGACCAGATAGAGGTCGCCATTGACTTGGAACACGGAACCACTGATCAGAAGTTTCGCGCCGGTCAGTTTTCCGACTTGTGCCACCTCTTCGGCTTTCACAACCCCCGACTGATTGAGCTTCAATTCCGCAAACACCGATGCAATCGATTCACGCTCCACGAGCATCAACTCTTCACAGGTGATGAGTTCCGCAAACAACAGGTCGGCCACTTGGGCTGCTTCTTCTTTGACATCACCACGGGCCTCAAACGGCAGGATCGCTGCGGGGATCGGCAGCTTGGCATCATCGTCGGCAGCTGATGCTGGCGGCACAGTGACGAACAGTGTCACCATGGCACACAGGGTGAGACGGAAAACCTTGAACATGTTGACTCCTTAGTGGGTTTCAGCAGCAGCAGCTGCGGATAGTGGGGTGAGGTGAGAAATCAGAATCTCGGCGAGCAGTTCACGCGGGACAGGCGACGAGTTCCACCGGGCGATCAGCGGAAAGCCGATGAACAGGCAGCGTCCCTTGTTCACAGTGTGATACTCGGAAATCTCCCAGACCTGAGGGCCATTCTGGGGGACGAGCTGCAGTTTCTGGCGACTGATTGAAAGTTCCCATCCGGCCCGGGTGTTCGCTTCGGTTCGCCAGAACTCGATGTCGAGCTTCTGGGGGACCAGTCCGCTTTCGGCCAGCGAGACAAACTTCCATTGAGAGAGGTTTTCCGCCGAGAGCTTCAGCGGCCATATCGACTCGTCTTGCGGGCGCAGCACTAGCACCAGTTTCCCATGCCGCGCGAGTTCGTCCGCCCGTTCAGTCAAGCGATCATTCCACTCGACTCCCTCGCCGATGATGACGAGCGGGGCCTCGTCGACCTTCTGCAGCGTGGTGACGGACTGCACGGTGACCTCCAGTCCCTGGAATGCCTCGGCAGTCTTCCCGACGGGGTCGTATAGAGCGATCTTGTTCTTCTCGAGCGTCTCGCGAACATGCTCAAAGGGATTCGGCCCCCGAAGACGGAGCGGCAAGACGACCTCTGCGGCCGAACCTTCGAGGTGGCACCTCAGAGTGGCATTCAACACAACCCCATTTACCGTTTCGGGAGTCTTCAACTCGAATGTCGAATCACTCGCATGATTCTCGACAGGCTGGAGTACGGTGTTCCCTTGAGCGAGCGTGCGGCTTTCGGAGGTCAGCTGCCAGACAATGCTGTGAGGCTTCTGGACGGCAGGCGTCGAGACCCGAAGGATGCAGGTCGCGCCAGCGAATTGGTCTGTCTGGCCCGGGCGGAATTCAAACGGGACCTCCTCCTCAGCCTGCGCAGGGAGGGTGGTCGCATAGATCACAAGAAGGCAGAAAAGCTGAGCGAGCGTTCGCATCAGATCACCCCGCGAGCACAAGGATTCAATAACTCATAAACCACCAGCATGCGACGCTGCCGCCCCTCGGACGATTGAGTCCATACCTCGGCCGGATGATTCAGTTGATACTGCCCGGCGCGGCGCACAATCCCGCCTCCGGGTTGAGTGATCGTCGCCTCCATCCAAAGCGAATGGTCCGGCAACAGGTGCGACCAATACCCCACCTCGTGCCGAGAATCGTCCAGCAAGCCGAACTGATTGTCCTGCGGGCCGATGACTTCCTCCTGCGTCACGGTCGACCAATCCCCATTCCCGACTCGCTGTTGCAGTACGAACCGCATGAGCAGTCGTGGAGCCCCGGCCGTTGCCAGCGATTCATCGGTCACATCGACCGAGACCGTTTCCCCCCGCAGGTGGACGCCGACCAGTTGATGCTCAAAGACCCGGTCGAGTTCGCAGACCAGCTCTTCTTGACGACGGACCTCCGCAGCTGTGAAAGAGACTTGTCCGTCCAACGCAAGCGAGTTGTTGACGGTGACCCCCTTCGGAGCCGAATCGAACAACCAGACCGTGAGTGCCAGGCACATGACCGCAGCCACGAGCCCGATCAGGGGTCGCCGCCGCGGGACAGGCAATACAGCCCGCCGCTGGCTGGGGAGAACGGGGCTCTCGCCCTCGAACTTCCCCCCAGCCAGTTGGCTCGTGACGGCGTCCCGCAACCGCTGCAATTGCGAGTCGTTGCAATCCAACTGCTGCCGCCAGTGGACTAACAGCTGGTCCAGTTCGGGATCGGCGTCGAATTTCGTTTGACCATTCATGGCGTTCACTTGTCCTGTCTATTCACCCAGCCAGACACGTTTGAGCGAGACCTCACTCCGCAACAAGCTGCGGGCGTCTGCCACTCGTTGATAAACTGCATCCACTGAGCACTCCTCGATCGCCGCCACTTCCGCCCCGGTGAGACCCTCCATGAGCATCAAGACCACCGCGACTCTTTGCTTCTCCGACAGCTTCTGCATTGCGGCTTCCAGAATCGACTTGGTTTCTTCTCCAGCGAGTCGACGCTCCAGCGCACTTTCGGGAGCGGCCACACTCTCAATATCGGCCACCCGCTCGAGCCTCTGCCCCCGCAGCTTCCCTTGCCTCAACGAGGTCCGAACCGTGTTCAGGAGAATCGCGTACGACCAGGCCTGGAACGTCGACCGCCCGTCGAACCGGTCCAGAGCGACCACAACCTTCAACATGACTTCCTGAGCAATGTCCTCCGCCTCCTCCGCACGCACGAGCATCGCTCGGGCCGTCCCATAGAACCGGGGGAGATACCGATTAATCAGGGCGTCTCGAGCAGACTGGTCCCGTCCGCTGTTCCAGCGAGCAATGAGCTGCTCATCAGTTGTCACACCCTCAGGCCCCACCCTGTTCGCCCCTTGATCATGGTCGAGACCCGCGGTCCGGCTCCGCCCAAACACTCCCGGTACAGACTTCTACTGTCGCACCCCAACTTCCTGAGCCACAAAATCCGGCAACCGGCACATTTTCAGCAACTCGGGACCGAGGTCGACACGCCCAGCGTTCTCGGATCCGATTCGAAGTGTTGAGTTTCTGTCAACGATCGTCCATAGACATGGCCCACCCCAGCGGGGCAGTTCCGGTCGAGTCGATTTGGACTCTACCGGGGTGTCTCTGCCACAGGAGGTCTTGCCGACATGAGACTCGGCCCCTGTTCGAATGGCACTGTCGTCGCCCTAACTCCTGTCAGTCTTTACCGTTACCCGAGAGGAGTCGGTCTCGCAGTACCTGGCGGGGTTCTTGCATGAGCGGGT
>JAYWFM010000476.1:0-17208 GCA_043778825.1 Planctomycetota bacterium | reverse complement strand
CAACACCTCGGTGACTTTGACGCCGGGGAGTTTGGTGTCGATGGGCTTGAAGACCGACTTGACGTTGTCGGGGACGTTTTCCTTGGGATCCCACAGGTCGAGATGGCTCGGTCCGCCCTGGAGATATACTAGGATGATGCTCTTGGCCTTGCCCCATCCGGGTCCGCCCGCGGAGAGCGGGTTCGCCTGGGCCTGAGCCTGAAGCATGGCTCCCAAGCCAAGTCCCAACATGGTGGAACCACCGACTCGCAGAATGTCACGCCGCGTGTGGCCCAGATGACGATCGCACAAGTCTTTGCCGGGCACGCCGGGGATGGTAATCATCATGGAATGGTTCTCCGCGAACACAACGAGGTCATTGACAGAACAGCCATCGTAACAAGAGTGGTTGATCCGTGTCACCTGAAAAAGGGTATCGACACAAATTCTGTCGATGAAGAGGTGTATTCTCTGGGATGTGGTGCGGATTGAGGTACGCTGGCTAGGAGCGGAGGGCAGTGTCTGCATCAGGAAAGTCGGCAGAGATTCACCACAAAGGCACGAAGACACGAAGGAAACCTTGGCTTGGGCCTCATCCCCAGCGGCGGACGACGACGACGAGACAGGATCGATCGGCGACAGCCCGGTGGAAGTGGTGGGATTTGTTCTACTGAACCTGTCCGACCTGTAAAACAGCCCCGTTCAAACCTCTGGATTCCTTCGTGTCGTCGTGCCTTTGTGGTGAAATTCTTCCGCTGCCTACTTTTCGGACGCACACACGCGGAGGGCCATTGATGCGACCACTTTCACAGATCGAAATTCGCGAAGTCGACCAGATCGCCATCGACCAGTTCGGCGTTCCCGGTGTGGTGTTGATGGAAAACGCCGGTCGCGGCAGTGCGGAGATCATTACCTCCCATTGGAAAACGGGGAGCGTGGTTCTCTGCTGCGGTCAGGGGAACAACGGTGGCGATGGGTATGTGATCGCGCGTTATCTGGAGAATGCCGGGTGGTCGGTAAAGGTCCGGCTGGCGTTTCCGCCCGAGGATGTGCAGGGGGATGCGGCTCTGTTTCTGGCCTCGGTCCAGAAGTCGGGGATCCAGGTGCGGACGATTCAGACTCCCCGGAACATGCCATCAACCGACCAGACCGTGGTCGCGTGGGAGGAGTTCCAGAGGGAACTGAGGTCGGCGGATCTCGTGGTCGATGCGCTGCTCGGAACGGGATTGACGAGCAGCGTGCGTTCTCCCTGTCGGGAGATCATCGAGGCGATCAACGCCGCCGGTCGTCCGGTACTGGCAGTGGACCTGCCGTCGGGGATGGACTGCAACACGGGCAAGCCGCTGGGGGCCTGCGTTCGTGCCACCCGGACGGCGACGATGGTGGCACTGAAACTCGGGTTCGAGAACCCGGCCAGTGAGGCTCTGACCGGCCCGGTGGAGGTGGTCGAGATCGGTCTGCCGCGAGCCTTGGTCCGGCTCTTGGAGTTGAAGGCCCCGGAAGCTGAACACCAGCGAGCGGGCGGACATTAGTCCCCCGTGCCCGGGCGACGCTTTCAAACAACACGGGGACGCGGACTCGTTCCGCTTCGAAGACTTCGCGTCGCAGCGAAACGGGCGGCGATTGTGCGGCGAGCACGGATTCAATTCGCCGTCACGAGCTTCCGCTGATAATCCCGGAACGACACCTTCACCGCTTCTTTGGCCCCGATCAGGCTCTCCCACTTGGTGATGTGACGCTTGTCCATGGCCTGCAACTCCCAACTGAATCGGTGCTCGGCCTGGAGGTGGACATCCCCCTCAGCTCGCATTCGCAGGTCGACGGTCAGCGGAATCCGCTGGCGATTCCGCAGGGCTGCGTTCACGGCCAGTCGGGGTTCCGGCAGCATCGCCTCGGGGTGCAGAATGTGATTCAGTCGAGCGGCCCAGTCGGCATAGGCCAGGTACTTGCGGGCCGCTTCCGGATCGGGACTCGATGCGGTTTTCACCTCATAGATCATCTGCTCGCTGAGCATCCGCATCCGCTGGTCCTGAGCGTCGAACCGCTCGTCAAAGTGCGGGTGCAGCTGAAATTCCAGGGCAGCCACCTGCTTCTTCGCCGGGTCGGAACCGTCCTGCTGAAGGTTCGCCAGGTACTCCTGAGACTTCGCTTCCGAGGACTTCATGAACTGGTTCAGTTCGGTAATCGACAACTCCGCCACACGGTAGTTGCCATCCAGGAAGATGAACCGGTCGTTCATCGGCTCGTACACGACGACTTCGCCGACATCCTCCATATAGTCGTAGACCTTGCCCGCATGAAACAGGGTCAGGCTGTGGCCGATGGGCTTCCATTCGCCCGCTTTGCCCATGCTGGAGACGGTGGTGTAGACCCGCATTTCCTGGGCCGGGAGCAGGCCGCACCAGGCGACGCCGACCGCCAGAACCAGCAGCTTCAGAGAGTGAGTCATGGGGAGCGACCTCCGTGTCGCAGGGTGGACAGGACCGAGTGGATTACTCGAATTGGCGAGTCTTCCGATTCCGCGAGACGAGACGACTGTGCGGATCAGAGGGGCGGAAGCCCGTGGTGGGATACTGAGGGTAGACCCGTCCGAACGCGGGGTTCAAGACCGCTTCTGGGAATCCGGGCCAACCGCCGCTTGATCTTCTCCATTTCCCCGGTGAGAATTCCGAAATCGGCAGAATGTGCGACTTCGCGCGGGGTTTTCCCCGTATCATCGCACGCGGAGAGTTCGCTCTCCGTCGTCACGCCACGGCCCCAGGATGGGCCCGTTTTGGTGTTTCCCGGCCAGCGACTCCTCGGATAGGATCGCTCGGGTGAGCTCCTCTTTCTGTGCGGATGCGACGTGTCGAAACGACTGAATGGAAAAGTCGCTGTCATCACCGGGGTCAGTGACCGCGGGATTGGCGGCGCAATTGCTGAACGGCTGGCCGAAGACGGGGCAGCTGTGGTTGTGTTATGGATGGAGCGGCCCGACCGGATCATCAATCGGCTGGAGCGGCGCGGGCGTCCGCACGTGGAGGCTCGCTGCGATGTCACCAATTCGGAATCGATCAAGGAGGCCGTCGACATCTGCATGTCGGAGTTTGGGCAGGTCGACATCCTGGTGAATAACGCGGGGATCGAGGATGTGCATCCATTCGAGAACGGGCGGGACGAGGTTTGGGAACGAATACTGGATGTGAATTTACTCGGCACGATGCGGATGATTCGCGGCGTGCTGCCGTTCCTGACGGAGCCAGAAGGGGTGATCGTCAACATCTCTTCCGTACTCGGAATGGCGGGTTGCTCGGGGTTTGGAGCCTACTCCGCGACCAAGGCCGGGCTGATCGGCCTCACACAGTCGCTGGCGGCGGAACTGGCTCCCCGCCGCATGCGGGTCGTGGGTGTCGCTCCCGCGCTGGTCTTCACGCCGATGTTGCAGCGGCATGTCTCCGAGGGCGGTGCCGCGCTGGAGGAGAGCCTCAATGAGTCGCATCCCCTCGGCATCGGTGCCGGTCGCGATGTGGCCGCAGCTGTCGCGTTCCTGGCCTCGTCCGAGGCTCGCTGGATTACCGGCACGACGCTGCCGCTGGGTTGGATGCCGAATTTCCCGTTGCCGTTTGGGCAGGCGGCACCGGCGGAGAAAACCTCTGTTCCGTTGACCGCCAAGCCGACCTCGCCCCACGAGAAGATTATGCCGATTCGAAAAGAATCGGGCGATTCGATTGAACCCGCGCTCCCGATCGCGGACAGTTAAGGCCCGTGGGATAGGCTTCCAGCCTGTTGTTGATTGTAGCTGCGTTCGCCAGAACGCGGGCGAGCATCCACGCGACCCGGGAGAGCCGCGAGTGCGGGTGGACGTGTCTGGTCGCTCGCGGCTCAACAGGAGCCTCGCCCTCCCGACACGTCAGCCTGGATTCCCGACCCTCTTTCAATCCCACGTGGCATCCTTCGGACCATCCTCCCCATGCCCGAGTTGCCTGACACGGCAAACACTGCCCCGAACACCCCCTCACTGGGATACACCCAAACACGCCTCGTGCAGCTGTGTGTTCCCCCGGCTCCGCTCCAGCTGGAGAGCGGGAAGACGATCGGGCCGGTGCAGGTGGCTTATGAGACGTACGGCACGCTCTCTCCCCGCCGCGACAACGCGATCTTCATTTGCCACGCCTTGACCGGGGACGCCCATGTGGCCGGTCGCCACTCCTCTGATGAGAAGAAGGCTGGCTGGTGGGACGGCTTCATCGGCCCCGGCAAGGGGATCGACACCGACCGCTACTTCGTGATCTGTGCCAACATCCTCGGCGGCTGCATGGGGACGACGGGGCCGAGTTCGATTGACCCCGAGACTGGCAAGCCGTTCGGCCCGGCGTTTCCGTTCCTGACCATTGCGGACATCGTGGGTCTGCACAAGAAGCTGGTCGAGCATCTGGGGATCGAGAAGTTGCTGGCTGTGGTGGGCGGCAGTCTCGGCGGGATGCAGGTGTTGGAGTGGGCGGCCCGTTACCCGGAGGGGTTGAAGTCGGCCATCGTGCTGGCCAGCGGGTCACGTCTCAATGCGCAGGGGATCGCCTTTAACGCGGTCGGTCGCCGCGCGATTTACACCGACCCGGCCTTCAAGGACGGGAACTACTACGACTATCCCGAGAAGCCGCGCTTCGGTCTGGCCCTCGCGCGGATGATCGCCCACATCACCTACCTGTCCGAGCAGTCGATTGAACTCAAGTTTGGGCGGCGGCTCCAAAACAGCGCCGATCTGACCTACGACCTCCGCAAGGAGACTGAGTTCCAGATCGAGAGCTACCTGCACTACCAGGGCAAACGCTTCGTCGAACGCTTCGACGCCAACAGCTACCTGGTCCTGACGCGGGCGATGGACTACTTCAGCATCGAGACAACCCACGGCCCGATCCCGCAAGCCCTCGGCAAGACCGACGCCCGGTTCCTGGTTGTCTCGTACGACACCGACTGGCTCTTCCCGACCTCGCAGAGCAAGGAGTTGGTCCGCTCGCTGCTCCAAGCCCGACGGCATGTCACCTACGCCGAACTCCCCAGCCCGCACGGCCACGATGCGTTCCTGATCGACTCGGAGTTGCCGATGCTCAAGGATCTCGTCGAACCGTTTCTGGCGAAGGCGTATGAAGCGTAACCGCTCAGCAGGCGAGCCGGGCGGCGTCAGCCCCCGGAGGATCGTCTCGCATCGCAAGGAAGAGGTGATGGCCGCAGATAAACCCAGAGGAACACAGATACTTGACTGTTAAATGAAATGGACTGCTGGATTCTTCCCCGCTGATCTGTGTTCATCTGCGTTCATCTGCGGCTATAACTCATCATCGCAACACTCCGGGGGCTGACGCCACCCGGCTCGCCGACGGATGTCCTGCCTCATGCCCCGCACTCCTCTCCTCCAATCCGATCTCCCCGGCATCCCCGTTCGTCGGGGCAAGGTGCGCGATGTCTACGACTTTGGCGACCGGCTGCTGCTGGTCGCGTCGGACCGCATCAGTGCGTTTGACTGGGTGCTGCCGACGGGCATTCCGGACAAGGGGCGGGTACTCACCCAGATCAGCGAGTTCTGGTTTGCCCACCTCGGCGTGCCGCATCATCTGCTGAGCATGGACCCGACCGCGGTGCCGCTCCCGCGCGGCGTCGATCCCGAGCCGCTGCGAGGCCGCAGTATGGTCGTTCGCAAGTCGAGCGTGGTGCCGATCGAGTGCGTCGTGCGCGGGTATCTGGCCGGGTCCGGGTGGAAGGAGTATCGCCAATCCGGTGAGGTGTGCGGCATCCCGCTCCCCACCGGACTCGTCGAGTGCAGCCGACTCCCCGAACCGATCTTCACCCCCGCCACCAAGGCCGAAGAAGGCCACGACGAGAACATCCCGTTTGCGAGGATGTGCGAGATCGTCGGCCACGACACCGCCACCACCCTCCGCGACCGCAGCCTCGAAATCTACCGCCGAGGCTCCGAGCATGCCCGCTCGAAAGGGATCCTCATCGCCGACACCAAGTTCGAGTTCGGTATCTGTGAGGGCGAGATCATCCTGATCGACGAAGTCCTGACCCCCGACAGCTCCCGGTTCTGGCCGATGGACCACTATCACCCCGGCCAAGGCCAGCCATCATTCGACAAACAGTTCGTCCGCGACTGGCTGGAGTCGACCACCTGGGACAAGAACTCCCCACCGCCAGCCCTCCCCGCCGAGGTCGTGACGCACACCCGCTCAAAATACATCGAAGCCTACGAATGCCTCTCGGGGCTGTCGTTCGAGTGGAAGTAGCTGACGCCCGTAGAACGGAATTGATTCCGTCCTTCTGGCTCGCTCGATGACCACGGACAACTCACGACGATCTCGCAGATCGTTCAATCCTCCCATGAGTCATCCACCTCATTACCATCGAGGAGATCGTCGATCTTCTGCCAGTCCAGCACCCGGGCCAGAACCGGCCAGATTCGAACTGTAAAGCGAAAGTACTTAATATTACTCCAGATGAGCCCTACTCCGAGTCCCGCGTAAAACCAGCCCGCTGACTCCGACACTTCGAGATAGAGGAGGAGGATGCTCCCCAGCGAGAAGATGATGAACACGATCGCAAAGCCCCGCGATGCGTGAGCCATCAATCGCCAAAACGTCGGAGGCGACTCGCGAAAGGTTCGATAGCTCTCAAACGCGGTCCGCTGCAAGGCTGTCAGGGGCATGAATCGAGTCCGGTGAAGGTGGAGGCATTGAGGACGCTGGGGTTCTGTCGGACACTCCCCGACCATACGCAGAGAACGGAATAAATTCCGTTCTACATCCCGAGCTTCGCTCGCAGGCCGGTCAGCAGCGACATCGCTTGCCCGATGTCTTTCTTCTGCTGCACGGGGTCGTGGGCAATCTCGCGCTCGATGGTCAGCGGGCCGGTGTAGCCGAGGTCTTTGAGCGTCCGGAGGTACGTCTCCATCCCGACATCCCCCTCACCGAGCGGGACTTCGCTGCCCCAGGACTTCCCGCGCTGGCCCTCGGCGGCCCACTGGCCGTCCTTGCAGTGGATGCTGCGGACGTACTGGCCGACCTTCTTCAGGGCCTCGATCGGATTGCCGGTGCCGTACAGAATCATGTTCGCCGGGTCGAAGTTGATGAACAGATTCGGACGCTGCACCGCGTGGATGAACTCCAGCAGATGGTCAGCTGTCTCCTGTCCCGTTTCGAGGTGCAGGCTCTGGCCGTTGCGGGCCAGGTGGTCGAGCAGGTCGCGTGTCGAGGCCAGCAGTCCGGCATAGCTCGCGGACGACTTGTCCGGCACGAACCCGATGTGCATCCCGACCACATCGCAACCCAGCAGCCGCGTGAAATCGGCGATCTCTTTGGCCTCTTGCAGTCGGGCCGCGCGGGTCGCCTCGGGGACGAGGCCCACCGTGCGGGCGGTCGTCGGGATGTCGGCGTAGCTCTCTCCCTCGAAGCCGCAGAAGACGCAGGTGATCGTGATCCCGGCGTCCGAGCAGCGCTTCAGGAACTTTTCGGCCGCAGCGGCGCTGCGCGTCCCGGCATGCGGGGCGTGAATCTGCACGGTCGGAATCCCCAGCTCTTTCGCGACCTCCAGATGCACCCCCAGCCCGGCATCGATCGAGGTGAAGACTCCAATGGGCCACTGTCTCATGATGTACTCCGCAGTTGATGTTCGACGTAGGCGATGTCGCTCCGCGACTCGCATTCTGACGCACGCGACCACCAATCCACAACTGCACGGAGTCTCCGTCGCGGAGCGACTGAGCTACGGTCGCCGGGTGTTTTGCTCCCCCGATCCCCATCGGTTACGATCCCATCTGCCGGAATTGAAGCGTTCCCGACCTGCCGGTTCTGCGGTCGGATCGACCTCGGCCAATCGCCCCTTCCATTGAGGAGTTCGCAGTGACACAACCGCTCATCAATCGTCGTCGTTTCCTCCAAACCACCACGCTCGCCGCTGCGGCGGGAGCTGTGGCTCCACTGTGGATTCCGTCTTCGCGGACGCTGGCCGATGACCAGAAGAGTCCGAACTCGCGGCTCAAGCTGGGCTGCATCGGGACGGGAGATCGCTGGGATGCGGACGGTCCGGCGGCGATGAAGTTCGCCACCTGCGTCGCGGTGTGCGATGTGGATGCCAGCCACGCGGAGAAGGGCAAGAAGGTGGCCGACGAAAACAACATGAAGTACGGCCAGAAGGCGGATGTCGATGTGTACGAGGACTACCAGAAGATCCTCGATCGCAAGGACATTGATGTGGTCACGATCGTGACGCCCGACCACTGGCACTCGAAGATCGCCATCGAGGCCATGCAGGCGGGCAAAGACATCTACTGCGAGAAGCCGCTGACGCTGACGATCAACGAAGGCAAGCAGATCGTCAAAGTGCTGAAGGAGACCAATCGCGTCTTTCAGGTCGGCACCCAACAGCGGACCGAAATGGGTCGCATGTTCATCAAGGCGATCGCCATGATTCGCGATGGCCGGATCGGGACCGTCAAGAAGGTCACCTGCTCCATCGGTGGGGCTCCGTCGTGCGATGCGATTCCGGTCGTCGAAGTGCCCAAGGGGCTCAACTGGGAGAAGTGGCTGGGGCAGGCACCGCTCGTCGACTACCGCAAAAAGGAAGGTGGCCGCTATGGCAACTCCCGCTGTCACTATGAATTCCGCTGGTGGTACGAATACTCGGGCGGCAAGATGACCGACTGGGGCGCACACCATGTCGACATCGCCTCGTGGGCCATCGGCATGGATCAGAGCGGACCGACCAGCGTCGGCGGCTGGGCCAAGCATCCGGTGCCGTTCAAGGATGGAGTGCCTCAGCAGGATGACCGCTACAACACAGCCACCGACTTCGATGTCACGGTGATGTGCCCGAATGATGTCGAGATGCACATCGTCAATGAGTTGAGCGACGACCAGAAGAAGCTCGGCGGACTGGTCAACAAGGAAGGCAAGCTCGAAGGCGGCAACGGGATCCTGTTCGAAGGCACCGACGGCGTGTTCCACGTCAGCCGTGGCAAGCTGAGCGGACCGGCCTTCGACGCCTTGAAGGACAAGCCGCTGGCTGACGATGCTCTGGACAAGGTCTACGGCGGTAAGCTGCCCGAGTCGCACATGGCGAACTTCTTCGACTGTGTCGCCTCCCGCAAGCTGCCAATCTCGGATGTCTTCTCCCACCACCGGGCGATGACGGTCTGTCACCTGGCGAACATTGCGATCCGGCTGGACAAGAAGGTCAACTGGGACTCCGTCGCCGAGATGATCACGGGGGACGAGGTCGCTGCCCAGTGGATGGGCCGCGAGCAGCGCAAGGGTTACGAGATCAACGTGACGATCTGACAAGAAGTTTTCAGTCGTCAGTGTTCAGTTGTCAGTGACGTACGCGAAAGCCCGGTGGTTGCAACCACTGGGCTTTTTTTGGGCACATCGCTCCATCGTTTCGCCGCGACGCGAAGTCTTCGAAGCGGAGCGCTCGCCCGCTCTCGATTTGTAACAACTACATCGCTCGCACAAACCGGCAGAGTCCGCCGAAACCGGTCTGGACAGACTTCCCCAGTTGACCAAGAATCCCGGCCCGAATGGGTGACAGGCAGATTCTGCCTGTCTGAGTGTGCGCCGGGTTGCCCTGCAGCCCAGTCCCGACTGCAAGGAAATGAGATGCGACCGAACACCTGGGGTTCCCTGCGTTGGCTCGCGGCGGTGCTGTTGTTGAGCGGTTGCTACCGCCCGTTCATGCAACCGCAGCAGGGCTACGGGTACGGCGGTGCCGCCTATCCAGGTGGCATGTACCAGGGCGGGTATCAGGGGATTCAGACCCAGACTCCGGGACAATATTACGCTCCGGGCGCTGGCGGGGGCACTTACCTCCAGGGCACTCCGAACGGATTGCAACCGGAAGTTGATCCGAACAACACTGGGACCGGAGGCGGCAACGGAACCGGAGATGGAACCGGCGGTAATGCTCCGCCCTATAATCCGGGGACCGAAAACCCGACCCGCCCGGTGCCCACTTACGATGGCGACACACCTGGCACGGACCCCGGTGGACAGTTTGAACCGCCAGCGACCGAAGGCCCCATCCTAGAACGCAAGATTGACCTCGACGGAGCGTCCACGTCCGAACCGGCCCCCCTCGGCGACTGGGCTGCCGAGCCCACGCTGGAAACCGCCGAGCAGACCGTGGAATCCGCTGAGTCCGCGATTGAACCCGTCAACAACGAAGAAGTCGAATCCGCAACGGAAGTCCCCCCCTTGTTGTCCACGCCGTAAAGCTCGGTTCTTCCGGCGATCGGGGATGTCTGTGGGGCAGGTGAGGGGCCGCCAGGCAATAACCTGCCGGGAGTGTCGTCTTTCGCTCCGCGAAAGAACGTCCTTTCGCGGAGCGAAAGGCGACACTGATTGTTGGACAGCGCCTGATCCATCCGCGGTCCCCGGGCAGCCTCAGTGCGTGGTCCGCGATTGGAGCCACTGGTCGCGAGCCGATTTGCCCTTCGCGAGCAGCGTTTCGATTTGGCCCGTATGACCGGAGTCGAGCGCGGTCACGAACTGGGTCAGCAGGCCGATGAGGTCTCTCAAATGGTCGGCCACTGCCTCGCGATTCTCGATCAAGATCGAGGTCCACAACGCGGGATCGCCGCTGGCCACACGCGTCGTGTCGCGGAATCCGGTCGCTGCCAGAGGCCAGGCATCCGGCGTCAGCAGCGAGGCCACGGCGGCAGCTGTCGCATGGGGCAGATGGCTGGTGAGGGCCACGAGGCGGTCGTGCTGCTCGGGGTGCAGGCGGATCGTGCCCATGCCGAGGGCCGACCAGAACCGCTCGATGGCCCGCACGGTCGGCTCGGCGTGATCGTTCGGCGTGATGGCGCAGATGCGGCCCTCGAACAGCTGGGCACTGGAATGTTCCCAGCCGCCTTGCTCGGAGCCAGCCATCGGGTGCGAGCCGAGGAACGTGGCTTGGCCGGGTGAGGAGGCGTCGAGTTCGCGGCAAATGCGGGCCTTGACGCTGCCCGCATCGGTGATGAGGGCCTCTGGCGGTGCGACTGCTTGCAGAGCCCGCACATCGGCTGGAATGCGGTCGACTGGCGTGCAGACGATGGCCAGTGTGAACGGCTCCAGTTCAGCGACCGAAGTCGCCACGGCGTCGAGCAGCCCGGCCTGCTGCGCGGCGAGGAGCCGCTCACGGTTGCGACCCAGTCCCGTGATCTGGCGGGAGAGGCCGCGATTCTTCAATGCCCGAGCGATCGAACCGCCGATCAGACCGACTCCGACGATCACGATGTGATCGAACAGAGAGTCGGCAGGACGGGGGGCGGGGGCGGGCATGGGACACGTATTCCCTCGGGGTAGCGACCTTCGCCAGAAGGTGGGCGAATTGTCTCGGCGTTGTCGTTTTCCCCGCGGTCCCAAGCTCCGCTTGGGACCGCATATCCTCGAAGCTCCGCTTCGCCCGCAGGCCAGACCCCGTACTCTACTGCCCACAGCCCCTCAACAGTCCCGAGTCGAGAGCGTTCGCTTGAGGGGCGACACCCGCAGACTGAGCGGTTTGGTACGCGGCGAAGCAGAGCTTCGGGGATATTCCGTCCCAAGCGGAGCTTGGGACGGAGAACGAACTCACTCGAACACGAAGTTCGCCTTGAGCACCGGGATCAGATGCTCCAAACAGCCCTTCAACACCTCCGACGGCAATCCGCTGCTGTCGATCCGCCGGATGAGTGACTCGCCATAGTATTGCAGAACCGGCGTGGTTTCCCGCTCGAACGTCTCCAGACGCTTGCGGGTCACCGATTCGCTGGCGTCGTCCGGACGCCCTTCGAGGACGGCCCGGCGACGGATGCGGTCGACCATGACCTCCATGTCTCGGCACTCGAAGTACAGCACGAGCTTCACATCAATGTACCGCTCGATCAGGTGGCACTGATTCACCGTGCGTGGGATTCCGTCGAGCAGCAACAGATGCTCCTTGGGTCGGAACTTGTCCGCAGCTCGCCGCCCTTCGAGCCAGTTGCGGAAGATCGAGACGGTGAGTTCGTCCGGGACCAGTTCCCCCTTTTTGCAATACTCCTTGATCTGTTGGGCCTCCTCCATCAGAGGATCGAGCTTGCGGAAGATGACCCCGGTCGACAGGTGGAAGAACCCCGGAATGCGGGTCAGGATTTCGCCCTGCGTCCCCTTGCCCGCTCCGGGAGCCCCGAAGATCAGTGCAGCAGGGTAACGATTGGGAGCTTTCGCCATCGGTCGGGCCTTGGGGGGGAGGTGGAGTCTGGGGCGAGCGGTCGGAAGAATCTGACCGTGGGATAGGCTTCCAGCCTGTCCTGTCGTCGCCAGGCAAGACAGGCTGGAAGCCTATCCCACAGGTCAGACAAGACTGGCCGCTCGCCTGGCGAGTCAAGGACAAGGCTCGTCCGCCGAGCCGGTCGAAAGGTAGCACATGCCGTGATCCGCTGTCAGCGTGGAGCGGGCAGGCAGCGGGCAAGTTGTCTATTTTCGGTGCTCCGGGTGAGGTGAAGTGACTCGTTTTTTCGATTATCCGACTCTGGTTCGTGAAACCGTCAACCCTCCCATCTCCGGTCTGGCTTCATCGAACCAGCCCAGTTACGCTTATGCCGGTTGTGGCGACATTGGCGATTGTGCCGGATGTCACTGGTCCAGTGGATGGAGTCCCGGATGATGGCGTCTGCGTTGGAAACCCCGGTCGCGACGGCCCCCTTGCTCGGGTTCTCCCTGGTGAAGTCCAAGGGGCGGTTCCTGCTCGCGCGGTCGATCGGGCTGTGCTTTCTGGTCTGGCTCTATTCGCTCGAGGCCCAGGACAAAGACCAGGCCGTTGAGCCGACGCCTCCCGACGAGGTCGTACTGCCCGCCCCCACCGCCAAGATTACCCTCGCACCGAATATCAAGGACTTCGGGGCCGTGGGAGACGGCCTCGCCGACGACACGGTGGCCATTCAGCGGGCGGTCGATGCGTCGCTGAGGCCGCTGGCGTTTCCGCCGGGGACGTACCGCATCACGAAGACCATCGAGATCCGCCTCGACAAGACCGGGCCGGTCTCCATCACCGGAGACGGACTGGCGCGACTGCAGATGGAGGCCGCCGGACCCGCTCTGCGAATCCTCGGAACTCACAGCGGCACAGCTGACCCCAAGACCGTTCATGCCGCCGTCTGGGAGCGGCAGCGGACGCCGATGATTGACGGCATCGAGATCGTCGGCAAGCACGGGGATGCGGGCGGAATCGAACTCTCGAGCACGATGCAGGCCACGCTCAGCCGCCTCTCCATCCGCAATGTCACGCATGCCATCCGGCTGGTGACTCGCAATCGCAACGTGCAGATCAGCGAGTGCCACCTGTATGACAATCGCGGCATCGGCGTCTTTATGGACAGCGTCAATCTGCACCAGATCAACATCGCCAACAGCCACATCAGCTACAACCGCCAGGGGGGCATCGTCTGTCGCGAGAGCGAGGTCCGCAACCTGCAAATCACCGGCTGTGATATGGAGGGCAATGTCGGCGATGGCCCGCTGGCGGCGAATCTGCTGCTCGATTGCCGCCGCGGTTCCGTCCGCGAGGGAGCCATCACCGGGTGTACCTTGCAGCATGATCGCGAGCCAATCGGCTCGGCGAATATCCGCATGCTGGGGGCCTCAAAGGAGAACCCGCTGATGGTCGGGACGTTTGTGATTGGGGACAACGTCCTCAGCGATGTGAAGATAAACATCCACCTCAAGAATGCCCGTGGGGTGGTGATCGAAGGGAACACCCTCTGGGAAGGTTTCGAGCACAATCTCCTGGCCGAGAACTGCTCGCACCTGTTGATCGGCTCGAACCTGTTCGACCGCAACCCGGACCAGAAAGAGGACACGAGCCACAACGGCGTGGAGCTGCGAGAGTGCAGCGACTGCACGCTGACCGGATTGCACATGAATGACGTGCATGCCAAGGATGCCGCCCTGCTGCTGGATCGCTGTGCGTGGTGCAACGTCACGAGTTGCCTGATCGTGGACTCCGGGGAGACGCTGGTGGAGTTTCAGAAGTGCGACAACTGCCGCCTGTCGGGGTGTTTGTTCCGATCGCCCAAGGGATCATTGTTGTCGAAGCGCGTGCGGGTGAGCGGGGGTACTAATAATATCGTGAGTGATGACA
Source organism: Planctomycetota bacterium (assembly GCA_043778825.1). Taxonomy (GTDB): domain Bacteria; phylum Planctomycetota; class Planctomycetia; order Planctomycetales; family Planctomycetaceae; genus TH-plancto1. Next base: position 3,120 of record JAYWFM010000476.1, on the reverse strand, counting down.
CACGGTAGACCGCTGGACCACTCCGCCGACCTCTTGCTCCCCTCTCCCCGGGGCCTGATGTATCGACACCACTCGACAACCGAGTCCTGTCACACCCTCGGGGCAGGCCCGAATCCGGCTGGCGGTTGTCATTTTCCCGAAGGGAATTCAGCCCATAGCCGGTGGTCGAGCGCAGCGACACCACCGGACAGAGGCGTCTTCAAGTCCGTCTATCCCGGAGGGATTGCAGCCTTCGCATGACTGAGATGGTCAGAGCGGCTGGAATCCCTTCGGGATACAGGAGGCTCTGGATGCCCATGACCGGTGGTGCCGCTGCGCTCGACCACCGGCTATGGGCTGCGACCCCTTCGGGGTCGGACGAGTTCGCATCCCGACCCACGTGCGGACGGGGGGCATCATTGCGCTGGCGAACTCACCGTTCGATCACGGAGTGAGCGTCCGCGTATGCACCAGCTGCTCCACATTCCCGGCAGCGTCTTCGGCGTGGGCCGTGAGCGCGGTGAGGCCGCTGCCATCCAGCGCGATCTCCCAGGTGGCGAGGTTGTCAGACGTGGCCTGGGCGGTCTGACCATTCACGAGAACGTGCTTCACCTCGCCGTTGTCGGAACAGGTGCCCTGCACCCACAGCTTCCCGTCGCGAGGGGTCATGTGCGTGATGACCGTCGCCGGAGGCAGGTCGTCGATCGGTGTGAGCGGTTGGGGGAAGTCGATGTTGGCGACTTCGGTCACGCGCGATTCGTCACCAGTCAGAGGCGGCTCGGAGCGGTAGGCTTCGGGGTGGGCCTTGTACTCGGGGGACTTGATGCTCACGACTTGGGCGTGTCGTCCGGGGCCATACCAGTCGTGCAGGATGACGGGAACGCCCTTCTCGAACTGCGGCTGGGGGCGCGGGCCGCCGCCGAGGTTGACGATCGCCTTCTGCTTGCTGTTGTCCTTCCAGTTCGCGGTCTCGACGTGGCGGAAGTGCGACACCGCGCGGCCCGTGTCGTTGTCATCGGAGATCTGAATCAGTGGCATCCCGCCCGATCGACAGTTGTCGAATGTCAGGCCGTCCACGGTGAGCATGCCATGTTGCAGACTCAAATCATCGTGGCCGCGATTGAAAGGTTCGGTGTTGGTCCCGCGAATCGTCACATTGCGGTAGACATGGTTGTCATAGTTCGGGTGATAGACGCCGTAGTCAGTCTGGATCGTCAGGTTCTCCGCCAGCAGTGAGGGAACCTGCGGCCGCAGCCCGTAATGCGTGTTCCAGATCTTGGTGTTGCGAATGATGAAGGGATGCTTGGTGTCCGGGCCGACGCCGTTGACCCCCTCGCCGAGGTTGATGCCATACAGGCCGTGGCTGCTGTGGACCTCATTGTCATCGAACCGGACGAAGGGCAGCGTGCGAATGTCGACATCCTTCATCGAGCCATCCGGCTGCATCACGGGCAAGGTCAACTTGAATCCACTCGACTGCGTCGCCTCGAACCGATAGCCATACTCGCCATTCGCCGTGGCCACGTTGCGGGTGAACGTGTTGAGACTGTTCGCCCACCAGAACCCCGCTCCCTCATTTTGATCGAACGGCAGCACCTGCTTCGGCAGATTCTTCGTCGACCTCGCCTCGACAGCCAGGTTGCGGTCGAGGACGTTGTAGACCTCGGTCCCGTCCTCCATGAAGTAACCGTGGCCGAGGCTCTTGTATCCCACGCAATCGCGGACGACGAGGTGGTTGGTGCCGTGAATCGTGAGCCAGCGGTTGTGGCTGTCCCAGATCGAGGCCCCGATGACCGAACTGCCGCGCATCGTCGAACCGACCAAATGGAAGTGCAGGCTGTAGCGTCCGAGGACGCCCTTTTTGCCGAGGTGCCGGAACTCGGCATAGCTGATGGAGCCTGCGGAGTAGCGGTGGTACATCGTGTGGCCGCGCTCGCCGTCGGGGTCGGCGGACTCGACGATCACATTTCGGCTGAGGTTGGCGACCTCGCCGCGGAACTCGCCCTCGCCGAGGTGGTTGGCGGTAAGTGGTTCATCAAAGCGGAGAGTGGTGCCATCAATCGCAGTGATCGTGCGGGGTTCGGTGGTCCGCTCTTTGTCATGATCGGCCTCGGTGGCGATCACGATGATCTGGTCGCCGACATTCCAGCCGGTGACCGGTTCGGACAGTGTGACTTCCTTCGCTCCCTGGGTCGCTGTCGCGCCAAGTTTGACCCACGAGCGGCTCAACGGTGCCCCATGAAAGTCCATCCGCCCGCCGCAGCAGACGATGGCCGGACACGATTCCTTGTTCATCCCGGGCACATACGTCAGCCGGATCAGAGCTTTGGCCTTCGCAGCCACCGCTTGCAGCGGAGTGCCGACCAACAGCGATGCCCTCGGGGCCTTAGTGTCGGCTTCTTCGAGGTGCATGTCACAATCGAAACCCTCCTCGTCGGTGCTGTCTGTGGCCTCAATCTTGATGAGGCCGACGTTCAGTTGGGTCGACTTGTCAGTCGCGAACGAGACTGTCCCGGCAATGAACAGCGCCCGGATGACGAGCGACTCGGGAGCCTGCACGTCATACGTCACCGTGTGGCCCGGTCGGACTTGCACCTGGACACCGTGGCCGGGCACCACATTCCCTTCCCAGGTGGCGGGGCTGGACCAGGCCCCCGACTGGACGCTGCGGATGAGCTTGATCGGGGGAGCCGCTGGTGGATCAGCTGCCAGACTCGTGCGACACAGACACCACACGCACAGCAGGATGAGGCCGAAGGAGCGCAGCATGTTCGAGGTCTCGGTGAGAGGATGACTGGATCGTTCAATCCAACAGAGAACGGATCGAGCTTGGATGATATGTCAACGCATAGCTGAACACCACGAATACAGGGTTCATCCGATCTTCTCCCGGAGACGAACTCTCGGGCCATCCATGAAGCGATGGCTCACGGTTCTTCCCTGATGTACCGCAACGGGGTTCCGCCACAGCCTGCCTCTGGAGCCAAGGTTTTTGACTCGCGAACAGACGCAACCCCGTGGGGCAACGCCGTGAAGGATTTTCGCAAGGCGTTTTCCAAGGTTCTGCCCCCTCTCCCCCACAATCGGCGCTGCTTTCGGGGTGGACTCCACTGTGGGTGAGGGGGCCTGAGCGAGCGAGAT
>JAYWFM010000475.1:0-17246 GCA_043778825.1 Planctomycetota bacterium | reverse complement strand
TCAGCCCCCGGACTCTGGCGACCCTCGAAGGAGTCCGGGGGCTGACGCCGCCCGGCTCGCCTGCGACTTCGTAGGAGGCTGGCAGACCACGCCAGAGTGAGCCCTCGCAGTCACAAACTCGACAGCCGCCAAAACCCCGTTTCACCAGGCCAGCTCCACTGTGGGGGAGAGGGCCGGGATGAGGGGGTCAGAGCGAGCGATATGGCCCCCTCACCCCAGCCCTCTCCCCCGCAACACGCACACCGTGAAGGCCACGTCGATCGCGGGGGAGAGGGGGCCGGAAGGAGACCGCCAGTTGGCGAATGCGCATCAACAATCATTTTGGCGGGGGTGACATTTGCTCTCCACTCGGCTATCTGTATGAGAGTCCGCTTCGCGCGGGATGGTCCCCGTGGTTCGGCACTCCCCCGGACGCTTGCCTCGAACAAGGTTGCTGCTCATGCTGACTCGACGCTTCTGGCTGGCCTCTCTGGTGCTGTGTGGATTCTGCGGGTGTGCTGCGGAGAAACCGGCCCCCTCTCCGGCGGGGGGGACGAACGCAGCCGCTTCTCCGGCAGGAACCACGTCCGAGACAACAAACGCGGCCCCCCAGACCTCGCGCGGGACCATCGGCGTCTCGCTGCTGACCTTCGAGAACCCCTTCTTCAAGGTCATCGCCGACAACATCGAAAGCGAAGGCAAAAAGAACGGATACGACTGCATCCTGCTCAGTGCGGACGAAGACCCGGCCAAGCAGTCCAACCAGATGAAGGACTTCGTGGTCCAAAAGGTGGCTGCCATTGTGATCAGCCCCTGTGATACGCGATCGATCGTGCCCGCCATTCAAGAGGCCAACGCCGCCGGGATCCCCGTCTTCACCGTCGACATCCCCTGCCTGGAGCCGGGTGTGAAGATTGTCAGTCAGATCGCGACGGACAATCTCGGCGGCGGTCGCGAGGCCGGGAAAGCGGTGATCGAGGCCCTCGGCGAGACCGGCGGACCGGTGGCGATCCTCCACTACAAGCAGGCCGAATCCTGTCGCCTCCGCGTCCAGGGCTTCCGCGAAGTCATTGACGCCCACAACGCGGTGGCCGAGGAGAAAATCCCCATCGTCGGCGAATACGAAGGGGGAGCTGCCAAGGACAGCAGCTCCGCCGCCATGAAGGACATCCTGCAATCCAATGCAGGGCTCAAAGCCGTCTTCGCGATCAACGATCCGTCCGCCCTGGGAGTTCGCGCGGCACTCGAACAGGCGGGGAAGGCCGACTCGGTCATCATCGTCGGGTTCGACGGTCAACCGGAAGGGAAGCAGGCGATCAAGGACGGCAAGATCTACGCCGACCCGATCCAGTTCCCCGACCGCATGGGCGTCGAAGTCGTCCAGGCCATCATCGCCCACTCTAAGGGCCAGGATGTCCCCGCTCAGAACCTGATCCCCACGAAGCTCTACAAGAAGGCCGACGCGGACGCCGACCCGAGTCTCAAGTAACTGTTGGAGTCCAGGCTTGAGCCTGCTCCGGACAGGTTTCCAAGGTGAGCGTTTCCCACGGAAACACCTGCTCATTGTCCCGTCAGGGACACCCGACAATAGCCCCCCGTTTCAACGGTGGGAGAGCTTCCCGGACGATCCGGCGAGTCCCGTCAGGGACGGCAGAAGCTGGCGATGACCATGGAGTCGAGCGGTCGGCGTGGGGCAACGCTGCGAGTTTCTGCCGCCCCTGCCGGGGCTGCCGACCGCAAGAGGATTCGTGGACCCACCGATGAATCGGTGGGCTATTATCGGGTGTCCCTGCCGGGACAAAGAGGAACTGGCGGTGGAGGCGAATGCCGTTTGCGTGTGGATATTCGCGGAGTGTCGCACTGTTGGAGTTCAGGATTTAGCCTGCTCCGGAGCAGCCTAAAGGCTGGACTCCAACGAAAACAGGCAGTCGGGATCGCTCCCGGCTGCCTGGATGGATTCGTGCCTCGAGCGTGCAAATCAGTTCGTAGCGGCGACTTCAGCTGCGGCGGGCACGACGACGTTGACGCGGCGGCCTTCCTGGTCGAAGAAGACGTGGCCTTCGATCATGGAGAAGATCGTGAAGTCCTTGCCCATGCCGACACCGCGACCGGGACGCCACTTGGTGCCGCACTGCCGGATGATGATGTTGCCGGGAATCACCAGCTCGCCGCCGTACTTCTTGACGCCGCGACGCTGTGCATTCGAATCGCGACCGTTGCGAGTCGACCCCTGTCCCTTCTTGTGTGCCATGGCACTCGTCCTCACTGGGCGCAGCCCCTGGGGGATGCAGCCGACCTGAATTGCGGAAGCCCGGTAGTTTGGCAGGAAGCCTTCCGAAATGCAAACTCTGGAAAGCAGACGATGTCAATAATCGTAAGATGTACTGTGAACGTCAGTTGCGAGCAGGGACATGGGATCGAAATGGGTTGCGATCCGAGGATTCCTGGCCTGGTTCCAGTCGGATCGCAGCTCTCCTCTCTCGATCCCCCCTCTTTCATTCGCGCTCCCTTCGATTCGCGCGGGAGGAATTCCGCGCGAATCGAAGGGAGCGCGAATGAAAGACGGGACTTCCCAGCGCGGCCTCGGGCTGCAACCCACAGGAAAACCGAGGAGGCTCCGGTTCCCTTGGCGTCCTGTCGCCTTTGCGTCCTGGCGTTGAATTCTTTTGTCAGCCGGGAATCGCGACGATTCAGAAGTTAACGCAAAGACGCCAAGGCGCAAGGACGCAAAGGGAGAAGGCTGGCAGATCCGAGCGACATGCCTCCGAAAACTCTCGCAGCTCGCAAACATTCTGGGGGTGAGTCGTCCATATTTGTGCGCCCCTCACGTGTTGTGAGGCAGATTCACTGACACCCCACATCGTCGGCATTTGAGCCAGTCCAGAATTCCTCTCTTTCGATAAACCATCAAGCCGCCCCCTCACTCCGGGATCTCATCCTCCGGCCCGATCGGTTTCCCCTCCCAGACCGGCTGGTTGTCGTAGAGCGTCAGGATGCGGTGAGCGCTGCCGGGGGCGGGACCGGCGTCGCGCTTCGGGATCGACTTGGCCATCTCGGCACACACGCCCCGCCGCTCGGCAGCGAGGTTCGTCCACTCGCGCGGGTCGGCCACCATGTCATATAACTCCTCAGCCCCGTCGGCGTAGCGGATGTATCGCCACTGCTCGGTGCGGATGCCGAAGTTGCCCTGGTTGTGGCTGGTGATCGCCGGGCGGTCGCGCGGGGCAGCTGCGTCTAGGAGTTGAGGAGCGAGCGAGATTCCCTCCAGATCATTGCGAGGCGGCAACCCGCACAGGTCCACCAGCGTCGGATAAATGTCGAGCAGTTCCGCCGGACGCGAACACTTCTGCCCCGCTGTCACTCCCGGCCCGGCAAAGATCAGCGGCACGCGGGTCGAGCGGTCCCACAGCGTGTTCTTACCGGTGATCTCCTTTTCGCCGAGATGCCAGCCGTGGTCGCTCCACAGCACGATGATTGTGTTCTCCCGCTGGCCGGTTTCGTCAAGCGTCTGGAGTAACCGCCCGACCTGGCTGTCGACGAAGCTGGTGCAGGCGAGGTACGACCGCACGAGGTTCCGCCATTCGTGGTGCTGTTGCAGCCACTTGAGCCGGACTTCCGGGAGTTGCCAGTGCAAGTACCAACTCGAACGCGGCGTATCGGCCCGGTCATTGGCCTGGATGAGCGGGAGTACGGTGTCATCATCCGGGTAGAGGTCGAACCACTTCTGCGTCGCAAAGCACGGCACATGCGGCAGGAAGTACCCCACGCCCAGGAAGTACGGCTGGCCAGCTGGGGCGTCCTTCATTCGCTCAACCGCCCAGTCGGTGATCAGCGTGTCTCCCTTCGCCGAGTCATCATTGTCGAGCGGCCACACGCCCCAGTCGACGAGTGGATTCTTCCCCGGCGTGTCCGGAGTCAATCGCTGCGGCAGCTTCGTCCCGAACCCACCCGCTGGCCCCCACACCTGAAACTCCGGCGGCAACGTCGACTTCGGCGGGTCATGCCGTACCGAGTGATACAGCTTCCCCGCACTCAGCGTGTGATAGCCGTGCTCGGAGAAATACTGCGGCAAGGCCACGCGCTCCCGCCACTCCGGCACATCCCGAAACCACGGTGACAACCCATGAATCCCCGTCGTCGAAGGCCGCAGCCCCAGCATCAAGCTCGTCCGCGACGGATTGCACAGAGGAGCCTGGCAATGGGCATTCGTGAACAGCGTCCCCCGCGCTGCCAGAGCATCAATGTGCGGCGTCTGCACCAGCGGATGCCCGCCGAGGCAGCCGATCCAATCGTTCTGGTCGTCGATCGCGATGAACAGGACGTTGGGTCGGCGAGCAGGCTCGGCAGCGCCCACGGGGTACACTCCGACCCCGAGCAGCCAGACCAGTGGAAGGAGGTGACGGAACATCATCGACGAGTCCTCGCTAGAGCGGTGTCCCTCTCGGTCTTGACACCTTCCTGCGCCCCTCTCCCCCTGAGAGGGGCAGGGGGTGAGGGTGGAGTGTAAAGACGACTCACGCAACCGCTCTAGGTCAAGGCGGGGTGGCCCAGAGACCATATTGAGTAACTGGGTTGCCGAGCAACCAGAGATGATGGAGGACCGACTCACTATGCAATCCTCTCGTGCCTGCGTCACCCAGACGACCAAAGCAACGTCCGAGCCACCCCGCCAGCCTCAGTGAAGTCGCCTCAACGGCAGTTTGTCAAGAAATGGGTTGTAGATGAGTCGTGATCCAAGCGAGCCACTCATCACGGGAAAGCTGACCAGATGCCAGCCGAAGGATGGTGAGTTCCGCGTCGTCAACATCTGCATTCAGTTCGAAACCGTTGAGTACCAGATACGTTTCCATTGCGGCGTGGCCGATCCGCTTGTTGCCGTCGATGAACGGATGATTGTTGACGAGTGAATAACACAGAGCCGCTGCCTTGGATTCAATCGTGGGATACAGCTCACGCCCACCAAACGTCATCTCGGGCTGTGCCAAGGCGGACAAAATCCCACCGAGATCGCGAACGCCCTCTGTGCCACCCGACTGCTCGACGATCCGGCCATGGAGGTCCAGCATCTCGGCGAGGCTGAGGTATCGCATTTAGCTCAGCCGCCGATAGAGCTCGCGATTCTTGTCCAGCACCCGCCGGGCAGCTTGATCGAAGTCGTCCGTCGGCCGGGACACCAAGTCGTCGATGGCGGCTTTTGCCAACTCGGATGGATCCACATGCATCTCACGGGCGAACTCTAACAGCCGCCGCGATTGCTCTTCGTCGAGTTGCAGAGAGATCGCCATCGTTTCACCGGGGGGATGTGCCATTGGGTCACTGTACAGGCTGGCCTATTGATTGTCGCCTTTTTCTCCGAAAAAGGAAGCTCTTTTGCGGAGCAAAAGGCGACAAAGTCAGTGCCATTGGCCCCGCCGCCCCCACCCTTCTTGGCGGGGAGGCCCAGACCCTGCTTTGAGGGTCTGGGTTGCGGAGCCACAAGAGAAGATCAGAACAGGCTCATTCTGGCTTCTGGCTTCTGGCTTCTGGCTGATGGCTGATGGCTGATGGCTGATGGCTGATGGCTGATGGCTGATCGCTGATCGCTGATCGCTGATCGCTGACAGCTTTTCCCCCTCAAAACCCCTTCCAATCCAGAATCACCTTCCCCGACTGCCCGGAGCGCATGGCGGCGAAGCCTTTCTCGAACTCGCTGGCGTGGAAACGGTGGGTGATCACGGGGTCGATCTTGAGTCCGCCTTGCAGCATGACGGTCATCTTGTACCACGTCTCGTACATCTCGCGACCGTAGATGCCTTTGATCGTCAGCATGTTGAACACCACGAGGTTCCAGTCGATCGACATTTCTTTCTCAGGGATGCCGAGCATGGCGATCTTCCCGCCGTGGGCCATGCTGGCGATCATATCGCGGAAGGCACTCGGGTTGCCGCTCATTTCCAGGCCGACATCGAATCCCTCCTTCATGCCGAGTTCCCTCTGCACGTCGCTCAGCTTCTCGGTCCGCACATCGACGACGCGGTCAGCTCCCATTTTCTTGGCCAGGTCCAGCCGCCACGGGTTCACGTCAGTGACCACCACATACCGTGCCCCGGCGTACTGCGCGATCGCGGTCGCCATGCAGCCGATCGGACCGGCTCCGGTGATCAGCACATCCTCGCCGAGCATGTCGAACGAGAGAGCTGTGTGGACCGCGTTGCCGAACGGGTCGAAGATCGAGGCGATGTCGCGGTCGATCGACGCATCGTGGTGCCAGACGTTGGTCTGGGGGATGGAGACGTACTCGGCAAACGCGCCGGGCCGATTGACGCCGACGCCGACCGTGTGCGCGCACAAGTGCCGCCGTCCGGCCAGACAGTTGCGGCAGTGCCCGCAGACGACGTGCCCCTCGCCGCTGACGACCTCACCCGCGAAAAAATCCTTCACCTGTGCCCCGACCTGCACGATCTCGCCGACGAACTCATGCCCCACGACCATCGGCACCGGGATTGTCTTCTGCGCCCAGGCGTCCCAGTTATAGATATGGACATCGGTCCCACAGATGCCGGTGCGGTCGACTTTGATGAGGCAATCCGTCGGCCCGACCTCCGGCATCGGCACGTCCTCGAGCCACAGACCGACTTGTGAATGCTTCTTGACGAGGGCTTTCATGGGCGGGCTCCTTGGTGGGACGGGCACATTTGCCCGTCCGAGTGCGACTCTCAAGACGGACGGGCAAATGTGCCCGTCCCACGACGACATCCTGTTTATCGGACGCGGACGCCGGTATACTAGAACCATCACTTCCACAATGCAAGACATCTCATCCACGATTTCGAACAATGGCCCGCACTCCCAACAAGCCCGACGAAATCCCCAGCACCCTCCCCGAGCGGCTCAAGCGACTCCGCACGGAACGCGGTTGGTCACTCGAACAACTCGCCCAACAGTGCGATGTCAGCCGGTCGATGCTCAGCCAGATCGAGCGCGGCCAGGCGAACCCGACCCTCGGCGTGGCGATCCGCATCGCCGGAGCGTTCGGCCTGACGATCGGCGAACTCGTTGGCGAGGCCACGCAGCGCAGCTCCGCGATCCACATCATCCGCCACGACGACCCAGCTCATCACTACCGCTCCGACGAGAACGTCAGCATCCGCACGCTCTCTCCGCTCAAGCTCGAAAAGGATGTCGAGTTCTACGAACTCTCCCTGACCCCCGGCGGCGAACTCAAGAGTGCCCCCCACTTCGCGGGCACGCGCGAGTTCCTCACTATCCAACAAGGCAAGGTCAGCATCGAATCGGCTGCGGACCGCGTGGAACTGAGCCGAGGCGACTCGGCCAGTTATCCGGCGGATGTCTCGCACCGCATCGCCAACCTGGGCAAGTCCGAGGCGTTGATGTTTTTGGTGGTGATCTACAAGTAGACTTCACCAATGCCCACCGGTTGCCACCAGTGGGCTTTCCGATTGTCGTCTTTTGCTCCGCAAAAGAACGCTCTTTTTCGGAGAAAAAGGCGACAGACCATCTGCGTCGATTCACTCGCCCCGATCACACGCCTCCCCCGTTCCCCATGCTCTTCCCCTCCCGACCGCTCGACCTGCTCGTCGTCGCCCCGCATCCGGATGATGCGGAGATCAGCGTGGGTGGCACGATCCTCGCTTGTCGGGCTCTGGGCATGCGGGTGGGTGTTCTGGAACTGACCGATGGCGAGCCGACGCCGCTGGGCTCGCCCGAGATTCGTGCCCGCGAAACCGAGGCCGCGACGAAGGTGCTGGACCTCACTTGGCGAGGCAACCTCGGGTTGCCAAATCGCAAGCTCGTGGCCGACCTCGATGCGCGGTGGCGACTCGCTGAGGTCTTCCGCCAAACTCGACCCGGCATCATCCTCGCCCCCTACCCCGAGGACGTTCACCCGGACCATGTCGCCGCCAGCCAGCTCGTCGACGACGCCCGGTTCTGGGCCAAGCTCTCGCGGAGCGACCTGCCCGGCGAGCCGTTTTGGCCGCCGAAGCTGTATCACTATTGGAGCATCCATCTGCGAATCCACCCGAAGCCAGCGTTCGTGATGGACATCAGCGCGGTGATCGACCGCAAGCTGGAGGCGGTCCGTTGCTACTCCAGCCAGTTGATCGAGCAGCGTTCGCGGCAATACCCGACTCCGCTGGATGATATCCGCGACCGGGCGCGGTACTGGGGCTGGACGATTCACACGGCATTCGGCGAGCCGCTGGCGAGCCGCGAGGAGATTGGCGTCAGCGATCTGCGGCCTTTGCTGGGTGGGTAGTGTATTTCGCGATGGAGTGAGCCGTCGTGCCCCCACCCGGTTTCGGTTGATTCCCGTCCCCACCCCTGTCACGATCTGCGTCTGCTCTGCCGTATGGATCCCCTCAAAGCTCACCCCTCGGAATGGAGTACAACATGATCGCTCGTCAGTTCATGGGAAGTGCGACGCTGTTGGCAGCGGTCCTCTGCGGATGCGCCGGAGAGAGTCCCTCGGGCGACAATGCCGCCACAGCTGCCGATCCCGTGAAGAAGAAGCCGGTGGCGGGGTTGGCGGTGGCCAAGGCTTCGACCACCGAGTGGTCCCGCTTTCGAGGGCCGGATGGGGCCGGTACGGCATCTGGTGCGAAGCTGCCGCTGACGTGGAGTCAGAGCGAGCACATCGCCTGGAAGACCCCGCTGCCCGGAGCCGGGGCGTCGAGTCCGATTCTCAGCGGCGACCAGATCTATCTGACAGCCTACACCGGATATGGGGTTGCCGGCGAAGGCGGCGACCTGTCCCAACTCAAGCGGCACCTGCTCGCGCTCTCCCGCACGGACGGCAAGATTCTGTGGGACAAGTCCATCCCGGCTCCATTGCCCGAGGAAGAACGAATTCGCGACCACGGGTATGCCGCCAGCACACCCGCCGCTGATGAAGCTGGGGTCGTGGTATTCTTCGGCAAGTCGGGGGTCATCGCGTTCGACCACCAGGGAGAACAACAATGGCAGACCAGCGTGGGGCAGAAGACCAACGGCTGGGGGAGTTCGGCATCGCCGGTGTTTTACCAGAATCTGGTGATCATCAACGCGAGTGTCGAGAGCGAATCGCTCGTGGCCCTGAATCGCAAAACCGGCGTCGAAGTCTGGCGTCAGGGCGGCATCCAGGAAGCCTGGAACACGCCGATTCTCGTCGAAGCGAAGGGTCGCACCGAGGTTGTCGTCGCCATCCAGGGCAAGATCCTGGCGTTCGATCCGGCGGCGGGGAAGCCACTCTGGTCCTGCAATACCGACATCACCTGGTACATGGCTCCCAGCATGGTGTCCCACAACGGAGTCGTCTACGCGATCGGCGGACGGTCGGGGATCACGGCACTGGCTGTGCGGGCGGGTGGCTCAGGAGATGTCACCTCTAGTCACCGCCTGTGGACGATCAAGGAAGGCTCCAATGTTTCGTCGCCGGTCTTCGTGGATGGGCATCTGTACTTCGTGAGCGACTCGCAGGGGATCGCGTACTGCGTCGCAGGAGCCACCGGAAAGGTGATCTATGAGCAACGCTTCGAGCGCGCCGGGCAGTTCTACGCCTCAGCACTTCTGGGGTCGGGGCGGATCTACTACCTGACCCGCGATGGCAAGACCTTCGTGATTGACGCCAATCCTCAGTTCAAACAACTGGCGAAGAACGACCTCTCCGATCGTGGTGTGTTCAACGCCAGCCCGGCGGTGAATGGGAACCAGTTGCTGATTCGGTCGGACAAGTTCCTATACTGCATTGAGGAGTGACCGGTCCTCGTAGTGTCGGGGGATCCCAGAGAACGGAATGAATTCCGTTCTACGACGGGGCTACACATCCAGAAAACTCACCGACACGTGGTCCCAGCAGTAGACCTTGTCGTCGCGAGCCGCTGCGAACCGCACGTTGCCGTCTTGCGAGACGATGATCGCCAGTGAGCTGGGGAACCGGTGGCAGAACCGGAACGCCGACCGGTGCCGCGTGCCGACGCCATCGGTGCGGATGAAGTGCGTCACCTCGCCTTCGGCATCCTCGCAGAGTTGCACCGTCTCGACCTCGGGCAGCGAGCCGGAGATCTCGGAGCCGAAGCCCAGGATCTCAAACCGGTTGGTCATCAGCACCGCCCCGTCGACACTGGCCAGGCTCGACACCATGTGGGCGAGTTCGAAGATCGCCTCGTCGAGGTGCTGCACCAGCGGGTCATTCGTGGTCAGGAACTGCTCCCACGTGATCCCCCCGTCGTCGCTGTGCATCGCCTGCAGACGGTGAATCAGCCGGAACACCAACGTGCGAAACCGGCGACGCGGTTCCTCATCCAGGAACCGGTACTTGACCTGCAAGAACGTATTCGACGCCATCAGCTTGCGCCCGACATCCGGCTCGACGAACAGGATCGCCCCGCCATGTCGATGCGATCGCACGAGGCTGATGATCCGCCGCACGACGTGCTGGGCGAGTAGTCCCGTCAGCCGTTCGATGATCGACGGGTCAGTGTTCTGCGGTTCGCCGAACTGCTTGATGTACTCCTCGCGCGATTCGCGCCGCGACTCTTGAAACATGCCGGGGAGCCACGTCGACTCGAAGACATCCAACTGGGGCTGGGAGATTTGCCCGTTGACGAGCATGCCCAAGGCCGCACTCCCCTGGCAGACGGTGAGCTGGCCGGGGCCTTTGACGCACACGACCAGTCCCGGCGGCAGCGGCGACGGCATCAGTCGGCCGCCATGAGCTGCTTGCAGCCACCTCGGCCCGGAATGCACCAGCCCCCAGATCGACAGCTCGCCGTTCCGCTGCCAATGCACCCCAATCAGCGACCGATGAAACTCCGCAGCGGGGGCCAGCCGCCGCAGCTCCTGCTCGTCAAACGGTCGCCCGGGCGAGAAGATCAATCGGTGCAGCCCCGTCGGCGGGCTGTCGTCCGGGGAGAGCATCTGCGGCGAGCAAGCCAGGACGCGGAACGTCAGCCGCCGTTGCTCCTCGGAGAGCAAGCTGGCTTGAAAGCAGGCCGAGAGGATCTGTTCGAGTACCTCTGCTCGGGGCAGCAAGTCCCAGCCAGCATCGGCGTCCCACTTCTCGCTGACGAAGCGTGCGAGGTCTTGGGGGTAAGCATGAGGCATCCGTGTGTGACCTTCCGTCCGTGGGGAGACGATGGTCTCCCGCGCCCCATATTGTGGTCAGGTCGGAGGGAATGTGGCCAGAGCAGTTGGGGGAAGGTTGAGGTTGAGCATTCCGCGTTGGCAACCGGGCTGGCTCGACTTGTTAGCTTCACTCTCTGCGTCCCGCCAGGGACGGTCGAAAATAGCCCACCGTTTCAACGGTGGGGTCCAAGGTTCAGTGGTTGTCCGCAGTCCCGGAGGGACGACAGAATTTTACGGGACTGCCACTGTTGTCTGTCGCCCCTGACGGGGCTGTAGTGGATTTGCGATCTCATTCCCACCGATAAATCGGTGGGCTATTGTCGGGAGTCCCTGGCGGGACAAAAGAACGGCGTCGGCACGTCGGGCGAGCCCGACGGCTAACGGGGCGTTACAGCCCGGCCAGCGACACGTTCAACTTCCCCGCCAGCTCATTGATCTGCCGCCAGGTCTCGTCCGGGATACTCACGCCGTTCGCGGCCCGGTCGGTGGCGCGGCGTTCTTCGATCTCGCCGGGGAGGAGGATCTCGGTCACGCCGGGGGCGGTGCGGCTGCTTTTGACGTAGGTGGCGTACTGGGCCATCCAGGCGTCGTACTCGTCGCGGGGCAGGAAATGTTCGACCGAGATCAGCGACATCCAAACCCCGTTGGCCCCGCGCGGCAGGTCGGTGCGAGCGATCCCGCTCCCGGACAGGATGCCGCAGAAGACATCGATCATCACCGCCAGACCGAACCCCTTGTGCCCCATCATCGGCCCGCCCAGCGGCAGGATCGACCCCACCGGGGCCTTGTAGAACACCCCCGGATCGGTCGTCGGGTGCCCCTCGCTGTCGATGATCAGACCCTCGGGAACCTGCTCCCCCTTCTGATGCGAGACCCGCAGCTTCCCCTCCGCAGTCGCACTGGTGGTCATGTCGAGGACCATCGCGGAGTCGCCTCTCGGAGCGGACATGCTGATCGGGTTGGTGCCGATGCGGCGCTCGACGCCACCAAACGGAGCGACCCCGCCCGGCCCCGGAGCGTTGACGCACATCGTGGCCAGGAACCCCGCTTCCGCCGCGCGCTGGGTGTAGGCCCCCAGCCGACCGACATGGTTGCAGTTGCGGATCAGGACGGTGGCGGTCCCGGTCTCGCGGCCCTTGGCGATGGCGAGGTCGAGGGCCTGGCTCATGACCACCTGACCAAAGTTGAAACCGCCATCGATCAGGGCATACCCCGGAGCCTCTTTCAGGATCGCCAGCGGAGCGCCGAGTTTGACATGCCCGTCCTGAATCATCTGCACATACTGCACCAGCCGCATGACCCCGTGGCTGTCGTGGCCGACCAGATTGGCGTCGGCCAGTTCGTGACCGACGATGGCGGCGTCGGTGGCCGAGACACCGGCTCCCTCCAGGATGAGAGTGGCGAGGGTGTTGAGCTGAGGGTGGGTCAGGACGGGCATGGGGTCACTCGGGACGCGGGGCACCGCCGCGACAGTGCGAGGCGAGACAGGGGTTCGGGACGCAGGTCGGGAATATAACGAAAACGAACGAGGCTGGGGATTGCTCGCCGTGGGGCACGTTTCCTACGTGCCCGTGGACCCAACGGAGCGTCGGGCGAAAGGCATCTGCCTCTCGGTGAATCGCCAAAGGAAGGATGGCCGCAAGAAACTCAAGAAACGCAAAAGGAGGGCTCTTCCTTTTGCGTTTCTTGAGTTTTTTGCGGCCAGTCTACTTCTCTCACACGACTGCGGAATGCGAGTCGCGGAGCGACATCGCCTACGAGAGCTTCTGGATCAACCGCTCGCGGACGACCTTGGCATCGGCCCCCTTGACCAGCTTCATGATCTTGCCGAGGACTGCCCCCAGGGCCTGCTGCTTCCCGGCTTTGAAGTCCTCGACCGCCTTCGGGCTGTCGGCGAGAGCAGTCGCGATCGCGGCGTCGAGCAGGCCGGTGTCGTTGACGACCTTCAGGCCCTTCTCTTCGATGATCGCGTCGATGCGCTCTGTTGTGATCGTCCGTTCCTCGTCGGAGTCGAGTCGCAGTTGGGCGTAGACCTCGCGGGCCCCCTTGATGGTGAGTTCGCCAGAGACAATGCGTTTCAACACCGACCCGAGGACATCCGCCGTGATCGGGAACTTGGCAATCGCCAGCTTACGGTCGTTGAGGTCGCGCTGCACATCCTGCGTGACCCAGTTCGCGGCCTGCTTCGCATCGCTGCACAGCCCGGCCACTGTCTCGAAGTACCGCGCGAGGTCGGCCCCTTGATTCACGATCACCGAGGCATCGTACAGCGAGAGTCCGAACTCGGTGCGATACCGCGCCCGGCGCACGGCGGGAAACTCCGGCAGCTCGCGGCGGATCTCCTCGATCCGCTCGGGGCTGGTCGTGATCGGCACGAGATCGGGGCACGGGAAGTAGCGGTAGTCGGCAGCTTCTTCCTTGCCCCGCTGGGCAAACGTCGCCGCGCGGTCCGGATCCCAGCCGCGCGTTTCCTTGTCCGCACCGGGGTCGCCCATCTTGCGACCGGTCTTCTGGAACTCGGTGAGTTGCCGCTGGACCTCGTACTCGATCGCCGCTTCGACGGCGCGGAAGCTGTTGAGGTTCTTGACCTCGACGATCGGCGTGGCGACAGTTTCGCCGCTCGGCTGGTCGATGTGCAGATTGACGTTGGCGTCGCAGCGGAGGCTGCCCTCCTGCATGTTGCAGTCGGAGACGCCGAGGTACGTGAGTAGCAGGTGCAACTCTTCGAGGACGGCTTTGGCCTCTTGGGCCGAGCGGATGTCGGGGTCGCTGACGATTTCCAAGAGCGGCGTCCCGGCGCGGTTGAGGTCGACCTGGCTATCGCGACCGCGTCCCGATTCGTCGTGCATATTCTTGCCCGCGTCCTCTTCGAGGTGGGCGCGGCGGATGCGTACGCGGCGGGCGACTCCCTCGGGCGTGAACGTCTCGACCCACCCGTTCTGGCACAGCGGCAGGTCGAACTGGCTGGTCTGATATCCCTTCGGCAGATCGGGATAGAAGTATTGCTTGCGGTCCCACTTCGTGAACGGCGTGACCTCGCAGTTGAGAGCCAACCCGGTCATCTGGCCGAGGTGGATCGCCTCTCGATTCAAGACCGGCAACGACCCCGGCAGCCCCAGACAGACGGGGCAGGTCTGCGTGTTCGGCTGGTCCGGATTGAACTTGTTGACGCACCCGCAAAAGATCTTCGTGCGGGTGTTCAGCTGGACGTGGACTTCAATGCCGATGATGGTCGTGGCGTGCATGGCGGCGGGAACCGGGGACGGTGCGACGGGGGCAGAGGCCGCATGGTAATCGAACGAGCAGAGAATCACCCGTAGCCAGCGTCGGTCGATAGGGGCCACGCATGTCGCGTGACCGTCCCCGCCGAATCGCCGGACGAGACGGACCGGAAATGGAGTGACCTACAGGAGGGGAATGGCCGCAAGAAACTCAAAAAACGCAAAAGGAAGAGTTCCTCTTTTGCGTTTCTTGAGTTTCTTGCGGCAACGACTCTTCGGCCAAGCCGTGGTGTGTGACATGCCGCTTTGGGCGATGTCCCCCCTTTGGGCAGGGTCCACGTCGAGCATCGTGGGCCAGCGCTCGACGCGAGCTTGTCGAACCCTGCGAACTGCCCTCTCGGCGGGATGCGAGTCGCGGAGCGACATCGCCTAGGCGGGCCTTCGTCTCACTTCACCGGCTTCACCGCCTCGGGCGGTGGCGGCGGAACCGCTGGGGATGCAGTCGTCAGTTGCGGGAGCTTGCCGTCCTTGTGGCTTTGCAGCACCTCCTTGACGACGCTCGTCGGAATCAGCAGCGACTCCGTCCGGCCCGAGCGGGCGATGTTGATCCCGACCACTTGCCCGTCGATATTCACCGCCGGGCCGCCGCACTCAATGGGCTTGAGGACGCTGTCATGTTGCAGCGCCGCCGGGAAGCCGCTGGCCCGCCGACTGATCTCGCCGCCGAGCCGGTTCTGCTGCGCGATCCGGGACAGGAAGTCCCCGAACGGATGCGTCAGCGTGGCGGGGAGGAACAGCGACTTGCCGTCGCGCCGCACCTCCAGCGTGAGCGTCTCGCCCGGCGGGTGCTTGGCGATCTCTTCCACGAGTTCTCTCCGCGATCCCACAGCGACCGTGCCGACCTTCAGGATCGCATCCCCGACCTTCAGCCCCGCAGTTTTGGCGGCGCTGTTGTCGAAGACGGTGTCAATCACCGCCACGCCGGAACCATCCTGGAGCTTGATCCCCAGCACGCCGTGGTGGTTCGGATCCTTCTCGATGGCCCGCCGTGCGACGCTGACGACACCCACCGCCAGCGGGAGTTTTTCGGTTCCGGGAGTAATCACGAACTGCCCGATGGCGGGATCCACTCCGTCGCTCCAGGCAGCGACTGTCCAGCCGGAGCCGGTCGCTTGCAGGAGGACCAGATCGTGCGTTTCGGACCAGCCGACGGGCCGCGCGGGGAGTTTTTCCTTGCCGCGCTGCACGGTGAGGCGGCGAAGGGGGTCGATCTCGCTGGCCTTGGAGACGATCAGCCCCTCGGTCGAGACGACCAACCCCAGCGCCACGGGCTTGTCATCCAGCTGCACTCGCACGACCGAGGGTCGCACCGCCTGCACCACTGGCTCGAAGGCCACGAGGACGCGAGCCCCCGTCGTCAACCGGTCCGGCGGCAGGGCCTTCTGTGCGAACGCCGTTGTCGGTCCGAGGGCGAGCATGATCCAGGCAAGACATGGCATTAAAGAGAGCAACCGCATCGGGTTCTCCTGAAGGAGAGGGGGTGCATTCGCCATTTGGCGGTATCACACGAAATGCGAGTCGCGGAGCGACATCGCCTACGTCGCTCAGTCGCTCCGCGACTGAGATTCCTCGGGGATACCGCCAATGAGCGAATGCACCCAAGGAGAGGGGGGGCACTCACAGGCAGAACAAAGGCTCGCACGCCCTTTGATATGATATCGGCTTTCGGGGGCAGAACCCATGTGTCAGACTCCCCCTCGCGGACAAATCCAGTCTGATCGGCACTGTCTCCCTCCCAGAATCCCGCCATTTGCATGCCCCTGATTCCCCTCACCGACCTGAGCGACACCCGGCTCGACCCGTATCGGAGCCTGAAGCTCTCGAACCAGACGCGGACCTCCGGGCATCTGATTGCCGAGGGGCACCGCGTCGTGAAGCGGCTGGTCGAGAGCGACTTCGCCGTCGATTCGATTCTGGTCACCGACCGGCGACAACACATGGTCGACGGGATCGACCCCGACCGGTATCGCATTTATCTACTCCCCGAGGAACTGGCCAGCCAACTCGTCGGGTATGACTTCCACGGTGGTGTCGTGGCAGCCGGATGGCGGCGGGAATCGCCCGCGATCTCTGACTGGCTCCCGCTGGAGGCGACGACATCCGAGAGGGTGGTCGTCTGCCCGCGAATCACGGACCCGGACAACCTCGGGACGCTGATCCGGCTGTGCGTGGGGTTTGGAGTGCGGGCGTTGATCCTGGGACCGGGCTCGACCGATCCGTATTCGCGGCGGGTGCTGCGAGTCTCGATGGGGCATGCGTTCTTCCTGCCGATCATGCAGGCGGACGAGCTGGAGCCGCAACTGACGGCCTTGCGCGAGCGCCACGGGTTCCGGTTTCTGGCGACGGTGCTGGACCCCACGGCGACGCCGCTGGAGCGGTTTCCGTTTGGCGGGTTGGACGAGGACGGTTCGCGGTCCTCACGCCTCGGGTTACTGTTCGGCAATGAGGCCGACGGACTCGAACCCGAGTGGATCGACTTCTGCGACGAGCGGGTCACGATCCCCATGGGGCCCCAGGCGGACTCGCTCAACGTGGCGGTGTCGGCCGGGATCTTTCTGCACTGGTTCCGAGGGGCGTAGGCGATGTCGCTCCGCGACTCGCATTCCGCACTCGTCATCTCGTCATCGAGCGGACGGACGTGAGTCCCCAGTGCCAGCGCGACGTGACCTGCGGGACAAAGACTTCCGAAGGAGTGCTGTCGCCATCCTACGCAAAATCCCCTGGGTTTCGGGCCACTCTTCCACCCCGCAGGGGTCACAGCCCAGAGCCGGTGGTCGAGCGCATCGAATACCACCGGTTCACGTTCCCCGCAGGCTCCCGTATCCCGTAGGGATTCCAGCCGACGCGCGGGAGTCAACGACGCGGAGGGCTGCAATCCCTTCG
>JAYWFM010000474.1:0-2965 GCA_043778825.1 Planctomycetota bacterium | reverse complement strand
CTATTTTCGGCTTTCCCTGACGGGACGTCGTGAGAGGGCGGCTGGAAGGCATGAGGTTGGTTGGGGTCGGCCTAATTAGCCGAGTACTCAGTGCTGGTTCGGGGCGTGGATGGTGGCGAGTTCCCCGGCACCGAAGGGATTGGTCTGCCGTCCCTCACGGGACTTTGTTTTGGTGGGGTGTTGGTACCCAACGCTAAAGCGCTGGGCTATTTTCGGCTGTCCCTGACGGGACAAAATCCGGGGTATCTGTGGGAGACACACACACGGTCAACCCGAGGGGCGGAATGGTCCTGCCCTGTGGCTGAACACCGATGCGGAAACTGCTCTAATACCCGGCCCCCAGTCCATCGTCGGAGTGACCTCGTTCCGTGGCTGTTGCTCTCTCCCTTGTCACTTCCGGATTACTCGCTTTCGTCGTGGGACAATCGATCCATCTGCGGCGGGGGGTACGAGGGACGACGTTGACGACCACGGCCCAGTGGGGCATTTTCGTGGCAGTGGTGTGGGCCGCGGCGTGGAGTCTCTCGGCGTATTGCTTTGCGGATCGAACCGTGGTGCAGGACCAGTGGTGGTACTGGACAGCTGTGGTGTCGCTGGTGCCGCCGATTGCGGTGCTGGGGGCGAAGCGGCCGGGGAGTGAGGCTTGGAATTATTTTGTACTGGTGCCGCTGGTGTTGGTGTTGGGTTGGCCGGCTTTGACGGTGTGGACGGCTCAGGGGCCGGGCGCGTTGCGGGTGGAGACGCCGGTGCTGATCGGGTTCGTCCTCGTGCTGGTGATGGGGTGCGGGAACTACGTGGCGACGCGGCTGGCGTTTCCGTCGCTGCTGTATGCACTGAGTGTGGTGCTGGTGCTGGCTCCGTGTTCGACGGTGTCGGCGGGGAGTGGGATGTCGGCGGGTGTGTTTCGCCTCGCGGGGGTGGTTTCTCTGTTGCTGAGCGTGGGATGGGGGCGATTGATTTTGCGGCGGCCCACCCGGCAAGTGAACGGCCCGGACCGTGTGTGGAACGACTTCCGCGAGATGTTCGGGATCGTGTGGATGAAGCGGGCGATGGACCGCATCAATGAGGAGTTCGCCGAGCGCGAGCAGTGGCCCGCGCGGCTGGGGACCGACGGGCTGGAGTGGATGGGGACTCCGACCGAGGAGCAGCGCGCTCACGTCGAGGCTCGCCTGGCGTATGCGCTGCACTGGATGCTGCGGAGATTCGTCGATCCGGAATGGATTGATCGGCGGTTGGGGAATGACCTGGCAGAACGCTCCGCTTCGAAGACTCCGCGTCGCGGCTAAACGGGGGAGCGGTGTCTCCGTCTTGCTGGTCTGGGAAGAGCGTTCTAAGATGCCCGAATAGCGGAGTTCTCCACATCATCGGATGAAGGAATGACCATGCGGACTTTTGCGGCGCGGTGTGCGTGCCTGGCGTTGCTGGGTGCTGGGCTCGGATTCTGGATCGGGGCGTCCCAGGCCGAGGACCCGGTGAAGCCCGACCCCGCGAAGACGGAACCGGCCAAGCCCGATGCGGCGAACACCGACGATGAATACTTCGAACTGATGCAGGTCTTCGTCGACACGTTCGACGAGATCGATCAGAACTACGTCAAAGAGGTCGACCGCCGCAAGCTGATCGAGTCGGCGATTCGCGGCATGCTGGCCGACCTCGACCCCTACTCGGACTTCATCAGCCCCGAGGAACTCGCCAAGTTCAACGAAGCCGTCGACCAGGAGTTCGGCGGCGTCGGGATTCAGGTGAAATTTCTTGACAAGGTCCGGGCCATTGAGGTCTCCGTGCCGCTTCCAGGGGGGCCAGCTGCCAAGGCGGGGATCCTGCCCGGCGACCGCATCGTCGAGGTGGGTGGCAAGAAGGTGGCCGACTTCGAGCAGAATCGTGAGATGGCATCGGCGATCGAGATTCTGCGGGGCAAGGCCGGTGAGGTGGTCAACGTCGGCTACACACGCGGCGATTCCCCGGACATCACGCGGATCGACCTGACGCGAGAGATCATTCACCTCGATACGGTATTGGGCGAGACCTACCGACCGGACGGGACGTGGGACTTCATGCTCGATCCGGCCAAAAAGATTGGCTTCATCCGCCTGACCCACTTCACCGCCCGCAGCGGAGATGAGATGAAGAAGGCCCTCAAGACCCTTAAGGCCGACGGCATGAAGGGCCTCGTCATCGATGTCCGTTTCAACCCCGGCGGATATTTGCAGACCGCTGTCGAGATCGCCGACCTGTTCCTGGAAGAGGGGATCATCGTCTCCACCGAAGGCCGCAACAGTCGCCCGGTGACCCGCACCGCCAAGAAGTTCGGAACCTACTCCGGGTTCCCGATCGCTGTTCTCAGCAATCGGTTCAGTGCCTCGGCCAGCGAAATCCTGGCGGCCTCGTTGCAAGATCACAAACGCGCCGTCGTGGTCGGCGAGCGCAGCTGGGGCAAGGGGAGCGTGCAGAACACCCTGGATGTGGAGGACGGCAAGAGCAAGCTCAAGCTGACGACGGCGTCGTATTACCGGCCCAGCAAGGAGAAGATTCACCGCTTCCCCGGCGAGACCGAGGCCGACAAGTGGGGTGTGATGCCCAATGACGGGATGAAGATCGAATATACGATGGACCAGATGCGGGCCATGAACTTCGATCGGCAGAAGCGGGACGCTGTGAGCCAGGAACGCATCCCGAGTACGTTCGACGACCTCCAGTTGAAGAAGGCTCTGGAAGTCCTCGATCAGGAGATCGCCAAGCCGACCGCCGAAGCCAAGCCCGCCGATGCTCCGGGGGACGAGAAGAAGGACGGCGAGAAGAAAGAGGGCGACGCCGAGAAGAAAAAGGCCGCCCGCATTCCGTTCTTCCCGACGACGCTGAAGTACCTGCTGTAGGGCCAGCGTCCGAAAACTTCCGAAGTCTTTTGAGACTTCGGAAGTTTGTTGTGCAGTGACGTCTTTCGCTCCGCGAAAGAACGGTCTTTCGC
>JAYWFM010000473.1:0-17313 GCA_043778825.1 Planctomycetota bacterium | reverse complement strand
CCCGTCGCTCCGTTCATCAGCCCGATCTATCCCGAAGGGATTTCAGCCAATAGCCGGTGGTGAGCGCAGCGTCACCACCGGTTCGCGGCCCCCCGAGCCACCCTATCCCGAAGGGATTGCAGCCCTGGGTGTCGTTGACTCCCCCGCGTCGGCTGGAATCCCTGCGGGATACGGGAGCCTGCGGGAACGTGAACCGGTGGTATTCGCTGCGCTCGACCACCGGCTATGGGCTGCGACCCCTGCGGGGTGGAGGAGTGGCCCGAAACCCAAGGGATTGTGCGTAGGATGGCGACCACACTCCTTCGGAAGTCTGGCGATCCGATTCCACTGGCCGCTCGCTTTGCAGATCTTCCGGGAGAAATGATCGTCAATCTCCGTGTGCCGAGGAACAGCAGAGCGTGAGTTCAAGGAGCGATTGTGCCACCAGGAGTGGCAGCCTCCCTCGCGGAGCAGGCAGCAACCCTGCTCCGTCAAATGACGCACCATATCGCGGCGTTTCATACCGCGATGCTTTCTTCTTCGAAATCCGCTCCCGCCGCTTGCCGGGCGTCATCCCGGTTCATCTCCAGGGCTTCCCGCAGGGTGATCCGTAGCGAATTCAGCAACTCGATACGCGAAGGCTCCTGGCAATTGACGCCGGGGACTTCCTCGACCCAGCCAATCCACCACGAGCCGTCTTGCTTCACGACTGCGGTTTACGTTTGCATGGGGGGGGGGGGGCCTTGAAGTCCGATTTGAGATGACTCCAAGTTCAAGGTCGAGCCCGGGATTGTTAACTCGGGAATCGTTCACGTGTGTGCGTCCGGTGCATTCGCCCATTGGCGGTACTTCGCGAAATGCGAGTCGCGGAGCGACATCGCCTACGTCGCTCGGTCGCTCCGCGACCGAGATTCAAGAGGGGTACCGCCATTTGGCGAATGCCCCCGTGTGCGTCTCGGTTGTTCAGTGAGAGGTATGGGCGAATTTGAGGGAGACACGGCGGGAGCCTCGCCCCAGTGCTGTGAACAGGATCGCGGCGCAGGGATAGCCTGACCGTCGGCGATTTCTCCGAAATCCACCTCGTAGGCGATGTCGCTCCGCGACTCGCATTCCGCCTGCGGGAGGACCGACTCACGCGGGTTTTCCCGAGGTCCGGACGGTGTGTGGCGGGAGGAATCTCAGTCGCGGAGCGACGTGAGCTACGGGCCACCGGCACCTCGAAAACGCGCCCCACGATGACCTCCATCGTGTTCACGGCACTGGCTTCGCCCTCCCGGTCAGTCACGCGGCCCCGGCACATTCTCATGAGCTGTATCAAACGCCGTGCGGCTTCCCGCCTGCGAGAAGCCCCGGAGCCTCGGATGCCGAATGCCGACCGAACCCGCACAATGCAGGTCGTGCGAACGAGTTCTGGCGGGATGGGGATCATGCGAATCTGGATCGTAATTGTCGGGGCGCTGGCCTGGGGAGTCGCAGCTCCTCTCTGGGCACAGACTCCGAAGGAACCTGCAAAGGCAGAGACTGCGCCCCCGGAGACTGGGGCGTACGCGGGCGAGATGCCGGACGTGACGCCGACCTTTTCACTCAGCCCAGACGAGCGGAAAGTCTGGGATCCCGAGCGTGTCGACGACTTTTCACTGATCGACCAGACGGGCAGTACGGTCACACTGGCCGACCTGAAGGGTCGCCCGTGGGTGGCGAACTTTATCTTCACCCGCTGCGTGTACGAGTGCCCCTTGATGTGCCGGAAGATTCGAGACCTCATTCGGGAATTGAACAAAGACCCCGCACGCCCCAATTCGGTCCGGTTCGTCACCATCACCGTTGACCCGCATCATGACTCCCTGAAGTTGATCCAGCAGTTCGCGGGGATCTACGGGGCCGATTCGAAGGAGTGGCTGTTCCTGACCGGAGACAAGGAGCCGATCTACCAGCTCATTCGCCACGGGTTCAAGGTCGCTGCGTGGGAGAAATTCGGATCCGACCGGCTGCCGGGGATGGAGTTTGCCCACGGCATGCACCTGATCCATGTCGACGAGACCGGCAAGATTCTCGGTCGCTATGAGAGCATGAACGATCAGGATCTGGTGACGCTGCAGCGGGTGCTGCAAGGGAAGATCGAGACCCCGAAGCGGCATCGGCCCGCCCTGCTGGGCACGCGGCTGCCCGGTGAACTGGTGGCGGTGACACCCACCGAAGAGACCGACCTCGGCGCTCCCCGAGTCGACCCGCTGGCGAAACTTCCGGCGTGGGCCAGGCGGCTCCCCCGTACAAATGCCGCCCTCAACGCCCTGGCCACCATGCTGCTGCTCACCGGGTTCGTCGCCATTAAGGCCCGGAACGTCAGCCTCCACAAACGGCTGATGCTGTTCGCGTTCTGCGTGTCGATCGCCTTCCTCGGTTGCTACCTGACCTACCACTTCGCCCTGCACAAGCACACCGGCGAGCATGGGAAGAAGTTTCTCGGAACCCCCGCGATCAGCAAGGTGTACTACACGATCCTCATCACGCACGTCATATTGGCCACAGCTGTGCCGGTGCTGGCGTCGATGACGATCTGGAGGGGTCTGAAGGAGCAGTGGGAGAGCCACCGGCGGTGGGCCAAGGTGACGTTCCCGATTTGGCTGTACGTGTCGGTGACAGGCGTTATCATTTACTGGATGCTGTACCATGTCAGCACGTAACTGCGTTCGCCAGAACGCGGGGAGCCTGGGTTGATGCGAACCGGTCGAAAGAGGTGAGTTCCATGAAGCGATTCCTGACATCGACGATCCTCGGCCTGGCCCTGCTCGGTTCGGCGGCGTCGGTCGCGACCGCCTGTCCGATGTGCAAGTACGCCAACGAAGCCGACCAGCCGAATGAGTCCGCCAATCTCCGCCCCAAGGCGTTCATGTACAGCATCCTGTTCATGCTCTCGATGCCCCCCACAATCTTCACGATCTTCGGCGTGAGTTTTTATCGGATGTGCAAGCGGGCCGAGGCGGCGAACGCGACGGAAGAGATGGGGCACGAAGCGCTGTAGTGCTTATCTCTCGACTCTTGAACCGTCGGCTCGCCCGTCGTGCCGGATCCACTCACGACACATGTATCGTCACACCACACTGGCTCTTCGCCGCGGGAGCGGCGGCAGGATGTAGCCGTGGGTGCCAGCGGCGGTAGCCGCCAGCCCACGGAACATGTGTTGCGTTCGAACCAGCCGCGAGAGCGGCGACAGGAATTCCCGTGGAACTCACCCCACGTACCGAGTTTCTCAGGGGCTTGAACATGCTGAGCGGACCAGAGCGGTTCCAAGTCTGGTCTTTCCACAACCCCGTCGGCAATGCTGAGGGATCTTCGCCCCGAAGACCTCTGAGGTTTTTTCAAGTCACATTTTTGGAAACCTCCAGGGCTTGGGCGGAGTCGGGCTTCGATACCCAGGGCGACGTGCCACGACTCTCGTCGTGCCACTCTGCCCTGGGCTGGTCTGTGGCTGCCCCTTCGGGGCGAAGAACATTCGATGGCGTGACTCATGTTTTCATCGAGCGCCTCAATGTGTAAAGACCCATGTTGGTACGGATCTACAGGCTTCCCAGGACCACTCCTGTCGCCGCTTTCGCGGCTGATGGAGACGACTGACGCAGTCCGTGGGCTGCGCCCACGGCTACATGCTGCCGCCGCTTTCGCGGCGAAGAACGCAGTCACGTCGGCCCAGCGGTTTCGGAGAAATCGCCGACTGGGGTGCGGGGCGACCTCACCCGGTCCCAGGCCCACAACCCGCCACCGATCACAGCCAGCCCCAGTCCCAGCACGCTCGGCGACAAGCAGGCCCACCAGATCAGGCCCAGCCCCGCCATCGTGGCGTTCGGGCGGGCGGCCAGCTTCTCGGCGATGTCGAACTGGCGGAAGACTCGCACGATCCAGGTCAGGATCAGCAGGGCCACGATCGAGGCCAGGGTGGCCGTGATGATCAGGGCCCAGCGGCGATCAAGCAAATGCGGCCACGTTTGTTGAGGCTGGGGCGACCGCAGCCACAGTGACCGCGACTCGCCGCACAGCGAGAGTGTCGCGTCCAGACCCGAGTCGTGCCTGTGACTGGCGGTGTCGCTCATCGGAGACGAAATGCTTCCGCCCGATTGCGAGAATTCCGTCCAATGCTGCACGAGCTGGTCGCGACGGGCGGACTCCTCGGCGGTGAGCCCCTCGGTCCGGTCCAGTTCATCGCGGCTGTCGGCCTGATTGTGGAGCAGTGGTCCATCGACGGCCCACGAGGCTCCTTTGAATTCTCCGGCCGCACGCAGCAGCGCCTCGGACCGGTCGAGCCAGAATTCGGGGAGCAGCGGATCTCGACGGCCCCAGTGATCGAGCAATACCTGGTGATGCGGCGGGATGACGGCGATCCAATGAGGGAAGATGAGCCCCCCCGGAAGCCGCAGCAGGTCTCCCGGATCGTGCGCGGGGGGACCGGCGTCGGACTGCCACCACACGACCAGTTCGTGCGACAGGTCAGTGGCCCGCGACGGAACCCGGACCGGTGTCTCCGGGCCCTGCATCCGCCCATCGACTGCGATGGCGCGGATCATGGCCTGGGCCGATCCCGGAATTTCGAGTGTGATGTCGCGCTCGGTCATGAGCAGATAGGTCGTGACCCCGTAGCGGACCGCCGAGGCGGGATCGCCCGCTCCATCCAACCAGATCAGCGACTCGGCCAGGACCGGTCGTACCACGGGTTCGCTGGCTGTGGCTTCGATCGTCACTTCGGGAGTGGTGCTGGCGTACAGGTCTTCACGTGAATGGATCAGGCTGTCGGTCCACCCCGCGGGCCATCCGGTGGGAGCTGTGGCGTGCAGTGTGGAGCTGGCGCGCGTGGGTCGATACCCGGCTCCTCGGGGGAGCGAGACCCACACCTCGGACCAGACCACGCCCGAGAGCTTCGGCAGGCGGATCGTCTGGTTGTCCATGTTCTCCGTGGTGATGGACGCGCTGAGTGACAGCTCGGCGGGTTTGGAGGAGGCTGCCTGCGGACGCCAGAGATACGCCTTGCCATCGGCGGTCTGGCGCACATTGTCGCGGCGGTTCGTGAGGCGGAACTCGGTCAGCCCCGGTTGATCCCATTCGATCCGCACGGGTGCGGCCAGGGGAATGCTGTCGAGGAGTTGGGCTCGCAAGGTGACTTGCCAGGAGTTGTCGCGGCGGGGGACGAGGTCGACCCATACGCGAGCGGGCCGTTCCTGGGCGATCGGCTCGACCTCGATCGAGAGCGGGGCGTCGGAGGTGTCGGGATGAAACCGGACCTCTTCATCGGAGGTGCTGTCCGTCGGACGGAGTCGGGTCGTGGAGTCGGCCCACTGGAGCGTGGAGACCACGCGGGAGGAATTCCGCACCGTGACCGACGATTCGGTGGTCTGCCCGGAACGATACTCACACAGCGGCGGGAGCCACGGGCCGGTCCCCTGGGCGATCATCCCCTCGATCCGCACGTACTGGGTTCCCGGCTGACCATCCCGGATGCCGAGCCGCACCTCGTCCCCGGTGCGAGTCCAGCTCAGCAGGCGATCGGCTCCGTCTTGCTGGACAGTCGCCCGTTCGATCTCGATGCGGGGATCGATCGCGAACAGGTGTTCGAAGGGCACCCCCTGAGTCGTGTCGATCGTGGCTTCCAAACGCCAGGCAGAGCGGGGGGCCTGCAACGTGATCCGCTGGGCGAGCTGAGCGCGCCCCGTGGCGGAGAGAGGGTTCAGCGTCCAGACCGGTCCGCTGAGGTCGCGACAGGTCCAGGCCATGTCCGGCACGTGCCACACGATGCCCGCGAACAGGGAGTCGGAAAACGACTGTGGAGAGATCGGCGTCGCGGACGTGCGGGGAGAGGCGTCGACGATCCCGAATCCCGGCTTCGCGACCACCCCCACCCAGGACTTGTCCGCGCGGGAATCCGTAGCGGGCTCCGCCGTCAACGGCACCTGCTGACTGACGCGCTGCGGTCTCCAGCGGGGAGGGGCCATCTGGAATCCGGTGGCGGTCACGGGGAGGAACGCGGTGATCTCGACGGGCGTGGCGGCCTGCGCCTCTGCGGTCGGTCCCAACCGCAGCGTGACCCGCGTCTCCGTGGCCAGGTACTCCAGGTGGGACAGTTCGAGCGACGGTCCCTGGATCGATTGGATGTACAACCCGGTGGGCAACGCGAGCGTGACCTCCGAGGGCAGGCGCGGGTCGGCTGCGGTGGCCAGCACCCCCAGCTGGACCTTGCCGCCCAGCGGCCCGCATTCGATCAGCGTGCGCAGCTGAACGTCGGTCAAATTCTCACGCGGCGGCAACACGGGCGGACCGCTGGTCAGATCGAGTCGTCCCACGGGTCCGAGTTCGTACAGGCGGATGGGGTCTGTGGCTACAGCAGGGTCGAGGTCGCTGGGTGCCTCGGCCAGTCTCCAGCGGTGAGCAGGGAGCGCGACCACGCACTCCGGCACATGTGGGAGCAGGGCCGAGAAGCTCAGCGGGTCGTTCTCGGTCGTGCTGGGGAGGGGGCGGAACTTGAGGGACACGGTCCGCATTGAGACCGTCTGCAATGCCGTCGGGGATGCTTCGGACGCGGTGTCTGTCTCCGGCGGGGGCGGGGGCACAGCGGGGGCCGGTTGGTCGGTGTGTTCGGGGAACGGCAGGACGAACCCCCGGCGGTCGGCCGCGGGAATCAGCCGCACCGGTTGCCCGTCAATCAGCCCCTCGACCTGATCGAGCGACACCCCTTCCAGCGGGAGACGCAGCGGAGCCCGGGACGAGTCGCCGAAGACCGCGACCTCAAACGTGGCGGTGATGCGCGGCGGTCCGGAAGCGTCGGCCTGCACGTCATAGCGGCTCGACTGGAGCAGCCACGGAGGCCCCGCCTCACTCGCGCGCCAGGCCTCCCACTGCGTCCGATACGCCGCGTCAAACCAGACCACCGTCTCCGCGCCATCCTGGATTTCGAAGTAAACCAACTCCGGTCGAGTCGCGGCATCCTGCCCGTGCCCCGCCGAACTCCACAGCAGGCATCCCACCACCACCAGCCACCCGGCCACGACAGCTGCCCGGCCCATCGCGGACGGTCGCTTGGCCTGTTGATCGACCAGCCAGTCGCGACCGATGGCGAAACGACGCGGAATAATGATCGCGAGCAGGCTCCCCAGAAACGCTCCGCCCGCGATCGGTGCATACGGCTCCGCCACGAACACCGCCGTCACGAGCCAGGCCCCTCCCAGATAGATCCAGCCCCGTCGAAACCAGAAGACTCTCGCCCGTCGCAGCCCGATACCGGAGACCAGTGCCCCCAGCAATCCGCACCACGCCAGGCTGTGGGAGGCATCCCGGTTCCAGGTCTTCATCGACAGGCGTTCGGGGATGCGGGGAGCGACGAACCAGATGTCGTGGGAGCGCGAGGCGGTCTTCTCGCGCGGGGTGCCGTTGATCAGAGAGATCCAGTCCGCCTTGAGCAGCGGATTGA
Source organism: Planctomycetota bacterium (assembly GCA_043778825.1). GTDB lineage: Bacteria > Planctomycetota > Planctomycetia > Planctomycetales > Planctomycetaceae > TH-plancto1. Next base: position 9,884 of record JAYWFM010000473.1, on the reverse strand, counting down.
ACAGGGTTTCGCCGTCGTGCCGTGCCAGGGGGCCCAGCAGTCGCTCTCCGGGTCGAGGTTGCACCCACGGACTGACGGCGGCGGTGATGGGCAAGCGGTACAGCATCCGCTCCGGGTCGAGAATCAGATGCCACGCAAACTCGGTGACAAAGCAATCGATTTGCGGGAACACGATCTCATCTTTGGAGACGATCAGTCCCGGCGTCGCTGCCGTGCGATACTCGAGTACCAACTCCGACAGCGGCGGGGCGGCGGGGTCGAGGACGATTGCGGCATCGCGCCGCACGAATGAGATCTCCCGCTCGTCGGCGAGGATGTGCGTCAACTCGGCCTCGAGCGGCAGCGTCAACTGAAACGCTCCCGGTGCGGCGGCATGGGAGAACTGGAACGTGGCCCGCTGCGGATGGGATCTCCCGATGCGAGAGGTTCTTGTTTCCAGCTCCAGTGTCGCGCACAGGAGAGACGGCTCGCGCGCGATCTCGGCTCCCCGGGCGACCTGACGGGCCACCTGCTCGGGATCGATCAGCGTCGACCCCTCCTCGCGGAACAGCGGCTGCGATGGTCCATCGAATGCCGGGATGCGAATCCCGGTCGGCACGGCTTGTGAGTCATCCGGTCGCAACCAATGGACCGCTTTGATCAACTCCTCGTCCGCAGCGGTGCCATCCAGTTCGATCGTGCCCGTCGATCCGCTGTCGAGTTCCCAGGGCCGGTGGTCCCACACCACCCCGCGCACGAAACAGTGTTGTGCATCGCGGAGGTGCGGGATCGGCAGGCGGCGGGAGGCCCCCGGTGTCAGGGGGGCGGCCTTGAACTCCATCAGCAGGGTGCAGTCGCGGTCGGGTCGGACCGGCAGTCGCAGTTCCAGATTCAGCAGGCTGTCCCCCGCTGCGGCGGCAGAGACTTGCCAGGCGGGCGGAGCCGTTTCCGGGGACTCCGCCGACGCGACGGAAATGAGATCCCAACCTGGTGGGATCAACATCTGGGGCGAGAAGAGTTCCCCTTCGCGGGTCGAGAGCCGCACGCGCACGCGACTGACGGGGGTCTCGCCCCGCACGTCGGCGATGAACAGGATCTCGCTCTGCAAGGCCGCAGCCGGTTCGCCCACTTGCAGCGTCAACTGGCACTCGTTCGAGAGAACTTCGTACGAGCGGATCTCTTGCCCGGCCTCTTCGCTCTGCTTGGTTTGTCGCAGGCCGGTCGTTTCGACGGCCCGCACTTCGAGCGGACGGTCCACCGCCACGCGGACGCTCCCCTCTTGCAACACGGCGTTCAACGGTCGCAAGCGCGGGACCGCAAACGACCGATCCGACCGACGCTGAGACTCGCCCAGGATGCGTAGCGTGACCCGCTGTCCAGGGGTCAAGGACCGCAGCGGGATTCGCAGCTGATCCTCGACACTTCCCAACTCCCGCTGAAAGGTCAGCGGCAGTTCGTTGCCCAGCAGCACGTTGAAGACCCGCAATGTTTTCGGGGCGGAGAGCAGCAGATCGGCATGACGAGTCCCGTCGATCGTGCAGTCCAGGTCAGTCCGCACGCGAATCAAGTCGTCCGTGGTGGTCACCCCGTAGACCGTGTTTTCGCGGACCAGAATGCGAGGCGTCTGGGCCGTCGGCACTCGCTCCAGTCGCAACTGGAAGGTCTGCTGCCGACCGAGTTCGAACTTCCACAGCGAGTGACCCTCGGTGTCGGCGGTCGATGACTCTGCCCCGATCACTCCGACGACTCGCGCGGCCCAACCGGGAGGGATGCGAATCTCCAGGCGGGACGACAACGCCCGGGGCAAGGCGAGATCGAACACCACCGCTTCCAGCTGGGCCTCGCCGCGCTGTGACCAACGGCCACTCAGGCGGTCCGCATCGGCCGGACTCCACAAGACCCAGTCGCCGGTGGGTGTCAGACCCTGCACGGCCGCGCCCGACTTCCACATCATCTGGGAGACCGCCAGTGAACTCTTTCCCAGGGAGACGAAACCGGGCGTGGACTGGAACCGGTGAATGGTCCAATCGAACCGTCCCTCGGAGAGTCGGGTGCCCTCGAACGTCGCGCGATACACGGCGTCGATGACCACGGGAGCCGGGGACGGCGACGGTCCCGCTCCGTGGCCGAGGCGGGCTTGAAAGCGTTTCCAATCGGCTGCGGTGGCTCGCATCCAGCGCTCGGCATGGGCCGGGGCGTTCCAGTCCTGGGGTGGCTCGATCTGGCGGACCGAGACGGTCGGTTCCGCGCTGTGGACGACGCCGGGTGCCAGCATGCTGCCCGCGAGCCAGGCCCACAGCACGAAGACGATCCCCACGAGTGTCGTCTTTCGCTCCGCGAAAGAACGTCCTTTCGCGGAGCGAAAGGCGACCATCCTGGCGGAGCGAAAGGCGGCACCCGACCTCACGGAGCGTGCGTCGCTCATGGGCGTCCCACCTCGGAGTTCCCCGGCTGGTAGACCGCCGTGGGGGGCATGGGGGTGTTTCGATAACGCTCGACCGAGCTGCCCCGCCCCGTGCCCGGAGCCCCACTCACTTCCGAAGCCTTCATCGTGGGCGGGATCGCAAGGACCGACGGCGGAAACGCCCCCAGCGCCGGACGCCGCGACTTCAGATCGACCAGCGAGGCCAGGATCGCCAGTACCGCTCCCAGAAGGGCGGGCTGCAATAGAAGCTGAATCGGCTCCAGGAACCACAAGCTGAGCAGACTCACTCCAAAGGCCAGCAGCAGCAGCGAGAGCATGTTGCGAATGACCGGCAGGCTCCAGAACAGGAACCCCAGCGCCAGCGTCAGCCCCGCCCCCAGCAACAGGATCAACGACCGCGTCATCGATTGGAACCGCGGGGCCTCGATCGGTCCGATGCTGCTGAAGGCATACACCTGGCCGGGTTCCGAGAGAGTGGTCAACTGCCGCGCCTCGGTCGTGGCCTGCTCCCGTTCTAAGAGATAGTGACTGACCGGAACCCGCGACCAGAGGAAGCCGCTCCGCTGCCACTGATGCTCCGGAGTCAGATCGCCCGGCCCGATGAACAGGTGCCGTCCCACCGGCAACTCCAACTCCCAGATCGAACGCACCACCGAAACATCGGGGGGCAGTTGAGGCAGCGGAACCGAGCGCATGTCGCGGTGCGAAAACCCAGTGGACTGGAGCGAGCGGTACAACAGGGCCAGTCGCGACCCGTCCTGGGCGGGTGGAATACGAAACAGGAACTGCGACGGATGCTGGGCATCGACGACGATCTGCCCCTGGGCGGCATCCAGGTTCTTCCCGTTGAACATCGCCCCCAGCAGTTCACTGTCCGGAGGCAATGTCACCGGCAGGCCCCTCACATCCCCGGCCCAATGGAATTCGCACACCCCTTCCACCCGCCCCGCCGTGTCGATCCGCGTCCGGTAGAACGCGCGATCGACGCTGAACCGGGGGGAGGTCGTCTGGTCGGCATCCAGAATGACCGGGACTTGCGTCGCCGAGGTGGAGACCCACACCGTCGCGTCGGGCGATGTCGGCACCGGCTGCCAGCCTTCGGCAGATTGGAGCACGCGCAGCGCTTCGCCCTCGGGAATCCGAACCCGCACGGAGGCATACGCGGCATCCAGTGAGGTCAACACCGGCACCACAACCGTCGCTTGGGAGTCCCCCTGGGGAGGCAGCGCATACTCGAGTGTCGCCAGGATCTCGCCCAGCTGTGGTTCGGCCAGCGAGGCTTCCACCACACCATCGCGAATCTGCGGTGTCACCGCTTGTCCGTTGAGCATCACCCCGATCGCGGAACCACCCGCCCGCACGGGGATCAATGCCGCCAGCGACTGGGGTATCGAGAATCGCACGGTCGACAACCGGCCAAAACGCACTCGATAATGAACCGTCTGCTGCACCCGCACCCGCCCATCCGCGGCGCGACGCAGTTCGACCTCGGCCTCGGCGTCCACGAGGCGCGTCTGGGTTTTCCAATCGACCTGGACCTGGATTTGTTCCGGATCGAGATGGACAGTCTTCTGAATCTGACTCACCAGGGCCGGGGCCACTCCCTCCAGAAGATTCGCATCGGCCAGCAGTGGCGAGAGTGCGGCCCCCTCCGGGCCGGTGAGCTGGACCTCAAACTGATCCTCCGCCGCCACGAGCAGTTCTCCCGACTGCGACCGACCTTCCGGAACACGGGGCAGGCTCACCGGGGTCGATTGCATGGCCGACGGAATCGGTCTGACGAACCGCAGGCTCAAGTCAAACGCCCCCGACTGCGGGGTCTTCCAGCCAATCAACAACCGACCATTCTGATTGAGGGAGTCCTCATTCGCGGTCACGATCGCCTCGCCCGTCACCGAGGCCGGATCGAGTCGCCACCCCTCAGCATCCGTGGGACCCACATCCAGTTCGATCTGATCGACCGAACCGGCATCCGTTTGGAATCGAAACCGGGATTCCAGAACCAACTGAGTGGTCCCCACGAACAGCAGATGCCGTGGCCGCACCGAAAACTTCGGGGCCACCCGCTGCACATCCCACGCGATGCGAAACGGCTGCTTCGTGAACTCAAACGCTTCGGCGGTTTGCGGGGAGTTCGAGGGCACCCGTCTCACGAACTCTCCGGGCCGAGGCACCATCTGGTAGCCGGGAAAATCCTGCAACCGAATGCGGCCCGTTTGGCTCCGGGCATCCGGGACGACGAGCCCCTCAAACTGCAGCGTGCCCCCCTCTGCGGCAAAGGGGGCCGACAGTACCCAGTTCAGGTCGATCCGCTCCCCGTTCGTCTCGCGGAAGCTGACCTTCCGCCAACCGGTCCGCCCGAGGATCGCCTCATGCCCCTTGAGGAACGAGCCCGTGAGTTCCTCCAACGCGAACCCATCCGGCAGCTTGATCTCGGCTTCTTTGACGCCGACATTCTCGGGGAGCAGGATCTGCTCGGCGGTGGCGATCACGCGGTCCCCTTCGCGGCGAAGAGTGACTGAGGTCGTGGCCTGCTGAAACGAGGTCTGGACTTCCGGCGGCTCGCTCCACGTCAGGTCCAGCCGAGGCCCCCGCACATTCGCGGAGACCCGGTTCACCTCACCCACGCGGTCATTCGACAGCACGCTCAGCTCGCGGCTGGCTCGCACCACGATGGCGGGTCCGGCGATCGCCAGATTCAACTGGGCATCAAATCCCGGAGGCATCGTGGGGAGCGACAGGACCAGATGCTGCCCTGCCGGGGACTGGCGAATCGGCACCCACATCTTGAGCTTCAGATGGTGCGTCCCATACCCGGTGAACCGCCACACGATCCCGTCCTCGACCGGCCCATCGACGACCGGGCCTTCCTGGCCGGGACCGGTGTATTCCTTGGTCAGGACATGCGCTTGCGTCAGTCGCAGGGGGACATCGTGGGATTCGCCGGGATCGCGATGGGCATCGCTCCGGTTGACATCGATGTCGATCTGGGCTGTGATGAGTGCTCGATCGCCCGTGACCTCACCCTCCAGGGTGAGGCTGGCGAGGTGGAACGGAGGGATGCCGTGGCCCGCCAAGGGAGTCGCCGCCGGATGTGCGGGAGCGGCTTCTCGCACCGGCGGTCGAGGAGTCGGGCTGCCTCCCGGTTCGGAGGGTTCCTTGGATGTCGTGGGGTCGGGAGTCTTCGGCCCGGCACTCGGCGGACTGGAGGGCACCGACCCGCCCGTCATCCCCGCCGACCCCATCGCCGGAGGCTTCGTCCCCTGTGCCGAAATCGAATTCAGCCCGCCCAGCAACAGACACCCCAGCGCGCACACGATCCCAATCAGCCGAAATCGGCTGGACTGCGATCGAGCTGCGCAGCGACGTGACATGCGGCCTTCCTGACCCAGTGACGAAGAGGGGGGAGCTGCGGAGGAAACTCCGCAACTCATTCGGATGTCGAGTGATCGGTGACTGAAACGAGCCCCGAAGAGCGCGGGGATGCGAGGCGACTGACTCTCGGATTCTACCTCGAAACAGGACCGATCCCAACACAAACCGGGGGGGCGGGACAACTTCCGGGGATTTCGGCTGACACCGATGGGTCGCCCCCCTTCGTAGCCCGGACCCCAAGTCCGGACGAAACGGACGTAGGCGTCCATTCTCCCATCGACTTTCCCGAAATAATTGACATTCCGCGATGAAGTCGACAAGGTTTTCGAAGTCAGGGGCTCACGGGTGGCTCAAAGTCGCCGGATTCTCCGAATCCGGTGCGCTGGCGAAGTCCCCCGCCATGTGGACGTTATGATGAACTCAACGATCGCCGGACGCCGTTTCTCGCTGGCAGCCTGTGTTCCGCCTGCGAGCGTCGCACCACCGGACTCGGAGAGTCCGGCGACTCTGTCGGGAATCCAGTCCCGGATCGCCGTGTCACCCGTTTCGTGATCGCACCGTTTGTGTCTCGCCCGCATTCTTCCGGACTGGCAGTGCTGGATAGGCCACTCGTCCATCCGCTGGGGCGTCATTGATTTGCCTTTGCTCCGGGGAGAGGTAGTCGAACTCGCCGGGAGTGTCGAACCGCTGCTTTCGGCCCCACACCTGGGCCAGCGAGTCCTGGTACAGCAGCGTCCACTCGTCGCGGTGGGCTTCCAGAATCCGCACGGTCCCCTGCTGATGGCGGTTGAGTACGAACAGCTCCGGGCTGCCGTGTCGCAGGGCCTTCTCGGGATCGATCGGGCCGGAGCGGGGGCTGCGATAGCGCTTCCCGGAGTCGTCCTTGCCAAAGAGGAAATCGAAGTGAATGTCGATCACCTCGGGCGAGTAGCACGTCGTGTACCGGCCATCGATGGCCACCGTGGAACGCCGCAGCGGGTCCGGCTCCTGGGCAAAGCTGGCCATCGCATACTGGGCCCAGTTGAACGTCACCACCGTCCGCCCGCGCAGCTGTCGGTCCTCCATAAACTGCATGGCCGCGACGGGGTATTGGCCCGCATCGACTTCGAGACGAGACAATCGGGGGGCCAGTTGGACTCCCATGAACGCCGTCCCGATGAGCAGGCACACAGCCGCCCACTGCACGGAACTCTGGCTCGGCGAGGGAGTCGTCGTTCCCCCCGAACCGGCGGTGATCCGCTGCCAGGCCGACTGCACATGCGGTGGAATCCAGAACGCCACCAGCAGCGCCAGAAACGTCAGGTGCCGCACATGACTGACTGACTGCCAAGTCACCAGCCCCAGAATCATCAGTTGTGTGAAGTCTTTCGGGAGTCGCGTATATCGCAGCGAGAACAGCGTCACCCCCACGAGTGCCCAGAACGGCAAAGCCTCGGCGGTGAACAGCGCGATCGGCTGCCAGTCGCTGATCTCCGGCTGGGGATGCCCGATGGCGGCCAGCATCCAGCGATGCAGAGCGAGGCCATACGGAGTGGCGAATGTGCCCAGCCCCGCGACCAAGCTCATCAGCACGAAGCGGCGGATGCGGCCCTCAGCCGACCAGCCCCAGAAGCTCACCGCCTCGACCGAGCGAAACACCAGATAGGCGACGAAGATCGCCAGGCCAGCGGCGAAGCTGCCATGCGTGTTGGTCCAGATCGCGAAGAGTACGAAGCTGAGCCACAGGCACCGCATGCGTTTCCAGCGGTACTCGACGCCTTCATCGGGAGGCAGGGGCCGTGCTGACCAGGGCCGCAGATTCCAGCGCCCCTCCCAGCCCTCGAAGATCCACGACAGGCCCACGAGCATGCCGCTGAACAGCGTGTAACCCAAGACCTGCGGGCGGAAGTGCCAGTGAAACGCCAGACCTTTCGCGGCCAGGAGCGCACACAATCCGGCGATTCCCCAACCGACACCGTGCCGCCGGGCCTGAAACAGAATCAACCCCAACACGACCTGGCTCAGTAGGAACTTCCCGACCACGAGCCCCGTCGGTCCGAACTGCATCTCGGTCCAGGCGGTCAGCAGCTCCGCCAGATTCTCGTGGTTGATCCAACGGAATCCGATCGAGGTAAACGAGCCGGTGGTCGTCTTGGCCAGCCGACCGGTCTCGATCCAGTCGCGCCCGTACAGCGAATGCCCCCACAAGTCGGGGTCCGCCTCGTTCATCCCCATCACCAGACCACCGGTCGCCAAGATGAACAGCACCCAAGCCACCTTCAGTGCGGTGATTTGCGTCGCGGTGGCCGCTGGCTCGGTGGAGGCCACGAGCGGTTGTGCCGGTTGTTCGGTGAGTGTCGTGCTCATGTCGTTTCGCGAGGGGGGCGAATGTGACGGTTGGTCCGGGACGGAGTGGCATCCATGCACTGCGACCTGCCTCAACCTAGTTCACAACGAAGAGTCGGAGCGCGATGAACCGTGTCGGGCTGGCGAGAGCCGCTGTTTCCAGTCCCGCGTACGCCCTACAATCGTTCACCCGTCGTTCGACCGTTGGAGTTCAGGCTTCAGCCTGTCCTGGGTCTGGCAGTACCTGATTGCCGAACGCGGTCGGAGCAGCCTAAAGGCTGGACTCCAACAGTCCCGCATTCCCCGTGAGTCCCGCATGCGAATCGCCTACCTCGAATGTGCCACCGGCATCAGCGGTGACATGACGCTGGCCGCTCTCGTCGACGCGGGGGTCGACCCGGCCGTGATCCAGGCGGCGGTCGCCTCGCTCGGAATCCCCGGCGTCGAACTGCGGTTTGAATCGGTGATGAAGTCCTGCTTCCGGGCCACAGCTGTGCGCATCCAGCACCCGCCGGGTCAGCCGCACCGGGGGTACTCGCAGATCGCGCGGATGATCGATTCGGCGACGGGGTTGAACGAGCGAACCAAGACGCTGGCCAAGTCGATCTTCCGCGTGATCGGCGAGGCGGAGGCCCGCGTGCATGGCTCGACGCTCGACGAGATTCACTTCCACGAGGTCGGGGCGATTGACTCGATTGTCGACATCGTGGGAGCTGCGGCGGGGTTTGATGCCCTCAATGCGGAGGTCATCGTCTGTGCCCCGCTGCCTACGGGACGCGGGCAGGTGCGGATCGATCATGGCCTGTGCCCGGTGCCGACGCCGGGGACTGCGGAGATTCTCAAGGGCATCCCGCTGATCGACCTGCCGATCATGGCGGAGCTGACGACGCCGACGGGAGCGGCGATCGTGAAGGTGCTGGCCGACCGGTTCGGAGCGCTGCCCGCGATGACCATCGAAGCCGTCGGCTACGGAGCCGGGACGATGAACCTCCCCGACCGGGCGAACGTGCTGCGGCTGTTCGTCGGCACGGCGATCACGTCGCCCGATACCGATCAGGTGTGCCTGCTGGAGACGAACCTCGACGATGTGTCCGGCGAGGTGATCGGGTATGTGAAACAGTCGGCCCTGAAGGCCGGAGCGCTGGATGTCTACACGACGCCGATCCAGATGAAGAAGGACCGCCCCGGCGTGATCGTGAGTGTGCTGTGTCGTCCCGAGGACTGCGAGCGGTTCGAGACGCTGCTGTTTCAAGAGACCGGCACGCTCGGTATCCGCCGCCACCGCATCGAGCGCGTCAAACAGGCCCGCCAAGCCTACACCGTGCAGACCGCCTTCGGCCCGGTCCAGGGCAAGCTCGCCTGGCAACCCGGCACCGCCCCTCGCTTCGCCCCCGAGTTCGAGGACTGCGCCCGCGTCGCCACAGCCCAAGGTGTCCCGCTCCGCGATGTCTACCGCGCCGCCGAAGGGAGCTTTGCCAGCGAAGCGGTACGGGTCGAGGGGACCTCAAGTGCCACGAAGGACACCGCCCACGACCACGGGCACAGTCACGACCACGGGCATAGCCACAACCATGGGCATTAGACCCTCGTCATGGCTTGATTGGGGGAGTGGAGTCCAGCCTTCAGGCTGCCCCGGAGCAGGCTAAAGCCTGAACTCCAACTCCAAATCTAGTCCTGACGAGGCACTAGGAGTTTGTCCAAGATTGATCTGTCCACCGAGGCGATAATCCAGGATTCTTGGGCCTGCTGGCTGAGAGCGGCCAGGATTGTGGCGTTTCGA
>JAYWFM010000472.1:0-17335 GCA_043778825.1 Planctomycetota bacterium | reverse complement strand
CGCTGAGGACGCAGAGAAATGCATCCCTTCGGAACTCTGCGTCCTCAGCGCCCTCTGCGTTTCAAGTCCTCCTTTCTCTGGCGTTTGATTGTTCACCTCCGGATGCCGGAAGAATCTGTGTAGGGAGGGGCTTCTGGTTTTGGGGCTGCCTGCTTTTCTAACGCACACACGTTGTCCCCTGACTCCCCGCTCGGAAATGGAAATATGACTGCGATACGACTATGCTCCGTCGTCGATTTCCTCTCGACACGCTCCCCCCTCAACTCATCCCTCCCCTGGAGTGAAGCATGTTGCGTCATTGGTCTCTGTTCGCGTTTGTCATGGCTGTGTCTGTCTCGGGTTGCAGCAAGGCCCCCGAGCCTGTCGCCAGCCAGCCCGCTGATCACGCGATGCCCCACGCCGAAGCCCCGGCGTTGAGTGCCGAAGATCAAGCGTTGGCCGACAAGCAAAAGGTCTGTGTGGTCGGCGACGGTCCACTGGGAAGTATGGGACATCCCGTCAAGGTCATGATCGGGGATCGGGCGGTGTTCCTCTGCTGCGAACACTGCCGAGGCCCGCTGGAGAAAGATCCGGAGAAGTTCCTCGCCAAGCTCGATGCCGCTGCCGCGTCTCCCGCAGATGTGGTCCCCGAGACGACGACCGAGGCCGGGACACCGGCTGCGGAGGCACCGGCAGCTCCGGCTCCAGAAGCTCCCGCCACTCCGGTCAAGCCCGAGTAGTCAGTTCCCATGCACCCACGATCTCCACCAAGCCACGACCGCCATGCGAGTCGTGGCTTGTGGCTTTGATACTCTCTCTGGCAGTGCGACAGCGAGCGGCGGCCGGTCAGTCCGCCGTGTGGCTCGACGTTCGAGGCTGGAAGACCTCCCCGTGATTGCGTCGTCCGGGCACGGGGGACTGACGTCCGCCCGCTCGCTGTCTGTTCACCGCCTCGCTTCGCTACAGCCGAACTCATCGGGCCGCTACGATGCTTCGTCGCGACCTCCATCCCGCTGAAGCCGCGATCCTGCCACGCCTCCCCTCAAGACTCTCCCCATGCGACATCTTCCTTGCCGTCTGCGAACGGTTTGCTCTCTGGCTGTACTCTGCGGACTGCTGATGGCGACAGACCCCGTCGAGGCACAGAAGTGCCTGCATCCGGGCTTCAAGGTGGAGTTGCTGTTCCAGCCGCCGGATGTCGAGCATCCGTCGGTGGTCGCCTGCGACGACGAGGGGAACCTGTTCATTGGCGAAGACCCGATGGACATGCGGGGGCCGACCACCAAGGAGTTCGACCGGATTCTGCGGGTCGAGTTCAAGCCGGATGGGACCGTCAAGAAGAAGACCGTCTTCTGCGAGAACCTGGCTGCGGTGTTCGGCATGGTGTGGCACGAGGGGGCGTTGTATGTCATGCACGCGCCGCATTACTCGATGTTCAAAGATGCCGACGGCGATGGCGTGGCTGAAATTCGGAAAGACCTGGCTGACGGGTTTGGCCCCGCGGCGGGGGTGTTCGGTTTTAACGACCATATCGTGACCGGGACGCGGCTGGGACTCGATGGACTGATCTATGTGTCGGTCGGCGACAAGGGCGTTCCCAAGGCGACCGGCAGTGATGGCAGCACGCTCTCCCTCGAAGGCGGCGGCGTGATCCGCATGCGGCCCGATGGGACTCAGCTGGAGGTCTTCTCCAGCGGGACACGCAACCATCTCGACGTGGCGATGGACTCACTCGACAACATTTTCACCTATGACAACACGGACGATGGCCTCGGCTGGTGGACCCGCTTTACGCACCATGTCGAGACCGGCTACTACGGCTACCCGTACGATTACCATCCGCATGCGGACCGCCACCTGCCCCGCATCAGCGAACATGGCAGCGGTTCGCCGGTCGGAGCGGCGTGCTACCGCGATGCCTACTGGCCCGCCAAGTACCGCGACGCGGTCTTCTACTGCGAGTGGGGCAAGCGGAAGGTCCAACTGTTCACGCTCAAGAAGTCCGGGGCCTCGTTCGAGGCCGAGATGGAGGACTTCCTCGTCCCCGAGGACGGCAGCGAGTTCCGGCCGCTGGACGTGTGCTTCTCCCCCGATGGCAACAGCATGTTCGTCGCCGACTGGAACCACGGCGGCTGGTGCCAGCCCAAGGTCTGCGGTCGGCTCTACCGCGTGACGTACGTCGGCGAGGGAGCCCCCAAGGCGGGGATGATGATGGCGATGGGGGTCGATGGAGCCCGCGTGACATCGCAGCTGACGGCCCTCAGCAATCAGAGTTATTCAACCCGCACGCAGGCCCAGCAGGCACTGGCTCGGGGCGACGAGCGCGCGATCGCCGGGGCCTCGCTGGTGCTGAACGAGCCGAGGACGCCGAAGCGGGCGAAGGTCCATGCAATCTGGGCGCAAAACGGTTTGCTCGACAAGCACAAGGAGTACAACCCGACGGGCGAATGGGTGATTGCGTTGTCCGACAAGGACGCGGATGTGCGGGCACAAGCAGCGCGAGCACTGGGCCTGCGGCTGGCGACTTCGGTGTGGGCCGAGACATCGACGACTCGCAATGCCCGCCGCCAGCTGGAGCCGATGGTGAAGAACGCCGATGCGGTCCCGGCACTGTGCAAGGCTCTGCAAGATCCGGACGCCAGCGTCGTGTTGCAGGCGGCAGTGGCCCTCGGGCGAATCGGCGACCCCGCCGCTGTGGAACCGCTGCTGGATGCCCTGCGGCAGCAAGATGTCTACGCCCGGTTCACGATGGTGCAGGCCCTGCGGACGATCAATCATTGGGAGACCGCACTGGCGCGGACGACCTCCAATGACCCGCAGGTCGCGCTGACGACCGTGCTGGCTTTGACCACGGTCTACGACGAAGCCGCAGTGAAGAGGTTGGCCGAGACGGTCCAAAACGCCGTGCTGCCAGAGGTGCAACTGAAGGCCCTCGAAGCCCTCTCCGAAGTGGCCCGCCAAGGCGAACCTTACACCAAAGGCTGGTGGGGCACGCAACCCGCGAAGGGCAAGCCGTCGCGCGAGAAGAAGCTCGACTGGGCCGGGACGCCGACAGTCTTGGCGGCGCTCAAGTCTGCCCTCGGCCACCAGTCGCCCGCGATGCGCGTGGCGGCTGCAAAGGCTCAGTTATCCATTCGCGATCCCGAGGCACTCACGGCGGCTCGGTCGATGGTCCTCAGCGATCCCGATCCGCAAGTGCGGTCGCAAATCATGGACCTGCTGGCCGAGACGAAGGATACGGACGCAGCCCCGCTGCTGTCGCAAGTCGCTCTCGACGGAGCCGCCGATGCGAAGCTGCGAGAGAAGGCGGTCCGGACATTGCAGGCGATCGGCGGCGACGCAGCTGCGAAGTTGCACAAGGAACTGCTGGCGAAGAGCGACCTCGCACCGGACATGGCTCTGGCACTCCTCACCGGGGCGGAGACGCTCAAGCTGACAGATGTGGTCGAGCCGGTGGCGGCGTACCTCGGGAATGCTGATGTCAATGTGCGGCGGCAGGCCGTCCTGTCTCTGGCGGCGATTCAAGGAGCCGACTCCGCAGCCCGGATTCAGCCGCTGCTCAATGATGCGGATGCGGGCGTGCGGAAGGCGGCGCTGACCTCGCTGGCTTCTATTGGTGCCAAGGCCGCTGTCCCCGAAATGCTCAAGCAGATCGACAAGGCCGATGTGCGGAGCGAGGCCATGATCGCCGTGGCCAAGCTGGCTGACCGGCGGGCATTACTCGCCTATCTTGAAGGGTTGGTCGACAAGAACCCGGACGTGCGGGCGGCTTGTGGCGTGGCGGTGAACTCGTTGCGAGCGGTCATTGGGGACGACCTGCGCGAACTGCACAAGCGGAACGAACTCTCCGGGCCGATTCGTGCGGAACTGGGCTCGCTGTTCGCGACCCCAGCTCCGGTTCTGAAGTGGTCGTATCTCGGAGCATGGTCTAAGGAGACCGCCGATCCGGTGTTCGACTTCAAGGCGGCTCCGGACCTCACGCAACCCGTGAAGGTCGGGGAGCGCGAACTCAAGTGGCAACCGGTTGAATCGACTCACCCGCAAGGCCTGGTCGACGCGGCCAAGTATGCCGAGACCAGCAGCAACGTCTGGTCAATCGTGCATGCCACCGTGGAGTCAGCCTCCGGCGGACCCGTGACGTGGATGGTCGGCAGCGACGACCAGTCGGTACTCTGGATCAACGGAGAGAAGGTGAACGAGAACCTGAGCGACGGCGGCTGGAACGCCGACGAACTCAAGGGGACCATCACCCTCCAACCGGGCAAGAACGAAGTCTGGCTCAAGACTGGCAACACCGGCGGCGGCTGGCAATTCAGCCTCTCGATCGGCGGACCCGATCCGGCGTTTGCGTTTCTGTACGAGAACGTACCGCCGCAACTGAACCTGACCGCCTTCCGCGACCATGTGATGAAAAACGCCGGGAATGCGGAGAAGGGGGCCGAACTGTTCTTTGCCAAGGACGGCGTGGGCTGCGTGAAGTGCCACTCGGTCGGTGATCGCGGCGAGGCCAAGGTCGGCCCGAACCTGCTCGGCGTGGGAGCCAAGTACGCCAAGGAAGAACTGATCCGGTCGGTCTTGGAACCCTCGAACCGCATCGTCTCCGGGTACGAGTTGACGATCGTCGCCACCACAGCGGGCAAGGTGGTGCAAGGCATCCTCAAGAGTGACACCGACGCCGGAGTCGAACTGACGCAGGCCGACGGAACCGTCGTGATGGTCCCGAAGTCCGAGATCGATGAGCAACAGCGGAGCGCCCTGTCCGCGATGCCCAACGGCCTGGAGAAGGGGATGACGCTGTCCGACTTTGCTGACATCATGGCCTACCTGGAAAGCCAGAAGCAGGCTTTGCCTGCTGCCGCGCCTGCCAAGTGAGAAAGCAGTGAGGGGGAGTCCTCATGATTTTGTTCTCCATGATTTTGTAAACTCCTCCAGTCTCCCGCGAGATCAGAGGGTCACATAATCATAAACCACAAAATCATGGGGAGCCGGGCTATCGTATCCTCGCTCTCCGATGTGCGATGAAATGCTGGCCAGCCGTGTGATCGCCTCCCGGACTCATGGTAAACCCCATCGATTCCGCTATTCTTTATCGAACTACGGGAGATGTCATGGCGGATGCAGTGGAGCGGGATGTGTGGGTTGGATTTGATCTGGGGGGCACGAAGATGCTGGCCCAGGCGTATGACGGCAACTTCAAGATCCTGGGCAAGGATCGCCGCAAGACGAAGTCGGCGGAGAATGGGGAGTCGGGGCTCGATCGGGTGATCCTCACCATTCGCAACTGCCTCGAAGGCGGGGGCCTTGATCCCTCGCGGCTGGCGGGGATTGGGATCGGCTGTCCCGGTCCGGTCGATATGGACCGGGGAATCGTGCTCAACCCGCCGAATATGGGGTGGGAGGATGTCAACGTCCGCAAGCGGTTGGAGGCGGAGTTCAAGTGTCCGATTGCGGTCTTGAACGATGTCGATGCCGGGGTGTATGGGGAATATCGGTTCGGAGCGGGGATCGGTGCCCGCTGCGTCGTCGGCGTGTTTCCCGGCACCGGGATCGGCGGCGGTTGCGTGTACAACGGGGAGATTCTGCGGGGGCGCGGGAGTTCGTGCCTGGAGATCGGGCACATGCCGATCCTTCCGAATGGCCCGCTGTGTGGCTGCGGCCAGCGCGGGTGCCTGGAGGCGGTGGCCAGTCGCACAGCCATTGCCGCTCAAGCGGCGCGAGCGATTCTGCGAGGCGATGCCCCGGCCCTGGCCAGGAGCGTGGGGTCGGATGTGGCGAACATCCGCAGCGGCGACTTGGCAGCCTCGATTCGCGACGGCGACCACGCCGTCGAAGAGATCATCTACGACGCTGCGCGGGCCATCGGCACGAGTATCGCCGCAGTCGTCAATCTGCTGTGTCCCGATGTGATTGTGATGGGCGGCGGACTCGTCGAGGCCATGCCGGAGATCTTCGTCGACTTCTCTCTGAAGGTCGCCCGCAAGAGCGTCATGCCCGCCTATCGCCGGTCCTTCACGATGGTCGCCGCCCAACTGCAAGACGACGCCGGGGCCACGGGAGCCGTAGCCTGGGTGAAGCACACCGTGACGGGGACGTAGTCGTCGAACGGAATTGATTCCGTTCCGTTTTCGTAAGGTGGGACAAGCTCGCTGTGGAGCGCTGACCCACCACGTGCGACGTGACTCCCGGTATGGTGGGCCTGCGCCCAAAGCGGCGTGTGTGCATCACAAAAGTCGGTGACGCCCTCTAGTGCCCTGGTGCGTGCGACAGGGAAGAAGAAGGCTCACGCAGAGGCGCAGAGTCCGCAGAGGGTTTTGCCCTTCCCCTCACTTCTCCCCACCTCTGCGAACTCTGCGCCTCTGCGTGAATCATTTCCGTCGTCGCGAGTTCGGCATCCGCCTCTTGGGAATCTCGCCGGGACTGCGTGGTGAATTCCCAACAGCTGCCTACTTTTGTGATGCACACACCAAAGCGGCTTGTCCCACCCTACGGTTGCTCGTCCTCTGATGAGCCATTCGCTCGCTGCCGGTCCGCCTCATAGGCTTCGACCTCAAACGGGTTTTCCCAATAGGGATCGCGGCCCGCGAGCCACAGCACTGCCGAGCTGAGGAGATACGCGGGGAGGAACAACGGGCCCCACCGTTCGTACTGCCGGACGTGGACCCACTCATGCGGTCGAATTGATTCCAACGTGGTGTCCGAGACTCCGAGGATCACATGCCCGAGGGTCATCCCCCGGGCGTGGATCAACCGCGATTGCAGCAGGCCCGAGACCGCCCCGCCCCAGAACTCCAGCGTGGGGCCGATCCGTTTCGCCTTCCCGCCGGTACACAGGCCCACAGCTCCGACGATCAGTCCGATGACGGAAGCGGGGGACGCCCAGAGCCAGCAGAACAGTTGCCGGGACCAGGAGTGCCGGGCGTACTCCGTCGGTGGTTTCGCCATGCTCGTGTCGTCGGGGGTCTGGTGGTGACAACGTCTGGCTGTCTTGCGTCCACGTTCGGTGCCATCAGACTTCCGAAGTCTTCGGAAGTCTGCGCTGGCGCTTGAACGCTGGTTCCGGCCCCCCGCGTTCTGGCGAACGCAGCTACTTCACGCGCGGGACGCCCTGAATCTGCATCCCATCGACGGACACCGTTCCGGTCGCTCCGTTCAGACCGACCTGGATAATCATCTCCCGCGCGGTTCCGGGAATCGGAATCGATTTGCTCACCCGTGTCCATTCCTCATGCGCCAGCCAAGGCCCCACGAAGACCGTCCCCATCGGCAGACGCTTCCCATCAAAAAAGTAAATCACGCAGCCCGGGAGGTCGCCGGTGACCGTGCCTTGATGAATGTTCTGAGTCTTGACCCGACAACTGAAGTTGAGTTCGCCGATCACGCTGCCATCAATGGCTGTGGCTTGCAGTGCGTGCGCCGAGCGTCCCGGCTCGGAGTTTTCGAAGCGGATGTACTGCTTCCCGTCCGGGGCTCCTTCCGAGACCAATGTTCCCCGGCGCTGGTAGTGCCAGCCGTCGGCCTGCCCCTCGATCAGCGTCGACGCCTCGAATCCGCCGTTGACGATCTTGGGATTCTTCGGATCGGGGAGGACCGCACGCATCTCTTCCGACCGACCGGTCATCGGGACAAACAGCGTGGGGATCAGTTTCTTCTGCTCCAGTTTGCCGTCCTTCTTTTCGAGGAGGTGGAACACCTGCTGATAGCGCTCGCCGAGGGGGATGATCATCTTGCCCCCCTCCTTGAGTTGCTCGAAGAGCGGCACCGGAATGTTTTCCGGGGAGCAGGTGACGATGATCTTGTCGAAGGGGGCATGCTCGGGCCACCCCTTGTAGCCGTCGCCGATCAGGCAGTGGACGTTTTTGTAATCGAGCAGTTCCAGCGTGCGGGCCGCTGCCTTGCCGAGGGGCTCGACGATCTCGATCGTGTATACGTCCTGGACGAGGCTCGACAGGACGGCGGCCTGATAGCCGCTGCCGGTTCCGATTTCGAGGACGGTATCGGTCGGCTGGGGGTCGATGACCTCGGTCATGTAGGCCACGATGAACGGGGGCGAGATCGTCTGCTTGTGGCCCAGGTCCATCGCCCGGTCGGTATAGGCGAACTTCCTGAGTTCCTCCCGCACGAACTTGTGCCGCGGCACCGTCCGCATCGCTTCCAGTACCCGCTTGTTGGTGACTCCTTCGGCGGCGATATATTCAGCCACCATGTACTCGCGCTCGGCGACGTAGGCTTTGGCGGACTGAGCCCCGACGGGTGGCGGGGCCCCGATCCACATGCCGAGTAACAGCCCCAACACCTGACCGATTCGATGGAAGTGACTGGCTGGCATGGGGTGTCCCTGTCCCTGATGATTCGGGTGTGTCGGTGTCTGTGCAGTATGCCAAGAATGGAGAATCGAGACGAGAGCGAATTCGGGAAAATCAACGAGCAGTCTCACGGGCAGGACTCTTGTTGGATACGACGCCAGAATCCCCGAAGGGCGAAAGGGCAGGGCGTTCTCGATGAGAACGGACGTTCGAGTGGGCGTCTCCATGCGTTCGGATGCGGGTTCTCATTCCCCGCGTTCTGGCGAACGCAGCTACCCCCGCGTTCTGGCGAACGCAGTTACCCCCGCGTTCTGGCGAACGCAGTTACCCCCGCGTTCTGGCGAACGCAGCTACGGCGTCTTGGCCCCGGCGGGGATCAACTGGTCCGGACGATACCCCGGTCCCAACCGGGTCAGGTCGCGGCGGAAGATGATTCGCGGAGGGATTTGCGTGGCGTCGATCACCGCTTCGATGCGGGACACGGCTCCGCCCCGATCGAAGCAGCCGATCGACTGCACCGAGATCACATCGCCTCGGGCACACAGGTATTTGTCCAGGAGCTGCATCGTCGGGAGATCGGCCAGCCCGTCGATGAGCAGCCACCCGGTCGTCGCCCGTTGCCCGATGAGGTCGGTGATCGGCTGTCCGTCGGAGTCGATCAACTGGTGACTGGCGATCAGGTCGGGGAGATCAGTAGGCATGTCGGGGATGCCGAGGAGCACCTCGCGCCGCGCCTGGTTGATGTTGATGCGGCCATCGAGCGTGGCCGCCGAAGTGGTGGTCATTGTCTCCAGCAGAGTCGGCAGCGACGTGGCCAATGTTCCGCTGGTGGACCACGGGCTGTCGAGCGTCGTCTCCTCCCCATCGATCTCGACGGTGACCTGGGCGTCGACCAGTTCGTAGAGCGACACAATCGTGACCTTGGCCCCCGGAGAGAGGTCCATGCCCCCGCGGGTCACCGCCCCGGCGTCACCGCCCGCTCCGTCGGTGCCGCCACCGGAGCCGATCGCGACCCGCGTGATCTGTTGGGCGATCCCGTTCCCGATGGCCTGCAACACGTCGTCGGTGGTGGCATCTCCGGTGGTGGCTGTGGTAGATCCCGACACCGCCGAGGGCGTGACCGGTCCGTTGAGCCGGAAGCCGACAACGAACATGGCGACATCTGCCCCCACCTCGGCGTCCATGAGCTGATCGTACAACTCGGTCAGCAGCGGCTGGTTCAGGTCGATGCGGTCGGTGCCGTCCTGCTGCAGATTGGACTCGCTGGAGAAGATGGTGAGGTACGAATTCCACCCCAGATCGAGCAGCCCGTCCTCGTCGTCCGGCGGCGCGGTGAACGCCCCGTCGTTCTCGTTCGGATCGAGCAGGCCGTTGCGGTTGGCGTCCTCGCCATAGAGCAGTGCGGGCGTGACGCCGCTGACGAGCAACAGCTCGTCGATCGATTCACAGGCTCCATTCTTGGCGCTGTACGGCGGCTCGAATCCCTCGTAAGTCAGCGATTCGGCCCCGTAGGTCCTCTCCTCGTCGTCCGAGTCGACCCAATCGAGGATGCCGTCCGCCGCCTCATCGGTCATCCCCGGTATGGCCATCAGCAGGGCGTGCGCCTGGTCCTCATCCAGGTCGAGCGCCGTGATGGCGTTGATGTTGATCTTCGACGACTCATCGACCAGCCCGTACCGCAGCTGCGTGCCCGTCGTGTCGTTCTCGACCGGAGCGACCAGCGTAAACCGCCCGCGCCCGGTGTCTGTGGACGACTCCAGCAGCGTCACTCCCGCGAACGCTTCGGGGTTGTGGTAGATGTTCTCGGTCTCCAGATCGGCGGGGTTGCCGAGCATGGCAGCTGCGAATTCGACGCCCGAGTCGGCCAGCGCTCGCGACTGAGCCGTGCGGGCCGAGAAGTCGGCAGCCCGGCGTTCGAGGATCATGGAATCGAGAAACGTGTAAGCTCCGAGGGTCAGCAGCACCACGACGATCAGCACCACGACGAGGGCACTGCCGCGGCGGGGAGGTTGAGGGTTGAGGGTTGAGCGTTGAGGGACAGAGGAGCCTTGAGCCATGAGGAGTGCCCGCACCTTGCCCCTTGGCACTTGCCCCTTGGCTCCGGCCACTTCTGTTCTGGCCCTAGGCTCTAGGCCCTCGTCCCTAGCCTTCCTCCTCATATTTCCTCTCCCGAAACGGGTGTCGAGGCCGGGACCAGGATCACGTGCTTGATCGGGATGATCGTGACCTGTCCGGGCAGGTTCAGCGAGCCGGGCTGCTGGTAGTCCGGCTTGATGAAACCGATCGTGACCTCGATGGCTCGCGGCAGGCGTTCCTTGAGTACGCTGTCCCACTCGTCGACCCAGGAGTAGCCGTCGTAGTACCGGAACTGAAGCGACACGACCTCGCGGGCCAGGATCGAGGCATCGGCGAGGGCCACGTGGTGGTGGGTGTCCTCCTCGACTTCGACCACACCCCGCAGTCGATCCGCCAGTTGCCGAGCCAGCGCCGGGTTCACCGTCAGCGACCGGCGACCGCTGTCATTCGCCTCTGCGGTGGTCGGCGTGATGAGGCTCCAGGTGACTCGCACGTTGTCGCTGGTCGCGGGGAGCGTGGTGCCCGACGGGGTGCCCGACTCCTCGGGAACGAAGTCCTCCCGCGCGGGTTGGCTGATGTCGAGTTGCAACTGATCGGCGGTGCCGACGATGCCCAGGGCGGCTTGAGTCGAGTCGGTCGTGGTGGTGGTCGTGGTGACTTCGGTGGGGGAGGGCGTCGTGGGCGTCGTGGGTGTCGTGGGAGGCGTCGCCTCGGCGGCCTCCTCCTCCTCTTGAGTGGTACTGGTCGGCGGCGTGAACATCACCGAGCCGACATCCTCCGACATCAGCCGCAACACCGCCAGCGACAGCTGAGCCCGGTCGATCCGCTCGCGTCCGACCTGTTCATACCGCCAATGCAGCGACACGGCCGAGTAGATCGCGGAGATCAAGACGAGACTCAGACTGAGCGCGATCAACACCTCCAGCAGAGTGAACGCCGCGCGACGAATCCGGGAAGGACTCCGGTCGCATGCCTTCCAAACTCTTCCTCCCTCTCCCCCACAATCGGTATTGCTTTCGGAGTGGACTCCGCTGAGGGGGAGAGGGCCGGGGTGAGGGGGCGAGAGCAGAGCGTGTGGCCCCCTCACCCCCACCCTCTCCCCCGAAAAACGCCCTTCCCGAAATCCACATCGATCGCGGGGGAGAGGGAGCCGGAGGCGTGTGGGCAGCTCTGGACACCCGGTCCGTGCACAGTCCTTCACGGCGTCGACTGTATCCAGAGGGGATGACGTACGGGAGTGGGCGGGTGTCCGCTTCATGGGGCCACCGCGTTCTGCAGCGACTCGATCGCCGTCTCGCTGCTCCCCGAGGACTGGAAGATCGTCGGATCTCGCAACAGTCGGGCGAACTGGATCTCGTGGTCCGACTTGCCCGCCGAGTTGAGGTGGTTCACGGTCAGCATGAGTCGCTTGATCGACACGTCGGTGTCATCCTCGACGGTCAGGGTCCAGGTCCACTGCGGGGCGTCCTCGAACGCCTGCTCTGCAACGGGCGTCAGAGGCACGATCCCCGCGATGACTTCGTTCAGCTTCGACTCCCCGAGCAGCGACGCCTCGGCGCGGAGTTGGGCCTTCACCGCCGTCTGGCCTCCCATGTGGAGGATCTCGGAGATGGCAGCCATCGCGGCAAAGAACAGGGCCAGGGCGATGACGACCTCGAGCAGCGTCATGCCGGGGCGAACCGGCAAGGCGATTGCCGAAGTTGGCTCCCCGTAGGCGATGTCGCTCCGCGACTCGCATTCCGGCAACCCGTGCGTCAACTCCAGTCGGGATGCGAGTCGCGGAGCGACATCGCCTACGACTTGCTGTTTCGCGGGAAAACGGATTCGCCTCATGGTTGCACCTCGGGGCGGCGCATCCGCTCCACTCGCACGCCACCGGTCAGACCGCGTACGGTCAGCTCGATCGTGTTGCCGTTCTTGTCCCGGATCACCAGCTGGGCGTCCTGCGACTCTCCGTTCGGGCGAAACAGGATCGGCTGGGACCAGGTCGTGTCCGTATATAAGGCTCCCTGTTTGAGCAGCGCCAGCCACATTTCGTCGAGGCGTTGCCCCCCGGTCGTCTGGCCGGTCTTGTCGGTGGCGGGCTCGAACTGGCTGTCGGTCGAGAGGTGGCCGACGATGGTTTTCACCGGGGTGGGCGTGTTTGACTTCCCGTCGGTGGCCACAATTTCGGGACGGTCGAACGGCAGGATCACAAACGCCTGGGCCGTCGGCTCGAACCGGAACTGGTAGGTCAGCCCGCTCTCGATGGCCAGAATCCGCGTCGCGGACAGCTCCCGGCGAACGGTCTCGACATTCTGCTTGAGCGAATTCTCCACCATGTATCGCATCAAGCGCGGCCAACTCATGGCGGCCACCGTCACCAGCACCGCCAGCACCAGCAGCAGTTCCAGGAGCGTAAAGCCAGCACGGTTGGAACTCCGCAGCCGCTGCGATTTCGCAGCCTGGCTGGGATCCACTGGGAGTCGCACAAACAACTCGAACCTCCTCCAACCGCCGCAGAATCGGCGGGCATCCTCCACGCACCTGTCCAGTGTGAGCAACAACTCCCGTTCTGGCAAGACGTTGCTGACCGGAATGAGCGGTTTGACCAAAACTCGGTCGGGCTTAGAATGAGGTTCGCCGGGAGACGGGCCGACGTGTTATCCTGTCTGGTCTTCCGATCATTCTTGATCCTGTCGTTTGTCATCCACAAGGTGTCGTCATGAACATGAGAGCGTTGCTGGGGGCCGTTCTGGCATTCGTCCTGGCTGTGGGTGGGGCTGCGTTACTCGTGGCGAATTTCGCGAGGCCAGCCCCTCCGGCACCTCCCATCAAGCCAGACACCAAAGAAGATCCGGTGGCGACCAACCCCTTTATTCTGACTGCTCCGGGTCCGAAGTCCAAGGTCGTCGTCGATGCGAAAGAGTATGACTTCGTGGTGATGCGACTGGGGACCGAGGAGTCCCATGACTTCGTGTTCAAGAACGAGGGCGAAGGGCCCCTGAAGCTGGCCAAGGGGCCGATGATGTGCAAGTGTACGATCCCCTCGGTCCCGGACCAGGAGGTGAAGCCAGGGGAGTCGGTCAAGATCAAGCTCACCTGGAAGCCCGTCGAAACCACGAAACATTTCGGCAAAAAGGCCACCATCTGGACCAATGATCCGGCGAATCCCGAGATCATCCTGAACATCAATGGGCGCGTCATGGATGATCCGGTCGTGACTCCGAATAATTACACCCTGGGGGACATCGCCTGGAACAAGGAGCACGTGGGCGAGGTCCATGTGTTGTCCTCGACATCGACCGATTTGAAGATCGAAAGCGTGGAGGTCAGCCATCCGGAGTGGATGACGGTGACTTCGGTCCCGGCCGATGTGGTCAGTCTCAGCGAGCAACAACTCACCGATCCCGATCCCAAGTACAAGCCCCAGTCGGGGCTCACCGTCAAGCTCTCGATCAAGCCCAATGGGACCGTGGGCTTGTTCAATGGCTGGGTCAAGGTGAAGACCAATCTCAATCCCGAACCGAGCAAGATTGAGGTCGTGGGGATGCGAACCGGTCCGATCTCGATTCATGGGAACGACTTTCAGGCCACTCTGTCGATGATCGACCTGAAGCGATTCAAATCGGTGGATGGCAAGTCGACCCAGCTATTCGTGATGCTGGAACCGTTCGGCCAGGATCTCCAAATCACGGAAGTGATCTCCGAGTCGAAGCATCTGACCGTCACGCTCAAGAAGGATCCCAAATCGGTGGGGCAGAAAAAAGAACGCTATCTCATGGTGATTCAAGCAGTGGCGGGCATCTCTCCCGGAACCAACATGACCCATGAACATCCGGACCGTCTGACCTTGAAGACCAACCATCCCGAGGTTCCAGAACTTCTGTTGAATGCACGCTACCTCGTGCATTGAGCCGCAGGCATCGTGGAATCGGATGAGGCGTTCGGAAGTGTTGTCGGGGTTTCGTCACGGGCCAGCGAGTTTCAACGATGGATCGATCGAATCGGCATACGCAACTTGGGATCCACCGACCTGGAAGAGCCTGGCTGGTGATCTTGGTGATGCTGGTCGCCATGGGGGGGACGCTCGCCTTCCTGTGGATGAACAACGCCCCGCCGACCCCGCCAGTGCAGGCTCAAGCCGGTGCAGACCCCGCGCCCGGTGGGAATTCTGTCGAAACTCCCACGAAGCCCCTCGGGAAAGCCCCCGAGACCAAGGCGGCCCCCGTGCCGATGGTCAAGGATTGGCCGAAGCCTGCCTTCGTACTTGCCATCACGGGCCAGCAACACGGCTACATCGAGCCGTGCGGCTGCTCTCCCAAGCAATCGGGCGGGCTGGCTCGACGGGCCGACCTGTTTCGCCAACTGCGAGAGGACAAGAAGTGGCCGGTGCTGGCCCTGGAAACCGGGGGGACTCTCGACGATTCTCGCGTCACGCGGCGGCAGTCGCGCCTGAAGTTCGACATGATTCTGGATGCCCTGAACGGAATGGGCTACCGAGCGCTGGGGCTGGGGACGGAGGAACTCCAGTTGGGGGCCATGAAGCTGTTTGAAATCTCCCAGATCCGAAATGTGCAACAGGGGTTCGACCTGCCGTTCCTGGCTGCCAATGTGGTGTTATTTGGCGACTCCACGTTGGGGACTCCCGTGGCGTACCGAGTGCTGGAAATCGGCGGCAAGAAGGTGGCTGTGACCTCGGTGTTCGGCAACGAGTTCAAGAAGGAGTTCGCGCAGATCAGCAAGGACGAGCTCGAGATCACCGATCCGGTCACGGCCCTGACACGGGTCCTGGCCCAAATGAAAGCCGAGAAGCCGGACATGCTGGTGGTGCTGTCCTACGACAGTGTGGAGGCTTCGCGGGAACTCGTCACGAAGTTCCCGGAACTCGATGTCGTGGTCTCCGCCGATGGAGCCGACGATCCAGGGAATGATTACGAAACGATCGGCAAGACGCTGTTCTTCGTGAGCGGCATGAAGGGCAAGCACGTCAATCTGATTGGATTCTATCCGGGCGATAAAGTCGCCGTCCGGTTCGAGCGGGTGGAACTCGACCAGGATCGGTTCAAGCGCTCCCCCGCGATGCGGGAATTGATGGCGAAGTATCAGGAGCTGCTCAAGGAGGAGTGGCTCGATCCCTCGTCCGAAACACGCAAGCGGGCCTTTCCCCATGCGAGCGGGAACCAGTTCATGGGCGCGAAATCCTGCGCCGGTTGCCACGCCTCGGCCTACGAGGTGTGGGAAGGCAGCAACCATGCCAATGCCACCGCATCGTTGCTGGCTGGCCGACCCGAAGAGAAAGGGGAATGGATCGACCGCACGTACGACCCCGAATGCCTGTACTGCCACGCCACCGGCTGGGATGAGAAAGATGTCTCCCCCTACATCGACGGGTTCATCGACGCGGCCACCACTCCGCATCTGCTCGGGAATCAGTGCGAGAACTGCCACGGTCCGGGCAGCGAACACGTGAAACTCGAAACCGACTGGAAGAAATCTGGTGGAGCCCTCTCCGAGGCCCTGACCGCCAGCCGTCTGGCGGTCCGCATTACCAAAGCCCAGGCCGAGAAGAAGGCCTGCCTCAAGTGCCACGACTTCGACAACAGCCCGAAGTTCGACTTCAAAACCTACTGGCCCGAGATCGAACACCCGACGCCCGCTGAAGGCCGTTGAGGGTTGAGCGACCGGAGCTTGAATCCGAACCCGCGTCTCCCCCCTCAACCCTCAACCCTCAACCCTCAACCCTCAACGATCCCCCTCCCCCCATGCCTCCCATCGAACTCCGCAGCGACACCTTCACCCAGCCTGGCCCCGGCATGCGGCGGGCCATGGCCGAGGCCGAGTGCGGTGATGACATGGTCGGCGAAGACCCCACGGTCAACGCCCTCGAAGCCCGCATGGCCCAGTTGCTCGGCACCGAGGCCGCCGTCTTCGCCTGTTCCGGAACGCAGTCCAACCAGATGGCGGTCTGGTCGCATTGCCGGGGCGGCGACGAGTTGCTGATCGAAGAGACCGGGCATATCGCCAACTACGAGGCCGGGGCTCCCGCCGTACTGAGCGGCGTCAGTTGTCGCAAGATTCGTGGCTCGCGCGGCATGCTGAGTGTCGAACTGCTCGAAGCCGCTCTGCGTCCGGGGAACCAGCACTTCTCCCCGACCCGACTCGTGTGCATCGAGAACTCGACCAACATCGGCGGCGGAGCGACCTACGCGCTGGACCAGCTGCGCGAGATTCGCGAGTGGGCCGATGAACACGGCCTGCTGGTCCACATGGACGGGGCGCGGTTGTTCAACGCCTGCCGGGCGCGGGGGTATTCAGCGGCGGAGGTGGCTGCGTGCTGCGACTCGGTGTCGATCTGTTTCTCGAAGGGACTGGGCTGCCCGATGGGGTCTGTGCTGGTCGGTTCGAAAGAGACGATCCAGCGGGCGCGACGCGCCCGCAAGGTGTTTGGCGGAGCGCTGCGGCAAGCCGGATTCGCAGCCGCCGCGTGCCTGTATGCCCTCGATTACCACATCGATCGGCTGTCGGTCGATCATGAAAACGCCCGGCTCTTTGCCGACAAGATCGCGGGGATTCCCGGAGTGATCGTCGACTCGGCGAGCATCGAGACCAACCTCGTGTTCTTCGAGATCGACCCGGCCTTCGCCACGGGGAATCAGGTGTCCCGCGCCCTGGCCGAACGCGGCGTCCGCATCAACGCCCTCGCGCCGCAGCGGCTGCGGGCCTGCACGCATCTCGATGTCGATCGCGAGGGAGTGCTGCGCGCGGCGGCGGTCCTGCGGGAAGTTTTGCTGTCGGGGCTGGTGGCATCGACAGGCCCCGCTCCCGCCGGAGCTTACGGCGTGCGATAATCCTGCCCCTAAGAGCTATTGGTTTCTACACAACTGCCCCACCCCGGAGGGCAACGCCGTGAAGGATTTCGCAGGGATCACGTTCGCAAGGTGGCCAACACGTTTCCGGCCCCCTCTCCCCCACGATCGATGTGTCATTTGTCCTGT
>JAYWFM010000471.1:0-7167 GCA_043778825.1 Planctomycetota bacterium | reverse complement strand
GATCTGGCCGTCGGTGAGACCCGCACGACCAGCGTCACCTACACCGTCACCGACAACGAGGGCGGCTCTTCGACCGCGACGGTCCTCGTCACCGTGACCGGGACCAACGACGCGCCGGTAGTCACGACGCCGATTCCGACTCAGGACAGCACGGGCCTGGACGTGGTGTCGCTCGACATCTCGGTCAGCTTCGCCGATCCCGACGGCACCGACGTGCTGACCTATACCGCGACCAACCTCCCGCCGGGCCTGACGCTCGACCCCCAGACCGGCGTCATCACGGGCACCATCGACCCGGATGCGGCGGCGGGCGGCCCGTACTCGGTCACGATCACGGCCACCGATCCGAATGGCACGCCGGTGTCGCAGACGTTTACTTGGAACGTCGTCAACCCGGACCTCGTGGTCACGGTCGGCGACGACGACATCACCGTGCAACCCGACGGCACGATCGTCTACACGCTGAACTACGTCAACGACAGCGACCGCGCCGCCACGGGAGTCGTCCTCACGCAGGCCCTGCCTCCCTACACGACGTTCGACGCCGCGCAGAGCAGTCCCGGCTGGATCGACAACGGAGACGGCACGTTCTCGTACCAGCTCGGCCACCTCGCGGCGCACGACGCCGGATCGCTGCTCTTCGCCGTGGTCGTCGATGCGACGCTGCCGACCGGAGTGGACGACACGCGGCTGGCCCCGCAGATCGCCGACGACGGGACGCACGGTGTCGATCCGACTCCCGCCAACAACCGCGACACCGAAGTCACGCCGATCGACGCCGCGCCGGACCTCCGCGTCGATCTGACTGCCCCGACTTCCGAGATCGTTCCCGGTGCGACGCTCTCGTACACGCTCGACTACACCAACGTCGGCAACCAGGAGGGAACGGGCGTCGTCCTGACGATGCAGCTTCCGCCCCACACGACCTTCGTGCCGGGGACCAGCTCGCCCGGCTGGGTCGATCGCGGCCACGGTCGTTTCACCTTCGATGTCGGCAGCCTGCCATCTGGTGAGGGTGGCAAGTTGACCTTCAACGTGGTCGTCGATTCGGTGCTGCCGCCGGGTGTCGATGATCTCAGGGCCTCGGTCACGGCCACCGATGACCAAACGAACGGTGCCGACCAGAACCCGACCGACAACCGCGACGGTGTCACGACCCTCGCCGATGCCGAACCGGACTATCGCGTGACCATCGGTGCCGACGCCGACACGGTCTTCCGCCAGCAGGACATCGCCTACACGCTGACGGTCGTCAACGCGGGCAATCAGGACGGCACGGGCGTCGTCGTGACGAACCACTTCTCACCTGAAGTCCTCGCCAACGTCCAAGCCTCGCACGGCGGCGTCATCGACATGGTCGCCGGGACCATCACCTGGAACCTCGGCGACCTGCCGGTCGGCGAACCGGTCGTGCTGACGGTGACGGCGCATATTCCATTCGGCGTCCCGGCCTCGGTCGTGGGCTTCTCGCACCACACGTCGGTCTCGGACGACCTGAGAAACGGAGCCGATCCGACCCCGGCCAACAACGTCGCCGGAGTCGAAACCAAACTTCAGGGCCTCAACTACGACCACTTCAACAGCGCGAAGGACAGCCACTTCGGGTTCTTCCAGTCGGTCCCGCCGCTGACGACGAAACTGATGCCAATCTCGGTCGATCCGATCTTCAGCGGCATCACCGAACCGGGAGCCACGCTGGTCGGCAAGATCTACGACGAGGACGGCAACCTGATCGGCGAACGGCAGGTCATGGCCGACACCTCGGGCAACTGGCTGATGACGTTCCCCGGCTCGGTGGTGATGGAGAACCCGCACCACATGGAAATCCGTCAGACGGCGGCGATTCACAACCTGTCACACGAGAACGGCTACAACCTGCGACGCTACTTCCACCCGGCGTCGGTCTCGTCGATCTTCTTCACCGAGGACTACTCGGTGAGTTCGGTCTTCCGCCGCTCGGCCTACGAAATGATCGAGTCCAGCCACGAGGGCAATCTCAACCCCTACGGCTTCGCCTGGTTCGCCCACGCCTACGAACTGACCGCTGCCTCCACCAACGCTGGCCAAGGCTGACGTAATGGGGGCGGTGACGGGTCAGGAGTCTGTGGTCAACAGATGATGGGCGAGGAGGGAGGATGTCAGTCTATCGCTCCGCACCGCGAGGTGCGAAAGTCTGCACACTCTCCTTGTTGCCATCAGAGCGTTGATCACGACTGCAAGCAAGCTCCACGTCCAATCAAGATTCCTCCACACAAAGTCAGAGGGATATGATTGAATTGTTTTCCCGACTCGAAAGTGCTGCCCACGCCTCCTGTCACGGCATTGTAACCACCTGTTCAGTCATTTCATGGCTGCCCCTGATTACCAACGACGGCGTAAGTTCCATACTTGCAAGCAACTTGTGAACATGACAATAAAGAGGAGCTAGCAAAAGTCCCGTCCGGGACTTTTCCTAAGTCCTCTTTGTTGATCCAAGGCCCAATTCGCCTTCTTCGGACAGCACGCTGGTATGCACTTCAGGATTGGTTGCCGCCCGCCAGCGACTGTGAAATGATCATCGGGCTCGAAGCCGGCACGACTCTGAGTGCGGAGCGCCGTGATTCGAATTGTGGCACCACGCTGGCGTAGGTCCATCGACGAACGCCTAGCGGCGAGTGACCGGTCCCATGTGATGTGGCAGAACGATGTCCCGTTCAGTCGCCGACTGGTCGCTCGGGAGAGCGGCGACGAGGCGGGCTTCCAATTGAAGCGACTGGAGTGCTTCTTGGTCCACGACGGGATGCGACAACAGAAACAGCACTTTGATCCGGACATGGCGCAGCTCTACCAGCATCTGTCTGGGATTTTCGTGGGGCAAAGCTGATCCGCGCGGCCATCCCGGTCGAACGGGAACACTATCCGGCAGACGCCCGGGGGGCGCTGATAGCTAAAAAACAGTCTCACGGGGGCCGACGGTCTGGTCGGCCCCCGTGGGTTTTCGTGGGGATGATGGCGGTCGTCTCGGTCAACTGGCCTCTTTGAATCTCCAGCGAGCAGGATTCGCTGGACACTCCGTGAGAGGCAGGAAGGGATCGGTTCGGCCAGCGGCCTGCAGCTGTTTTCCCATTTGCAAGGCGAGGTGGGCGGTCCGCTTGGAGATTCCCAACTGGGCTGCCAGTTCATTGAGGGTGGGAGGGTGGCTGGGATCCTTCTGGTAAAGTGCGAGAGCCTGCATGGCATGACGCGGGGCCTTTGAAGTCTCGAACAGGTCAAGGACAATCGGGCGACGCAGGACTGTCGACGCTTCCGAGGATAGCAACTCTCGCTTGAGCAGATGCAACCGGACATTCGCCGGGAGCAGCTGGACCAGCTGCAACGTGAACTCGGCCCGGAGGACGATCTGGCGGCACCCAAACTGCTGGCAGGGGATGGCCCGGATCTGGCCGTCAATCAGCCTTTGCAAGAGCGATCCGGTGTCACGATCGTCGAGTGACAACTGGCTCGCCAGGGTCGTGAGCTGCCGAGTCAGTTCGTCACTCGAAGGGACTTCGACATGAGCGGCACACTGTTCCTCCAGCAGACGCTTGTCGAGTTCCAATTGGGTCGTCTCAGCTGTCAGGGCTTCGAGTTTCTGGATCAAGAACTCAGGCGGGTTGTCCTGGTGAGTGATGCTCTTCACCAGCCGATCCCGTTGCCGTTCCAGTTCCCTCTGCCTCCGGTGGAGATTGGCCTGCTGTGTCGCCAGATCGCCACGGTGGGCCAACCGTTCTTCCATGTACTCAAGGAGTGCGGGGACGGCTGCCTGGCTGGCCTTCAGGATCGCCTGCGAAATGGCCGTCCCGATCCGCTGATGAGTCAGATCCCGCAGCGCCGTGGTCTTGTTCCAGAAGTCTTCATGAGTCGCTGCCGCGCAGCAGTAGCCGCCCTCATTGCGCCCTGCCATGTACATCTTGCCTCCGCAGATGCCACAGACGAAAAGATTCGACAGCGGGCTTCGGGAGTTGCGAGGGATGCCATGCAGGGTGTGCTCTGCACCCGAGGGGCGGTCCTTCCCACGAATCCGATTGTCGATGGCATCGTTGCCCAGATACCACAGCCAGTCCTCGACAATCCGCAAGTGTGGCATCTCCCGTGTCAGGACATTTTCAGGCTTCGGATTGGGGGTGGGTTTCCACTTTCCCGTCTCGAAATTCTTCTTCGAGATCTCCTCCCGGTAAACCTCCACCCCCCGGTACTTCGAGCAGCGGATGAGGCTGATCACATTGGCTGCTGTCCAAGTCGTCGATTGAGCATTCGCCGTCTTCGGCAATCGGGCCTCGGTGAAATATCGAGCCACGACATTCGGACAGATGTCACTGGCAGCCATCCAGTACCCCTCGCGGATGGTCTCGATCCATTGCGGATCCTTCGAGTCAAACTTGGGCGATTTGGGGTTCGCCGCATCCTGACGATGCCGGAGGTATCCCGAACGCAGCAACCCGATGGCCGCCCCCATCCTCCACAGACCGTCATGAGCGCGTTTGATCCGATGCCGCGTATAGAAGTTGTCCTGCCCATGATGCCGCTGGGCCTCCTGCAGGCGGTTCTCCCAGTCATCATTCGCCGTGTCCACGCCATCGTTGATGCAGATGATTCGAATGCCAGCGTCAACCGCTGGACCGAAGATGCTCATGCACAGGTCGATGCCACGATACAACCGACTGGAATCCTCACAAATGATGAGGTCGATGCGTCGAGATCTAATGTCTTCAAGGAGCTGTCGAATTCCAGGGCGGTCACGAACCTCTCCCGAGATTCCCTCATCGCTGATGTGCTTGGGGGTGGCCGACTTGACCTTGTGTTTGGCCAAAAATTCGCGGCCATATTCGAACTGATCCGCGTTGGACTGCCGCCGCTGTTCTTCCGTGGAGAAGCGAGTGACGATGACGATTCTGGAGCCATCTGCGATCGGCGTTTGCAGGTACATTAGAGCACCCCCATTGCCATGTGATGGGCACCTGAACCGCGATCAGCGTGACCAACCACCAGCCACTGAGACTGTGATTGACTCGTGGTAGATCGATTCCCCAACAACCGGTCATGACCGGTCGCAACCGACGCTGACCAACCCATTGCAATCCGCTGCTCGCCAGCGACTTGCGCCGTACGTGGTTCATTGACCATGTGTTGCAGAAACCGGCGGGGAAGTTTCCCTGCCGCGCCGCTGGAGAGGGAAGGTGTCTTCGTACCACCGTCCCTCGGTTCATTTTGCAGAATCATCTGTCGTTCCGTTCAAAGAAGGTGATCGATCGATTGGATGTGACATCACCAATGAGATGCCGCTTTGCCAATCTTCAACCGTTGGCATCCAACGGCTGCCGAATCGTGACGGGAAAAATATCGCTGCCTATGTGAGTCCTATGTACACGCTATGTACAAAGAGGGTTGAAGGACTGGTTTTTACCACGCAACTGTGAGTATCTGAATTGCGAATAATTGAGATAGAGGGTTGAGAATGGCGGTGGTTGGTCGAGCCAATCACTGTCTTGCAATGTCTGCAAGCACAAGGCCAGAATGCCTCAGCTGGATCTGAGCGACCTACTGATTTCCTGAGCAGGCGGTTGTGGGACTGACTGAACCCCGCCACCAGGCGGCCACGAGTTCCATGGACCTGCGGGGATGCATTGATCGCATCTCTCGTGAGCCTTCGATCAATCCGTGGACGAGAACCTGATCAGGACTCAGGAAGCTCGACTGTTAAGTTGAGCGAGCGCGATCACGTCGGTTTCGAGCTCTCCAACAAACTCCTGATGCTGACCCATCTCGTTCAAACCGAATGTCCTCCAGCTTTCGATTCAGCGACTTGACGGTTTGGCCTAAATCATGAGTAACACGGTACAGGCTTTTGGGGGTCTTGATACTGACGGGCCACTTGTGGGCTTCAAATGCGTCCAGAATCGCCACGATATTCTTTGCTCGTTGTGGACCTGAGACACGTCGAATCACCTTCCCGTTCAGTGACAGTTGGCCGAGCTTCCGATTCCAGACTGGCCGTCCTGCGGGGACTTTCAATGCGGCAACTTCAGCAGGAGCGATTACTGCCAACAGCTCCTGGTAGTCGAACTCGGGCAGGCCAAACGAGCGAGCCAATTCAATGGTCGCTCGATCGGGACTGACTCGTTTGGCCTCAGCCCAGATCCCCACGGTCCCTCCTCTGCGATAGGCAGTCTCCAGATCGCCCAAGCGATTCCGCTCCTCCTCCGTCAAACACTGATTCCAGACACGCAGAGCAGTGTGGGGAGTCTGCATCCGCAACCGATGTGTTTCGATCACGTCCTTGAATTTGAGCATCTTCTGAATCCCTTCTCTGTGGCGGCCCAGGACGCCACGACAAACACATCAGTGGGAGTCGCTACCCCGTCGCCTGTTTCGTCCTGGCTCTCGCTTACCTGAAACAAGAGGCGTGACAGTCGGCACCTTTAGACGGTCGACTACATTATTCGCCAAGAGCAGCAGCCAGGCAAGTTGGCTCCGGGCGATATTCATCTCATGGCTGTTCACCATCTCCTCAGTCTGGCTCTGATCGCTCCGGTTCGTGGGTTTGACGTTGGTTCTTTTCTCAGTCATGTCAGCACCTCCTCAATCTGGATCTCGGTGGCCAGCAGGTTGAACATCAGATCCGCATCACATGGAATCTCGCGCAGCCAGCGGGTGAACTGATGCAACATCAGACCGGCGGCGATGTTGGCGGTGTAGAGGGTGGATTTGGCGGTGCAGGGGCCGGGTTGGGATTCGGATTGGGGGAAGAGGGTGGTGGGGTAGTGGTGTTGGGAGGTGGGGGTGGTCGCGGTGAGGACGCGGAGGATTTCGCCGCGCATGCGGGCGTCGCACCAGAAGAGGTGGCGGTGTTGGAGGGCTCGCCAAATGGCGGAGCGGGCGGTGATGGTATCGACGCAGCAGAAGAGGGCTTCGCCGAGTTCCAGGTCGGGGCGGTAGCGGTCGGGGATCGTCGTGACGGCGATCTCGGGATCGATCGCGCGGATCTGGTCAGCGGTGGCGGCGACCTTGAGCTGGCCGAGGTCGCGGTGCAGGTAGCCCTGGGTGGTGATGTTGGTGGGCTCGACGGTGTCGAAGTCGATCAGCTGGATGCGGCGAGCGCCGAGGGCGGCGAGTTGGAGGGCGACCTGGCGACCGATGGCACCGACGCCG
>JAYWFM010000470.1:0-7168 GCA_043778825.1 Planctomycetota bacterium | reverse complement strand
ACGAGTCGGACGGAGACTTTCTCTTCGTCCATGGCCTCGAACAGCCCAGACTGGGGCAGCTTGGGGTCGAACTTCAGGTGCCTCATCACCACCGGCTTGCGGACTTTTTCCGTCGAGCTGGTCGCTTTCTCCTCGGCAAAGGAGAAGCAGGCCAGTGCCACAAGACACATGGGAATCAGGGGAAGACGTCGCAGCACCATGGCTGAACCCTTCTGGTTGAAGACAGAATCGGAACCCACAGACCCAATGAGGGACGAGGCCTTGTCGATCTTATCGATCAGCGGCTGCTTGTCGCAATGAAATATTTTCTCTCGGACCACGATTTTGCTTTAAGGACTCTTGGGGGGACGGTGCGACTGGCATCCCAGGCAGAGCCCGTCCGTCCTGGTTGGCTGGTGGGACTCCCTCGAAATCCTCAGTCGGGTCACATCACAGTCCGCATTGCATTCGAAAACCACTTACGCCCCACTGGGTTACGGAGAATCCTCTTGACCCGAAACGCGATTTCGAGCTATACGCACCTTCCCTGATTCCCCCGCAGTCCCGTGTGTGCGTCAGAAAAGGAGGTGACGAATGGAATTCCCCTCCGCATTCCGAAAGTGCCACGGCTCGACGGGAATGAGAAGAAGACTCACGCAGAGGCGCAGAGTCCGCAGAGATTTTCCCCCCTCCCCCCTCCGCGATCTCAGCGCCTCTGCGTGAATCATTCGGGCCAGGCCCCCTCCGTCTCTCGGGAAACTCCTCCGGAGCCCCGTGGTGAATTCTGACCTCCCGTTGCGACGCACCCCCCGCAGTCCCCCCTCGAGTCCCTTTTCCGCTCCAGCCCCATGTTCTCACCGTTCCCTCTGATCCAGCGCTACGTCTTTGGGGAACTGACCCGGGCGTTCCTGTTTGTGCTGTCTGCGGTCACGGTCCTCACGGTCTTCGCGGGCGTGATTCAGCAGATGCTCGAAAAAGGGCTGAGCATCGAGCACACGCTGCTGATTCTGCCCTACATCATTCCCAGCATGCTGCCCTTCACCATCCCGGCCGCATTGCTAATGACCGTCTGTCTCGTCTATGGACGCATGGCCGGTGACCACGAGGTCACTGCCGCCAAGGCCGCGGGCATCAGCGTGATGTCGCTCCTGTGGCCGTCCTTGTTTCTGGGAACGGTCCTGAGTGTGTTCTCGCTGGTGCTGACCGACCAGGTCATCCCTTGGGCAGAAGGCCAGATCGAGCAAACCATCGTGCAGGCCATGGAGGATATCTTCCTGGAGAAGCTGCGATCCCAAAACGGCTATCGAGACCCCAAGCATGGGATCTCGATCACGGTGGCGGGCGTCGAGGGCCGCGAACTGATCCGGCCCCATATCGAAATCGGAAATCGCGAATGGGGGGCCGATCGCCTGACCACCTTGCGTGCGGAAGTCGCGTCGATTGGTCTGCAACCCCGGCATCGCAAGGTCGTCGTCCGCCTGAAAAATGTCTATGTGACCCTCCCCGACCACCAAACCCTGCGGTACACCGCCGAGAAACAGTTTTCCTTCCCCTGGGAGGGCGAGGCC
The DNA here is from genome assembly GCA_043778825.1 of Planctomycetota bacterium. Taxonomy (GTDB): domain Bacteria; phylum Planctomycetota; class Planctomycetia; order Planctomycetales; family Planctomycetaceae; genus TH-plancto1. The sequence continues at coordinate 5,621 of JAYWFM010000470.1, read as the reverse complement.
CGCAAGCCCAAGGCCCGCTACCTCTCCGTCTCCCAGATCGACGACGAAATGCGGGCCATGTCCCAGGAAATCACGGATGCCCATGATCGCCAACTCATTGAATCCGCCATGGCCCTCACCCTGGGCGATTTCGACTCCCTCACCAGCCCCACCGTCTCCGGCCAACAAAACCTCACCGCCCACAACTTCTGGTATCACAAACTCCACACCGAAAAACACAGCCGCTACGCCCTCGCCAGCAGCTGTTTCTTCTTCGTGCTGCTGGGCGGCCCGTTCGCCATCTGGCAGGGCAAGAGCCAGTTCCTGACCAGCTTTCTGTTTTGTTTTGGCCCGATCGTGGGCGTCTACTACCCGCTGGTGCTGGGCATGATGACCCAATCCAAACAGGGCAACATCCACCCCATGATCGGGATGTGGCTCGGCAACCTCGTCCTGGGAATCGCCGCGCTGTTCGTTCTCCGACGCGTCGTCAGGTATTGAGCAACCATCGTAGAACGGAATTTATTCCGTTCCTTCGCAGGTGTTGCAGACGCGGCTATGAATGCCCCAGTGCGGGCCTCTTGCGGCCCTCAACCCAGACGCCCACCGCAGAGACTGGGCCACCTTCACTCTGGGTGACAGGCTGGAAGCCTATCCCACGGGCCATCAGTTCGGCACACACGCCGTGTTACAGAACACCGGGTTGCGGGCGGCTCCGACTTCATCGGGACGCCGCACGCTGGTCGTGTGCGGGGCCTCGTGGACCAGTTCGGGGTCTTCCACGACGATCTCTTTGAGGGCGTCGATGAACGAGTCGAGGGTCTGCTTCGACTCGGTCTCGGTCGGCTCGATCATCATCGCCTCGGGCACCACCAGCGGGAAGTAGACCGTCGGGGCGTGGAAGCCATAGTCGAGCAGCCGCTTGGCGATGTCCATCGCGGTCACGCCGTTCTCGTCCTTGAGCGTCTTCGCACTCGCCACGAACTCGTGCATGCAGAACTCCCCCTGCGGAACGGGGAGGACATCCTGTAGCCGGGCCTTCAAATAGTTCGCGTTGAGGACCGCCTGCTCGGTCATCTCGCGGAGGCCCTTCGGTCCGAGCGTCCGCAGATAGAACGCCCCGCGCAGCAGGATGCCGATGTTGCCGAAGAAGCTGCGGACTCGGCCGATGGATTTTGGGGGAGTGACGAGCGAATACTTCGTCCCGGCTGCGGACTGGGTCTGGCGAATCACCGGCCCCGGCAAGTAGTCGCCCAGGAAGTCGCGCACCGCGATCGGCCCCGCCCCCGGCCCGCCCGCCCCGTGCGGCCCGGTGAAGGTCTTGTGGACGTTGTAGTGCATCATGTCGCCGCCAAAGTCGCCGGGCCGCGTGACGCCGACGATGGCGTTCATGTTGGCCCCGTCGATGTAGACCAGCCCGCCGACCTCATGCACCATCTTCGAGATCGTCAGGATCTCCTTCTCGAACAACCCCAGCGTGTTCGGGTTCGTGACCATGAACACAGCCGTCGAGCTGTCGAGTTCGGCCTGGAGTTTGTCCAGCTCCACAAACCCGGTGTGGGACGGGGGGAGTTGCACGCACTCGAACCCGGCGAGGGCCGCACTGGCCGGGTTGGTCCCATGGGCACTGCTGGGGAAGAGCACCTTGGTCCGCTTCTCGCCCCGGTCCTTGAAGTACGCCGCGGCGGTGAGGAGAGCGGCGAACTCGCCCTGCGCTCCGGCAGCCGGTTGCAGCGACACGGCGGGGAGCCCCGCGATTTCGCCGAGCATCTCCTGCATCTCATACAGCAGAGCCAGCATCCCCTGCGAATCCTCCTCGGTCGCATGCGGGTGCAAATCGACAATCCCCGGCAACCGGCTCAGCCGCTCATGCCGCTTCGGGTTGTACTTCATCGTACAACTGCCCAGCGGGTAGAAGTGCGTGTCGACACACATGTTGAGCGTCGACAGATTGACGAAGTGCCGCACAATGTCGACCTCCGACAACTCTGGCAGCGGCGGCGGATTCGAGGCCAGCGAACTCTGCGGCAGCAGGTCCGAAAGAGCCCCGCCCGGCACATCCGCAGCCGGGAACTCCGTCGCCCGTCGTCCGGGGGCGGAAAAGTTGAACAGGGGTTGAGTGGCGGTGGTGTTGCGCATGGGGGGAAGTTTTCAGTTTTCAGTGTTCAGTTGTGTCGAGCAGGCGAGCAATTGTCGCCTTTTTCTCCGAAAAAGGACGCTCTTTTGCGGAGCAAAAGGCGACAAAGTCGGCGTCAACCCTCGCATTCTTCGGCATCGAGAGTTCGGAAACGCTCCTCAGCCAACTCAACGAATCCATCCTCCGAGAACGATGGAACTGTCCCACCCACTCGGCGAAGCGCCTCGGCCTGCACCTGCTCCCAAGGGACTGTCTCCATCGAACCGGAATCGATCTTCGCCGAGCGTCTCTGAATCTCCGCGATCCACTCCTCACTCTGTGGCGGCAAGTCGCCGTCCGGCAGCGTCTCCCAGATCGCCTCAATCAACCGGATGCGTTCCGCCACCGGCAGCTGTGCGGCGTCCGCCAGCAAGGATTCAACGGTCGACATGGCCACCCCTCGTTCGGGGGAATGATATCGGCCCAGTCGAAGACTGTTCAAGGCGGCCATTGATGTTGCTCGCGGGGTGGCCTCGGTGGGGTCGTCTTGGACCCTACCGAGGCGGCGCAGCTGGAAGAGGCTTTGGCGTCGAGATTCGCATCCGAGCGTGCCTCCCGTGCCGTTGTCACACCGGTGGGCCCAATGCGGCCAAACTGGTGCAAACCTGCTTCATCTTGGGGTTCACCGGGCTGTGTGTCGTGATACAATGCGGCAGCCATCAGACGTGGCGCAGGAGGACTGAACTTGGCATCGATCCAGAGACAGGCAGCGGTTGACAAGCTCACGGAATCCGTTGAGGCGGCTCACCTTGACGATCTCATTGAGATTTACAACGAACTTTTCCCGGAAGAACCGACGACTGAGGAACGAGCCACCCAGAATCCGTCTGTGATTCGTAGAGAGATCATCGCGCACATGACGAACGGTCTGGAGGTCGAGGAGATCCTCGACCTGTGGAATGTTATTTTTCCAGCACACCGCGATGTGTGGTTTAATGAAGACGATGGAACGATCCACTTTGACGAGAATATCGAGCCAGCAGCGATGGCGGATTGAGTTGAGCTTCCTCTTTTTCATTCCACGCGGAGTCGGTTGTGCCTGCGACCGCATTGAACCACTTCCGTCAAGACATGGGTCGGGCGCGGGCCATTGTCACCCACGCGGACCCACTTCCACGCACGAACGCAGCAGAGCAATTACTCCGTTCCGATCTCTTGCGCAGTGCTTGGATGTTTGCTGTCGGGGCGATGGATGCCTATTTCTGTGATGCCTACACGGACATTGTGGCCGCCACCATTATTTCAAAGACCCGGTATCCCGCAGCCAACCTGCCCGAGTTCTTCTACGACATCAAGTTCCCGGTGCGGGCCATCGTGGAAAGCTACGCGAACAACGAGAACTGGCGTTGGAGAATGGCCGCTCGGAAGATGATGGAGCGGGAAAACGTGCTGAGTCTGCCCGCAGTCCAATCGCTCTTTAACAAGTTTTTCCGCAAGGGACACCGGTTCTTTCGGGACCAGACGGCGGACTGGATTGTTCATCCCGAATCGAAAAAGCGGCTCTTCGGAATCACTCGGGCTGCGTTCCATGCATTGGCTCCGAATCAGAAGGGACAAGCGGTTGAGGGCGCTCAAGAACAAATGGAGGATCGCTACCGCGACCTGTTTCAACGCCGTCATGACTGCATTCACAACTGCGACCGTCCGAAGGTTTCGCCCCAGCCGCTCCAGTTGGGCGGAACTGTCCTCAAGGTCATCGAAGACTCTGAATTCCTCGTTCACCGGTGCGATGAACACATCGACACAGAATTTCGAACGTTTCTGCTGGGGACCGGCTGCCCAGGGACGGTCGTGGCACAGGCTGGGTACTGACGTGATGCGCTGCGCTACGATCTGCGTGCTTGCAGAAGATCACGCACCTCGTCGAGCGAGTACGGTGGCTCGCGACGATGCCGCACCGCGTGGCAGTTCGGACACACATTCTGCTTCAGCCTTGGCGGAGTGGCCTCGGTGGGGTCGCTGTGGACCCTACCTGGGGTGGCCGCAGCGGAAAGTGGGTTGGCGTCGAGAGTCGCATCCGAACGTGCCTCCCATGCCGCTGGCACATCGGTAGGCCCATAACGGCCAATCGGCTACCCCGCTACCCCGATGATCCCTCGCCATCGTTTTTGGCGGACTAGCCTCGATTAGCTGATCGCTATTAATGACAATGCGTAGCAATGCCGCTAAGAGATCAATGAGACTCACTTCCTGTTCCTTCTGCTTTTTGTGCTGTCACAAACTGCCTGCCTTAATCTTGGCGTAGGCACGGTAAAAAAGGACTTGAGAAGGAGTACAGTCCGGAAGTGGAGTCATATCGGAGTATCTCGCCCCGGCGAGTTGTCTGCAGCTCCTTCAAATACATCGTGAGATTTCCCGAAGGGTACTTTGGATGACGAAAGCGGATTTTCGTGAGTATTACGTTGTGTGTCACTCTATCGCTTTCAATGGATGCCATAAAGTTGACGATGATTCGACAATTGTCGAACTGGCCTGCCTTCTTCTGGAGAACGGCCTTGTCGTAAGTGGACTTTAACGTGTCACTACTGTCTGCAAGATACATCTCCAACGCGGTCTGGATATGCTCATGGGAAAAACAGAATATACTTTCCGAGGTTACGTAGAGGTCTGCGGCCAAACATGTGTTTAAACATAGTTGATGGTAGATTGATCCTAGTCCGCTCGAGAGTTCTGCGATTGTGTCCTTGTGCTTGCTCGAGAATTTGCAATTCAGGGCTTCTTCGCCCTTTGCGATAATCTCGCGAATCTCTTGATGTGACATCAATGGCACATGAATCTCTGCGACGCGGTTTCTCATTTCGGGGTTATACTCAATCACTTCTCGAGCGGTGTCTACATCGCCGATCGCTACTACTTTCATATCCTTGTGCTCCATTGACGCATCCACAAACACTTTGAGTGCCTGTGCCAATAAGAGTTTCTCAGCTGATGGGATCTTGTGGAAGTCTTCAATTACCCACAGGCATCGAGCGCTGCCGAGGTAGTCCACAAGTCTCTGGAGTGTTAACTGCGGTGGCAGGACTCGCTCAATAGTGCCGCTGGTGACTTGGGACGTGGCTTGGCTAATTGCGGCCTTTAAAGACAAGTATGAGGCAGAGAGTGTGTTCGAGGTGCTTGATGTGGATGTGATTGTACTCGACTTTGTGTAATAGAGATCCCGCTTCAGGGCCAGCTCGCACTCCAGGTAGCCAAGGCAGTCTGGGTTGACTTGCGCCAGGCTTTGAAATCTGAATAATCCCTTCCTGTAAGAGGCTCGATCGTTCACGCAGGGAGGTCCGTCATGGTTCGAGAGACGCAGGAGTTGGCACAGATTCGCATGGGCCTCGAAGAGGTGCTGTGTCATTATCTGGAGTTGGAGGATCCGCGGGAGCCAATTCACATTAAACACTCAATCGAGAGTGTCGTGGTGATCGCGATCATGGGGATCTTGGCGGGCGCAGCGGGACCGACATCGATTGCGGAGTGG
>JAYWFM010000469.1:0-7207 GCA_043778825.1 Planctomycetota bacterium | reverse complement strand
ACGACCCCCTGCCTTTTCGTGTATTTCGTGCCTTTCGTGGTTGGATTCCTGTGTGTTTGGTGGGCGAAACCGCTACCGACGAACGGGACGCACACACTGGGGCGAGGCTCCTGCCGAGCCGCTGGCGAGGGAGAATGTCCACTCTGGCTCGCGGCTCGGCAGGAGCCTCGCCCTCCCGACACGTCGCCCACGCCTCTCACCGAACATACGAGACGCCCCCCCCCCACCGGTCTGGCGTTGAGCAGTGCCCCGCAGGGAAGCCTCCTGTGGGAACACTGCCTCCATATCGGTGGCTGCTCCCCCAGTTCGGAGAATACGACCGATCCGGAAAGCCCGCATAACCTGACGGGGGGACCGTCCCCGAAGTGGGGAATTCTGCCATCGAATCAAATGTCTCCGGCTGGAGATGCCGATGCAAGCAGTGCCGGACCCCTCCACAGATCGGCAACTTCAGATGCGTGGTGTGCCGAGAGGTCTCCTATGTCTGGCGTTCCAGGCAGAATGAAACGGACGTAGGGTTCATCCCTGCCTCCTTTCCGGATCCGGTTCCCTGAGCAGGATTCCCAATTGAGTGCGATCGAGATTCCCAGTACCATGTATGGTTCCCATTGCGGTGGGGGATGGCCCCAGCGAATTGGTGCGAGGAAGGACTCCTCGCCTGTGTCGTTTCCGAGAGCATGCTCGGGGCGAGTCGCATTGAGCGACTTGTCAGTGAGAGCCGATGCGGCCTCCCGATACAGGTTTGACCGGATGTCCCTGTCTCTTTCGAGGGCATGACGCTCTCCTCCTCATCACGAGGGTTCCCTTCAACGTTCCGGTCATCCGTGATCGGCAGTTGAGATTTCCGGCGATGCGGTGTGTCACCGGAATGCCGATCCTGACCAGACAGTGTTCGCGGCCTTGCGGCGATCACTCGATGGTCCCCACAGAGAGAGTGTTCCATGGGTCATCTCCTCCTGACCGGTGCCACGGGCTTGCTCGGGCGTTACCTGATGCGGGATCTGATGGAGAAGGGCGTCCAGCTCGCCGTCCTCGTCCGCCCCAGCCGACGTAAGGCTCCCGAACTCCGCATCGAAGCGGCCATGCGCTACTGGGAGCAACAGCTCGGTCGCAAGCTGCCGCGTCCGGTGGTGTTGGCGGGGGATATCTCGCTGCCGGACTTCGGTCTGAGCCCCGCACAGATCAAGTGGGCGGCGGAGAACTGTGACGGGATGCTGCACAACGCGGCCAGTCTGTCGTTCGTGACGACCGGACGCGACGCCGAGCCGTGGCGGTCGAATGTCGGCGGGACCCAGAACGCGATCGAGTTCTGTCGCCAGGCGAACATCCGCAAGTTCTTCCATGTGTCGACGGCCTATGTGGCCGGAAAACGGCTGGACCGGGTGTATGAGAACGAGCTGGATGTCGGCCAGGAATTCGGCAACTGCTACGAAGAGAGCAAGGTCGAAGCCGAAACGCTTGTCCGCGAGGCGACGAACTTCGATTCCGTGACCTTCTTCCGTCCGGGGATCATCATCGGCGACAGCGTCACCGGGATGACGACCACCTACCACAATATCTACGTGATGATGAACCTGGCCAAGTCGCTGGCGGACCACAGGTCCATCACGGACGAGACTGGGTTGGCCCTCGCCACCACCGTCCACTTCAACGTGAATGGCAACGAGCGGAAGCATCTCGTGCCGGTCGACTGGGTCTCGGCGGTGATGGCGCACGTGATCTGCGAGCCACAGCATTATGGGAAAACGTACCACCTGACCCCCCGCGTCCCGATCACGATGCGGCTGCTCCGCGATGTCGTGGAAGCGGAAGTCGGCTTCTACGGTGTCGAGTTCTATGGAGCCGGAGATCGTCGAACCGACTCGTCCGAGAAGGAAGACCTGTTCTTCCAGCATATGGAGGTCTACGACTCCTACTGGCGGGAAGACCCCCAGTTCGACTCCACCAACACCCAGCTGGCGGCTCCGCACCTGCCCTGCCCGCTGATCGACCGACAGATGCTGCGGCACCTGTGCCGCGTGGCGATCGAGAACAAGTTCAACTGGAAAGACCCGGTGGTCGAGTCGATGCCCGCGACGGCGGGCGTCTGATAGACTGCCCTGCGTGTGACTCACGTCAAGCCCAGTGGTGGCAACCACTGGGCTTTTTCATGGTCCAGTGCCACGGAGTGTGCGATGGCCGATAAACCCCATGTGGTCGGACGCGGGTCCGGGTTGCGGCCACCGAATCGCTTTGGCGAGATCCATGCGGAACTGGACCTGGAACAGGTCGAGCATGACGCAGAGTACCTCGCCACGCTGGCCAAGGTGCCGACGACCTACCTGCCCGATGACTCGCGCTCGATCATCTCCGAGAACGACAGCCCCGACCTGTTCTTCCGCTATAGCCTGAACCCGTATCGCGGCTGCCTGCACGGCTGCAGCTACTGTTACGCCCGCCCCACGCACGAGTATCTAGGCCTCAACGCCGGGATCGATTTCGAGACCAAGCTGTTCTACAAGCCGCAGGCGGCTGTGCTGTTTCGCGAGTGGCTCAACCGGGCCAAGTACGAGCCGGGGCCGATCATGGTCTCGGGCGTCACTGATTGTTATCAGCCGGGCGAGCGCGAGTACCGGTTGACGCGGGCCTGTTTAGAGGTGGCCCTCGAAGCGCGGCAGCCGATGTCGATCGTCACCAAGAATGCTCTCGTGTTGAGAGACCTGGACCTCTTGAAGGAGATGGCCCAGCATCGGATCATCTCGGTGGCGATCAGCGTGACGACGCTCGATCCGGCCCTGACGCGCGTGTTGGAGCCGAGAAGCAGCACCCCCGAGGCGCGGTTGCGAGCGATCCGCACGCTGAGCGAACACGGCATCCCCACGCGGGCGATGCTGGCTCCAATCATCCCCGGCCTGACCGACCACGAGCTGCCGAACCTGATCGAAGCCGTCGCCGACGCCGGGGCCGAGTCCGCCGGGATGATCCTGCTGCGGCTCCCGCTGACCGTCCAGCCGGTGTTCCTCGACTGGCTCCAGACACACGCGCCCGAGAAGCGGGAGAAGATCGAATCGCTGATCCGCGCGACGCGCGACGGGAAGCTCAACCATTCTCAGTTCGGCCAGCGGTTCAAAGGCACCGGCGCGATCGCCGACCAAATCCAGCAGACCTTCCGAGTCTTTGCCAAGAAGTCCAAACTCGACGGCCCCGGCACGCCGCTCGACTTCACCCACTTCAAACCGCCGAAGCCGAAGTCGGGGCAGTTGCGGTTGTTTTGATCAGACCGTTGGAGTCCAGCCTTTAGGCTGCTCATCGCCCGCAGAGGCTGCCTGAAGACTGATCTTCAACGGGGTTTGTCAGATCGGCAAATACACGACTCGATCTCTCTATTCTTCAAGCGTCGAAGCCGACCAAATGACGGTCAGGCTTTCTGCGACAGCTGTCGTGGATCGACTTTGGGGAATCAGGAAAAGTCCCAACAGGGGAAGCCCAGCTGCCACGCGGCGCTCAGCGGCAGCTCGCATCGTGTTGACATCATGCGACAATACGAGCCAGCCCTGACTGGCTGCGAATTCCAATACGTCGTTGTCGGAAGAGGCCCGCAACTCCGCCTCTTGAACCGTGATGATTTGCAGGAGTGATTCCAGCCGTCGCACTGCCAGCACAATGCCGTGCCGCAAGTCCTCGTCCGTCAGAAAACGAGGCTGTGTCACGGAGCGGACTCCTCTGACTTCCGACCGACTCGACTGTGACGCAGGCGATCCAGCAGCGGACCGTGCTGCGATTGCGAGTGGCGTTGCACTTGCTTCCAGAGTTCGGCTTGCTCCTCCAGAAAGAGATCCATCTGCGTTCGATGCCGCAGGTAGAAGGCGATCGCCCCGTAAACCTGCTCGACGGACAGACTCGGGAATTCTTCAGCAATGGCTTCAGGACTGCGTCCATTCCAGTAGCCGTGAATCACGGAGTCGAGCGATACGCGACTGTCCGCGAGTCGCCATCCCCCCTCGGAAGTCTGCTCGACATATTCCACGGTCGTTTGAGACATTAATGATCTCCACCAGGGTACTGCACTGCGTGAATTCTAACCAACAGTGGGCACACGGGGCGAGTTCTCTCCCATTGGCGTCTGGGGAGGTGACGGGTGGCGGGGTCAGTTCGTCATCGATGGCCCAGACGCAGCTTTGAGCGTCTCGGCTGTGAAGCGACAAGAGGATTGACCGAGGGTGTCAGCAGCGAGAATCATGTTCATTCCATCCCTCGTGTTCCTGCGTCACCCAGACATCCAAAGCGATGTCTGGGCCACCCCGCGATTGTTTTGAACAGATCATTGGAGTCCAGCCCGCTGAGCTGCGACGCGAAGTCTTCGAAGCGAAGCCAGCGTCACGCCCCCGACTCACGTATCGACAGCGAGCGTGGGACGTAAGTCCAACGTGCCGGGCAGTGCTGCATCGCTCGCCAACCCCCTGTTCGGTCGGAGCGAGTCGCTCGAACACGGGGGACTGATGTCCGCCCGCTCGCTGCGGATTGGCACGCGGGGCGAAACGGAGCTTCGGGGAGAGGCAGTCCCCAGCGGAGCTTAGGACCGAGAGAATGTCGGACTCGTCACCCCTCTGGCTCAACTCGACAAGACAGTTTTGTCGTGTTCGCCTACAATTCCTGCGTGCCTCAGATCGCTCAAATTCGTGGAGAAATCTCATGCTGACCGCTTATCTGGACGCCGCGTTGCGGAGTGCTCATTACGAATTGTTGTCGGAGGATGACCAGTTCTACGGCGAGGTTCCGCTGTGCAATGGAGTGTATGCGACCGCCTCGACACTCGAAGAATGCCGCGAACAACTCCGGGAAGCCCTCGAAGAGTGGGTGCTGTTCCGAGTCCATCGCCAACTGACGCTGCCGGTAGTGGCGGGTGTCGAACTGGTCGTGAAGGAAGCACTCGTCTGATGCCAGTCTTTGGCCCGATCAGTCGGCGAGAACTCATCCAGTGCCTGCGGCGTCTGGGCTTTGCGGGGCCGTTCTCGGGCGGCAAACATCAATTCATGATCCGCAGCGAGATCACCCTCCGGGTTCCCAACCCGCATCAAGGCGACATCAGCCTGGGCCTGTTAAGCCGTATCCTCCGACAAGCGGGCGTGAGCAAACAGGACTGGGAACCGCTCTGAGAGCGGGTTGGCCCAGACGCTGTTTTGAGCGTCTGGGTTGTGAAGCGACAAGAGGTGACGGGGGAGACGCTCACTCTTCCATCTCTCTTGTTCCTGCGTCACCCAGACATCCCAAGCGATGTCTGGGCCACCCCGCCAGTGAGATGGTGTCCTTGAAACCAAACATAATCTCACCGTTGATGAAAGTGCTGTGTGTGTGTGGAGGGCATGTCATGAAATGCTTTAGCTGCGATGGAACAGGATATCAGAGCAGTTGCGAACAGAAGTATATCGGGTGTGGTGGATATGAGACGGTATCAGTCCGTTCAAATATCCCATGTACCCTTTGTGATGGTACTGGGGCGATAACATATGTCCGAACTGATGTCACACGAAAAGCCGGTTATTACGACTGCTGGAAATGCAGCGGTAACGGATACACCGACACACAGAAGGTTGCGAAGTCGTGGTATGCGAGTGGCGTCCCCATTGAGTATGAACTCAAGTACATTACTTGTAGTGTCTGCAAAGGCAAGAAGCAAGTATGGAGTGAAGAGGCGCAACGCGACATCTACACGCCCGACAGAACCGTATACACTCGCGAGACAGATAAACGTAACACGGCTCATGCCTCTTCGGGTTGCTTGATTCTCGTATCTGCAGGGCTTCTCTTGACGGCAATGACTGCCGTGTCGGCTTTTCTTTTTGTTCTCTGTGATCAGATCCCCTGAAACAATGGAATCCACAGCATGACAAGTCATGATAACGCCACACTTATAGAGATCCATTGCCCACGCATTTGTGGCAGAATGTTTCTTGTTGATGAAACCCAAAACCCTACTGGCAGTCTAAAGGGAAGAGTTGCAGCCTACATGATAAATCGGGCCGAGCAAAGAGGCTTGCTTTCGTCTGGCCACACGATTGTTGATTGTACATCTGGCAACAATGGGATAGCCATCGCATACGAGTCGATGCTCCGCGGCTACAAGTGTATTACTGTTGTTTCCCAGGACATAGACGAGAGTAAGGCTATGCAGATGCGAAAGTTTGGAGCCAGTGTCGTGATGGTTAAGACTCCGCCAGGCATTGATGCAACATCTCTAATGGTATTACTGAGAGCCGAAGCCGAGAGTATCCGCCGTGGAAGACAAGATGTTCACTTTCTAAATCAAGCTGACAATCCAGACAATGCCGATGCATACAGTGAGCTGGGTGAGTCAATTGCGAGCCAGATAAATCACATTCGGCTGTTTGTGGGAATAGTCGGGACCGGCGGATCGTTGTGTGGAATAGGAAGAAGTGTTTGCAAGTTGCAACCGACTTGCGAGGTTGTTGCGGCATGTTCAGATGGCGAGACTCTATTTGATCACCGAAAACTCACTCTTTTGAATCTGGTGCGGCTGTTCCGCCCATCACCCCTTGTCCCCAAGAATATTGACTATTCCACAATATCGTTTCACCGGACAGTCACTCTCAAGCAGGCGGTGGCTACGTGCCGGGTACTCAACAGACACGGCATTGCGATTGGCCTGCTTTCGTCATCGGCGCTGTATGCCGCTTTAGTGTTGCTTCACGAGTGTCCGACGAACAATGGGGCTGCTGTATCGATACTTGGCGACTCCAACAAGTACGTTTGTGAGACAGTTTGTGACGATGCGTGGGTCAAGCGTGTTGGACTTCTTGATCTAGACATTGAGGACAGACTTGAATACTGGACTGACTTGGATGCGTAACCATTCACACCCCGTCAGCGTGACTAGTCACGCGGCGGGCAGTAGTGAGGGGCCTAGGGTGGCTTGGTGGAAACGACCGAACACTGGGGGGATTGGGGTTACGGGGAATGGGGAATGGGGAATGGGGAAATCTGTTGGGGCGAGGTGGCACTGACAACGGACGCTCCACTGCCGGATGAGAAGTGATTTCGGGTGCCACTGGCGGTCGCCAGGTGCCACTGTCATCGGGGCATCCGCCAGCGAATGAGACGTGAAAAATGGGTGCCACTCAACGCCGTTAACCCTTTTGAGGTTGGAAAAGAAGTCTTGATGCGACAGAGGTTTGTGGCGACGCTTCGGTTCTCACACTGAAGTGAGTCA
>JAYWFM010000468.1:0-7226 GCA_043778825.1 Planctomycetota bacterium | reverse complement strand
AGTCGGGAGTCGGGAGTCGGGAGTCGGGCGGTTAGCCGCGACGCGAAGTCTTCGAAGCGGAGCGCGTTTCGCAAGCGGACAGTCAGAACGCTTGCCGTCCGCGCAGGGCGTCGGACAGCATCTCCTTGTTGGCGAACTCTAGCACACTCCCAGTCGCGATCCCGCGAGCAAGGCGCGTAATTTGCACGGGTTTTCCATGCACGGCGATGTCCTCGAACAGATTCGAGATGTGCAGTGCGGTCCCGTCCCCTTCCAGTGTCGGGTTCAGGGCCATGATGATCTCGGTCACCCCGTCGCGTTTCACCCGGTCGACGAGTTGATCGATCGTCAGGTCCGCCGGAGTAATCCCTTCCAGCGGAGCTACCCGACCTCCCAGCACGTGGTACGTGCCCGGAAAGGCCCCCGTCGCCTCCAGGGCGGTCACGTCGCGCGGCTGCTCCACGACACAGATGTGTGTCCGGTCGCGACGCGGGTCGATGCACACGCTGCACAGCTCCTGGTCGGTGAGGTTGAAGCACAGCGAGCAGTGCCGCACCGTGTCCTTCACCACCTTGATCGCATCGGCCAGAGCCAGGGCATCCTTCCGCGAACAGCTGACGATATGGTTCGCCAGCCGTTCGGCAGTCTTGCGACCAATACCGGGCAGATTGGCGAACTCGTTCACGAGTCGCCCCACGGCAGGGCCGAAGGCGTGGTGATCGGAGGGAGGGAGGCGTGGGGGCATGGGGGGCGAAGTTCTCAGTCGTCAGTAATCAGTTGTCAGTGAGGAGGAGGTCCGGTCAGAAGGGGGAAACTGTCGGTTCTCTGGCTGATGACTGACCACTGAGAACTGACAAGTCTCCTTCAACTCAACCCGAACTTCGCCAGCAACCCTGCGGGCACTCCGAGGGTGTTGGCCACCGATTTCATCTCGCGTGTCGCGAGGTCTTTGGCTTGTCGGAGGCCGTCGTTGACCGCCTCCAGGACGAGTGCTTCGACCGCCTGCTGGGAGCCGATCTGGTGCGGGTCGCTGGCAAAACGGACGGCCTGCACCTCCATCTTGCCGGTGACGGTGACGATCACCTGACCACACGCCGAGCGTCCGTCGACCGTGGTGCGGGCCAGGCGTTCCCTCATCTCCCCCATCTGACGCGGGATGTCTCCCGCGTTCTTGATGAAGTGGGTCAGGGCGGCCAATTCTTTGAACATGCTTGCTCTCCGTCTTCGTCGCGACGTTCGCCAGAACGTGGGCTGATTGGCGAGGATGCTGTCCCGAGCGGAAACACAGAACGAGCCCACCCCGATTCGTCAGACTTCCGAAGTCTCCGAAGACTTCGGAAGTCTTTGCGGGGGCTCCCACGTTCTGGCGAACGTCGCGACGCGGGCCATGACAGGCTGGAAGCCTATCCCACGGACTCCTCGACCGGCCCGGTGAGGACGGTGCGGACATCGGCGACCTTGGCCGAGAAGACCTCGACGGCCATCTGGACGAACGGGTCGTTGTCGACGCTGTCCGTCCGCTTCCGCTCGGTCTCCCGAACCACCACCGGCTGAGTAGCTTCGGCCACCGGGGCGGGCGAAGACTGGTCCTCGCTCACCCGGCAGGTCACCACCACACCGGTAATCTCCAGCACCTCGACCGCGATCCGCTTCAGCAGTTCGGGTCGGTTACAGTAAGTCTTACTGAGTATTACAGCCTTTGGGAAGACAATTTCTAAAACATTTGGCCCAGAAATTGCTTGAGAACTCGACTTGACAAGATGGTTTCGCGTTGCATCGTTAAATCTGGAAATGACTTCCGTCCAGATTGTCGGTAGGTTTGCAACTGAGAATTCCCGCTTTTGGACCGGCGGCGGAGCGGGCTCCGCCGGGGGAGGCGTCAGTTCAGAGTTTTTTTTTGCGGGTTCGACCGGCGGGGCGATCACTCGCGGTGGCGAAAGCCCAGGGGTTGCAACCCCTGGGCTTAGGACGGCGACGCGCGGAGCAGTAGCCACACTCGCACCCGGATTCGCCGCCACTTGATCAATCAACCGCCGAATGTCGTCCAAATCCTCCAGCAGCGACATCCGCACCAGTGCCAACTCAATCAGCGGACGCCCATAACTGATCCGGGCCATCCGAACCTTCGTCTCCGCCAGCAGTTGCATCGCAGCCGAGATCGTCTGGATGCCCCACGCGGCGGTCTGGGCGACCAGCCGAGGGCGGCTGCGCTCAGAGACGGCGATCAGTGGCACCCCCTGGGCCTGGACCGAGACGATCATCAGGTCGCGGAGATACCCGAGGAGCTGGTCGCTGAACATTCCCAGTTCGACCCCCTCGGCGAGTGCGGTGTTGAGGAGTTGCAGCACCTCATCCCGCTGGCGATTGATGATCCGGTCGAAAAGGTCAATCAGCCGCTCATCCGGAGCGGTGCCGAGCAACTGGTGGACATCAGCTGCGACGATCACCTCGCCGCCGAATGCCAGGAGCTGGTCGAACAGCGACTGGCTGTCGCGCATCGACCCGGACGCGCGCCGGGCGACGAGTTCGAGGGCCTCTTCGTCGACCTGCTTCCCTTCGAGTTCCGCGATCTGGCGGAGGCGCGTGGCGATCGACGCCGTCGCGATGGTGCCGAAGTCGAACCGCTGGCACCGCGAAAGAATGGTGTCAGGAACCTTATTCGCCTCGGTCGTGCAGAAGACGAACTTCACATTCGGCGGCGGCTCCTCCAGCGTCTTGAGGAGGGCATTGAACGCCTCCTTCGTCAGCATGTGAACTTCGTCGATGATGTACACCTTGTTCGGTGATCGCATCGACCGCACATTCACATTCGCCCGCAACTGGCGGATATCATCGATCCCGCGATTCGAGGCCCCGTCGATCTCGATCACGTCGACATCGGAGCCAGCAGTGATACTCTCGCAGACATCGCACTGGTTGCAGGGGACTGCGTCGACCGCGTGCGGGCAGTTCAGGGCCTTGGCAAAGATGCGAGCCGTCGAGGTCTTGCCGACCCCTCGGGCCCCGGTGAACAGGTACGCATGCGCCACGCGATTCGACCGAATCGCATTGCACAGGGCCTGCCCGACGTGCTCCTGACCCACGACCTCGCCAAAGGTCTGCGGGCGAAACCGCCGGGCCATCACCGTGTATTGTGCAGTCTTTTCGCTCACCAGCACGCCTCGTCACGCCACTCACCGAAAGGGACCCCCCCCTCTCCCGCCGCAGCTTATCACACGCGGTCGCAAGTCACATGCGTTCGGCTCTGGGGCACGTTTCCGTAACCCGACGCGTGAGCGAGGGCCGAGCGTAGCGAGGAATGCCACCAAGCATCGTCCGATTCTGGTTGTACTGCTTGCCAGGATGTCTCGCGGGGCCGAGCTCTCGGAGAACGCCGTAGAGCGTCCGCCCTCGCTCACGCGTCGGGTTGCTGATGCGGGGGCACGCACGAACTGCAACACCTACGCCAGGATCGGCGTCAGGACCTCGCCCTTCACATCGGTGAGCCGATAATCCCGGCCCTGGAAGCGGTAGGTCAGCTTCTTGTGGTCGACCCCCATTTGGTGCAGGATCGTGGCGTGCAGGTCATGCACCTCGACCACGTTCTCGACGGCGTTATACCCGAGTTCATCGGTCGCCCCGTACGATGTGCCGCCCTTGATGCCGCCGCCCGCCATCCAGATCGAGAACCCCTTGATGTGGTGGTCGCGTCCGTTGCCTTGAGCCATCGGCGTACGCCCAAATTCGCCGCCCCAGATCACCAGCGTCTCGTCCAGCATCCCGCGCTGCTTGAGGTCCGCGATCAGCGCCGCTGCCGGTTGATCGACCTCCTTGGAGATCACCTCGATCCCGTTTTTCACGCCGCCGTGATGGTCCCAGTCGCGGTGATAGAGCTGGATGAACCGCACCCCGCGCTCGGCCAGCCGCCGGGCGAGTAGGCAGTTCGACCCGAACGACCCGTCCCCTTGTGTGCAGGCGTACTGCTCCAGCACATGCTTCGGCTCGTTGGAGAAGTTCATCAACTCCGGCACGCTGGTCTGCATGCGGAAGGCCATTTCGTACTGATTGATGCGGGTCGCGATCTCGGGGTCGTCAATCGACTGATCGAGCTGGCGGTTGAGCTGGGAGATCGTGTCGACCACCTCCCGCTGCATGTCCGGAGAGACGCCGGGCGGGTTGTTGATGTAGTGGACGGCGTCTCCTTTAGACTGAAAGCGAACCCCCTGAAACTTGCTGGGGAGGAACCCGCTGTGCCACTGCCGCGAGGAGATCGGCTGCTGCTGGCCGCTCTTGCCGGTGCTGGTGAGGACGATAAACCCCGGCAGGTCGGCGCTGTCGCTCCCCAGTCCGTACCAGAACCACGACCCCATGCTGGGTCGGCCCGAGACGGTGCTCCCGGTGTTCATGAACGTGTGGGCCGGGTCGTGGTTGATGGCCTCGGTCTTGAGCGAGCGAATGATGCAGATCTCGTCCGCGATCCCGCCAATCTTCGGGAACATCTCGCAGATTTCCTGCCCCGACTCGCCGAACTTCTGGAACTTGTGCTGCGGGCCGAGAACCTTGAGTTGTTGCCCCTGCAACTGGGCGATCGGCTGGCCCTTGGTGAAGGAGTCGGGCATCGCCTGGCCATTGAGTTCGGCCAGCTTGGGCTTGTAATCGAGCGTTTCGAGGTGGCTCGGCCCCCCGGCCATGCAGAGGTGAATGACCCGCTTGGCCTTGGGGGCGAAGTGCAGCGGATGGACGATTCCCTGTCCGGCCTGCGTCGGTGTTGCGTTCATCGGGGCTGCGTTCAATCGCAAGGCATCGGGATTCATCAGCGAGGCCAGCGCGATCGCCCCCAGGCTGGTGGTCGACTGCGTCAGAAACGACCGCCGGTTGACCCACGTGCGACACTGCTCATACAGAGAGGGAAAGTCAGACATGGCGGGCGACTCCAGCGGGACCGATCGACAACACAACTCGCGACGAATCGGATTCAGTGTACGCTGCCAGTTGCGTCGCAGCCAACCTCGGTGCCCTTGTGATTCGGCGCTCCGCGTCGACACTCACGACGCGGAGCGGCGTGCTACATTTCTGCCAGCAACTGTTGCTTGGCCTGTTCCATTGCGGCGCGGTCGCTGTCGGGCACTTGAGGCCATTCGAGCTTGAGCGACTTGATGGTGTTCACGATCACTCGCGCGACGATCGAGCGCATGACCCACTTGTTGTCGGCGGGGATCACGTACCACGGGGCCTCGTCGGTCGAGGTGGCTTCGAGTGTTTCCTCATAAGCGGCCATGTAGTCGTCCCACAGGGCTCGCTCCTTCAGGTCGTCGAGCGAGAACTTCCACAGCTTGTTACGCTCATTGAGCCGCTCCAGGAATCGTTTGCGTTGCTCATCCTTGGACACGTTGAGGAAGAACTTGATGATCGCGGTTCCGTTGCGGGTCAGATGGGTCTCGAAATTGTTGATGTCCTCGAAGCGGTCTTTCCAGAACGACTTCTTGAGCTTGGCTGCGGGATCGGGGAGGTCGGGCAGTTGTTGGTATTTGAGGTACTCGGGATGCACGCGGACGACGAGGGTCTCTTCATAGTAGGAGCGGTTGAAGATCCCGATCCGGCCGCGTTCGGGGAGGGCCTTCGAACACCGCCACAGGAAGTCGTGGTCGAGTTCCTCGGGGGAGGGTTGCTTGAAGCTGGTGACGTGGCAGCCCTGGGGATTGATCCCGGTGAGGACGTGCTTGATGGTGCTGTCCTTGCCCGCAGCGTCCATGGCCTGAAAGACGACCAGCAGCGACCATGTATCGGCGGCGTAGAGGAGTTCCTGAGCCTCAGCCAGATCGGAAACATCCTGAGAGAGGAGCGTTTCCGCGAACTGTCGGCGGCGTTCCTCGGGAACGCTCTTGTCCCCCTCCCAGCCGGGGTCGTGATCCTTGATCCGGAATTTCTTGCCGGGCCGGACGCGGCACATGTCGATGATATCTTCGATCTTGCGGGTCTTCATGGGGTCGATCCTGTGCGGTGAGCGGCTCGGCGCTAGCTGCCGGTTCCCCGAATCGCTATCGATCGAGGGATTACGGATTCTGGTTGGACAACGGTGAGGGAAACCGGCGGGTAGCGCCGTGCCGCTCACCTGCTACGATAAATCCAACGGCGAGCCAATGCAAAGAGGGGAGAGGGCGTATGCCCTCTCCCCTCTGAGACTGGTCTGTTCTGAGACGAACTCCGTGCCTGCGTCAAGCGAACTTGACGGGACAAAAGGTCGTGTCAGCGGTCTTAGTAACGGCGATCGCGTCCGCGATCACCACCACCACCACCACCGCCGCCTCCGCCACGATCGCTGCTACCGCCACGATCGCCGCCCCCACGGTATCCACCACCGCCGCCGCCGCCGCTTCCACCACGGTCGCCGCCTCCGCTTCCACCACGGTATCCGCCGCCGCCGCCGCCGCCGCTTCCACCGCGGTCGCCACCGCCACGGTATCCGCCGCCGCCGCCGCCGCCGCCGCTGCCCCCACCACCACCACCGCCAGGACGACGGTCTTCACGGGGACGAGCTTCGTTGACCACGAGCTTGCGACCCTGGAGGTCAGCACCGTTCAGTGCTTCGACCACAGCTTCGCCGTTTTCGCCGACTTCCACGAAGGCGAACCCTCGTGACTGACCGGTCATCCGGTCCATCACCACATCGATCGACGTCACGGGAGCGTACTGTTCGACAGCGGCCCTCAAGTCGTCGGTTGTCGTTTTGAACGACAAATTGCCCACATACAGTTTCATGCTCATGCTTTGAACTTGCGCCTTTGCGCTCGAGAACCCATCTCGACACCACCGGTCCCGGCGGACCATTGCACGGTTCGAGATTCGCCCGGGTTGGGGTCGAACTGACTTCAGTGCAACATGCACCGAACGCCAGCCACCTCGTGTGCTCTCGCCGTCCGCTGCTCAGTCTTGGAAAATGCACAATCCGAACGGACGAGCAGGGGAACCAAACCTAAGACGCGTAAGCAATTGCAAAATCGGACCGTAGCATGATAGGCAAGCCTGCGCAGAATGTCCAGATTAGATCGAGAAAAATTCATGCGACGGCGAATTGCCGAGTCGACAGGCCACGACTGCCCGGTCAACACGGGATGGATGGGTTGCCGTTTCCGAGAGGGCGAGGCCAGTGCGGTGAACACGATGGAATGAGCTATCATCGGTGATTCCCTGGGTTTTGGAGGATCATGGAGGATCATTCGAGCAGTCCATGCGGACAAAGCGGCGGCAGGCGTTCGAGCGGGCGAGGC
>JAYWFM010000467.1:0-3020 GCA_043778825.1 Planctomycetota bacterium | reverse complement strand
TTCCGATTTCCCAGGGCTGCGCCCTGGGCTTTCGAGTCAGGCCCCGTGGGGGCCGAGGAGTCAGCAACTGCGTAGAATGGCGACCACACTCCTTCCGAAGTCTCTGGGGACGCGAAGTCTGCCCGCTCGCCTTAATAAGACCGCTTGTCTTACAGAATCGCCAGCGGATTCCGTCGCTCTTCCAGTGTCCCGCGCGTGACGCCCACGCGGTTCATCGCCTCCAGGGTCGTCCACACTTCCTGCCCCGTGGTCCGCCCGGCGAGCAGTTCGCGATAGCTGCGAATCACTTGCCGCATCTCGCTGGGGCTGTCGTTGAGGAACTCAATCCGGAACTGGCGGATGCCGCGCTGGATCAGGTCCGACACCACCTCGGCGGAACTCTGCGGCGTGGCGTTATAGAGCGTGTTGCGACAACCGACATCGGCCTTGAGGGGATGCTCCATGCCCACTCGATCTCTCAATTGAACCTCGTGCCGGTCGCACGGGCGACCGCAGTTGGTCTTGTTCGTGCCCGGAGACAGGACCGCGCAGAACACACAGTGTTCCATGTGGAACATCGGCATGTGCTGGTGGATCACCACCTCCAACCACTGCGGCGGCACGGCCTCGACCAGTTCCAGCAGTTGCTCCCGATTGAGGTCATACGACGCCGTGAGCCAGCTCGCCCCCTGGTCGATCAAGAACTGAGCGGTGAGTTCATTGGTCACATTGAGTGAGTAGTCCGCCACGAAGGGGATCTCTGCCTCGGCACAGAACGCCATCCCCGCCAGATTGCGGACGAGCATCCCGTCCGGCTGGGGCTTGGTCATGGCCCGAAAGATCCCCATCTCACCCGGCTTCTGGATGCGCGGAGTGGCGATGAGGAGCCTCGCCTTGGCCTGCCGCGCCATCTCGACGGCGTACCCGTACTCCTTGATCTCCTGAAAGTCGGCCAGCAGGTTTCGCTCCCCGGCGGTGAGCGCGGTGTCGATCTGCTTGAGCGACCGGCAGAGCAGCGACAGCCGCACCGGGTCGTTCGCCTGCCGCTCATGGGGAGGCAGTGTGGCCCGCAGCGCCGTGAGGACCGGCTCGCTGGAGATGCGGCGTTCCGGCGGCTCGCCCGACTGCCGCAACAACTCCTCGATCAACCCCTGCCGCAGCTTGGACAGCACACTCAGCGGCACCATCGGCTCGCCGCTGATCTCGGCTTTGAGTTCGCGCAGTTCATACGGACTGGCCCCGAGACGAGCGAGTTGCTCGCGGAGAACTTCTGCGGTGAGCGGGTGCTTGCGGGCGGCTTCGAGCGGCTGATCGCTCGTCGCCTCCGCCGTCAGGAGTGTCGCCTTTTGCTCCGCAAAAGGACGTTCTTTCGCGGAGCGAAAGACGACACTCTCCAACCGCGCGACCACCCGCAGCGGCTCGCCGACGACCGCCCGCACCTCAAAATCGACCGGCAACCGTCGCTGCGGATCGGCCCCCGTAAACGTCTTGCGCAGCCGCGCGTTCAGCTGGGGATCGTCGGTCTTCCAGACGCCCTGCCCGACCGTGATCTGCTCCAGGTCGATCGACTCGCGCCCGAATTCGAGATCGATGATCCCCGAGGAGACCTGCCCCTCGACGAGCAGGCTCCGGCGACGCATGTTGTAGACGCGGCCCCCCTGTTCCTCTTGAGCGACGCGGTCCCCCTCGAAGACGACCCCGTCTCCCTTCGAGATGGGAGAGGCCAACTCGACCCGCACCGTCCCGCGTCCCGTGCCCACGACCGTCCCCAGGAACACGCCGCGCTTGGCCGACGAGAGCCCCGGCACCAGCCGCTTGTGCTCGCAGCCTTCCAGCCACCCCGGCGAGAACCCGCGCGAGAACGACAGCTCCATCTCGCGTTTTTCCGTGGGGGTCAGGATCACGCGCTGGCCGGACATCGCGGTGTCGATCGCCTCGCGGTAGTGCCGTGTGATGTTGGCCACGTATTCAGGCGTCTTGAGGCGGCCTTCGATCTTGAACGACCGAATGCCCGCATCGATCAACTCCGGCGAGTATTCAATCGCCGAGAGATCCTGCGGGCTGAGCAGGTACTTCTGGTCGCGGAGGTCGACATCCTCGCCATCGCAGATCAGCTCGTACGGGAGCCGACACGCCTGGGCACATTGTCCGCGATTCGCACTCCGCCCGCCGAGCGACTCACTCGTCAGACACTGCCCCGAGTACGCCACGCACAGCGCCCCATGCACGAACGCCTCCAACTCCATGGAGGTCGCCGCATGAATCTCCCGCATCTCATCGATCGACAGTTCGCGCGGCAACACCACACGCGAGATCCCGAGTTGCCGCGCGACCTCAATGCATTCGGCACTGGTCAGCGTCATCTGCGTCGAGGCGTGCATCGCCAAATCGGGACAGATCGCCCGCACCAGCCGCGCCACGCCCAAGTCCTGGACCAGCACCGCATCCACCCCGGCCTCCGCGATCTTCCGCACCAGCGTTTCCACCTCGGCCAGCTCGTTCGAGAAGATCAACGTATTGAGCGTCACATACCCCTTCACCCCCCGCCGATGCAACTCCGCCATCGTCTCCGGCAATTGTTCGACCGGGAAGTTGACCGCCCGCGCCCGTGCGTTAAACCCCACATCCAGCCCGAAATAAACCGCATCCGCCCCGTTCTCGACAGCTGCGCGAATACACTCCGGCGACCCCGCGGGAGAGAGAAGTTCGGGACGGATGCGTGGTTTCTGTGGACTCATCCCCGCAATTATACCGTTGTTGGTCGTCAGCCATCAGTCAAGCACGCAAATGCCCAGTTGTGCGTATGCGTCAGGAAAGTCGGCAGAGGCCAGCTTCTGCCCCCTCTCCCCCGCAATTGGCTTGATCGTCAGGGAACCAGCGTCACTGCGGGGGCCAGGGCTGGGGTGAGGGGGCCACACGCGAGGCTCAGGCCAGCCCAGCCCTGGCCTGATGAAACGGGGTTTTCATCGCGGTGGAGTTTGTTCGCCTGAGCGGCCAGTCTGGCAGGGCCAGCTCGCTCCCCGCTCAAACGCAGGCGAGCC
>JAYWFM010000466.1:0-17578 GCA_043778825.1 Planctomycetota bacterium | reverse complement strand
CCCCGGAGCGCGCCGAGGTCGCCAACAACCTCCCGCCAAGCCCCGCTACACCCCGCTAACGAGGGTCACAGTGCAATTCTTGGACAAACTCCTAGGGGGAGAGCGACCACACACCTTTTGACCGGGGTGACTGTCGACCTACTCATTTGAAGAATCCTCGTCAGAGATGACGGCCCCAAGTTGCAAGAACCGCTCCCGATCCTCTCGCAGGATGAAGCCCTCTCGCCGTTGACCGCTGGGACGCTTTCCGTATTCGCAGTGAAGAATGCTCCACTCGGATGTCATGTCCTTCTTGGCGTCACGGATCGCAGCCTGAGTGACGGTCGGGTCTGCTCGTCTGGCAGCCGCTTCCAGGTCGCGACTCGGGATTGGATACGCCGTGCCACTCAGTGCCTTGGTGATGGCAGCTCTCGCGCTGTTCAGGCCCCGGTGGAACTTGTCGGATTTGGCTTGTGCCACCGCTCGCTCTCGCTCCTCACGGGACTCGTCATTGTCGGGCAGGTAGGACGCCGTGACCTCACCCGTGGACTCCACGAAGTGAACCGCCAATCGACCGCCCCCGCCCCCGCGTGATCCATAGCCGACGACGATGTTCTGATCGTCGCAATGCGTGAATTCGCCCTCACGTCGGAGCAGTACCCATTGACCGACTGATTCGCCGATCCCGGCCCCGGCCAGTGAGGACAGGTCTGGGATGCCTTGCAGCTTCGTCTCGCCCTTCTTGAGGTGATGGGCGAACACCACAGTTGCGGGTTTGCATGCGTCACCAAGTGCCCGAATCAACGGCCCGACCTCGGTTAGCTGGCTCATGTCGGTGGCCCCCAGACAGAGATACGCGGGGTCGATCAACACCAGATCGATACTAGCCCGCTTGATGTCTCGGCTGAGTTGCTTGAGGTGAGACGCATTCGGCAATTGCGGAAGTTTCCCGGCGTGGATGTGGAGCATGTCCCCGATCTCAGCGAGCGATAGTCCTCGTTGCCCCGCCGCCCGTTCCAGCTTCTGACGCACATCGGTGTCCTCAGTCTCCCCAACGAGAAGAAACACCCGCATGGCGAAAGGAACGTCGAACATCCCAAGGAACTTTGTCCCAGTCGCGACCGCTACCGCCAGTTCGCACAGCAGCGAGGTTTTTCCCGCCTTCATCGGACCGCCAATCACGCCGGTTTCATTGGCCCTCAAGAACCTATCGACGATCCACCGAATCGGCGGGAGGTCTGCCGCCGCCAACGTGGCCGCCGTCCAGGTCAGATATGAGGTCTGCTCGCTGCCCTCGCCGATTCGTTCAACCGCTTGAGTGAAACTCGCCAGCATCTCGCCCATGTCTCGGGTCGGGTCGGTCGCGGAGATGTGCAATTGCCGTGCGAGGTCTATCACCTGTCGCCGCATGAAGTCGGCTTGCACCAGCCGCGCGTAGTGCGTCGCGTTGTGGGCGTCTGAGGGCGACTCCAGGACGCGGAGCATGTCCCGCGTTGTGCGATCCGTCGCGTACTCCAATCGCTCCATTCGGTCCGCGACCAACACTGCGTCGTAGGAGGCGTAGTCGCTGTCATCGTCGGCCAGCGAGCAAATCGCCCGGTAGATGTTCCGATGCGACTCGCTGTAGAACGCTGCCGTGTCAGTGAGGACTCGCCGGACGCCATCCAATTCGTCTGCCGCGAACATGACCGCCCCGAGTACCGCCTGCTCGTGGCTCGGATTGTGTGGTGGAACATCGCCCGCATCGTGATCGGCGAACCCATCGTGATTCCGGGACTCGTTCAAGCCGAACGGCACCGCTGAATGATCGGCCCGACCGTTCTGGTTGGGGTTGGTTTTTGCCATCCGTGCCGTCATAATCGATCTCGCTCCGTGCTGGAGTGTGTGTTGAAGGATGTGGTCGATGATCTCGTGAATCAATCGGCCCGTTTGAACAGACTTAGCCCGTGACCGCTCGCCGTGGTTGCGGGCTTTGTCATTGGGTCAGGCCGGGGACTCCAGCCGTCACGGTCGAATAGCAATAGCTGGTGAGCCTTGCAGACACCGGTACGCAGCCAGTCCCGGACGATCTCGACCGGCACCTGAGACTGCACTGCGATCAACTCGACCGGCTTCCCGAGGTCTCGGAGCAGCACGCAGATTTCAAGCTGACGGGCGGTCATCAGACGTACTCTCTGATGACGCCAACAGTACGCTTCCGCCGTGGAGTCGTCGGCTCCTTAGCCCCGTTCTGGCGTGCCAGTCGGAACGCTTGCAGGTCCGCGTCCGTCACTCGCCAGCGTGGCTTGCGGGACTTCGGATTCGCACTGGCGTTATGTGCCGTCAGCTCCCCGGCTCGAATCCAGAGCAGCACAGTTTCCGCATGGACGGCCTCAATCTTGGCCACCTCATCTACGGTGAATGATCTCATCGAATTCCCTCGTCTGGTTCAGTTGCCGCCAATCGCCATTGATTGCCGACACAACGAACATACGAGGTAAAACGCAGGCCGATAGATCAAACGGGATGCTATATGACGTGGTGTTGAAAGATGTTGATAAATGTGGTTTCAGTGTTGTTTACGAACTCTTGTTGCCAGCCACAGCGGTCCACAACGTGACCATATCGTCCCGAATAGAGCAGCTCTTGCCATGGATGTCACCCTTAAAACAATCGGGGAACTTGGCTCGACGATTTCTCAGGGTCTGCGCACTCCAGTCGAGCCGCTTGCACCAATTCTGCTTGGAATCAATGATCCATTCATGTGTAGTAGTGTCCTTGGTCGCCTTCGTGTTCGCGACATTGGCCAGCTCAACCGCTACTCGGTTCAGGTGAGGGGACAGGGCTTCGTAATCGGGACGGATTCCCAGCAACGGGTCATCGAGATTGGCCAATGGGGGACGCTGGGCTGCGATCTCCGGAACATAGAAAATTTCGTACGACTCGACCACTTTGTGCCACTGTTCCAGCGTCAGCCAGTGGCGGTAGGACCATCGATACATGTGCGTCTTTTGCTTCTCATCCGATTCCGCCTGCCAGATGCGATGCTGCAACTCTTGTGGAGTCAGTCCCTCGGGTGGGGCAGTCCGCAGCCGATGGAGAGCATTCACGCTGTCGTGCAGTAGCCGCGACTCTTCCGCCATGATGCGTTTCGTCTTGATGCTCCCGCGTGCCAGACCTTTCGCATGTTCAGCCACCCGCAGAATCTCTTCAGCGGTCGCATTTTGTGGGTTCGACGCCACGGGATCGCTGTAGGGCATGGAAATGGCATTCGGATGCCGGGTGAGTGCCTTGAGCCAGATTCCATACGGGTCGACCGCCAGCCCTTCAACCTTACGAATGCCCCACAGCTTCTGGACCTTCGTCCACAGCCAGGTGACGAACCCCCCATCCGCTTCATTCGGCGTGAATGTCGCGCCGGAGATGTACTGGACTGATTGTTCCCAAAGTGGTCGTACTCCCTCAATCGGCCATTTGCGGGGAGAGTCATACGGGACCGGAAAGTCGCTCGGGTAGGCACCGATCCGCCCTTCAAAGCGAGGGTCTGCCAATTGAACCATCTGGATCGACGCCAGAGGAATCGTCTCGCTCAGTTTTTCGATCTTCTTGGCGAGTACGTTCCGCTCTTGCTCCGCTGTCAGTGGTGGGGCTGGGAGTAAGCGGATTCGACCGAAGCCACCTATCTGATCCGGGACTAAGATGACCGACTCTTCCCAGGGCGAACACACTCCCCGGACCGGACTCTGACCGAGATGGATTGAATGTGCCACCCAATTGGGGAGACTCCAACTTCCTACGACGGGTAGGCCATCGTCCCCGATGCGTTCCGTCAATTCGAAGTAGGGAAGTTGCTTGATCTCCGCGATTCGTTCGGCCCGTATCTGATCTTCCGTGGGACCAGAGTCCACTGGCGGGAGAGTGGCAGGCGTGGCGGGTATCGCTCGTTTGGACTTGCTCTTGGTCATCGTCATCGACTCCTGAAAAGTCGCATCCTGAAGGAAAAGAACGGCTGGCCAGACGGCTTCAGGTTCCGTCGTTCGGTCGGGGAGCAACCCCCGGACCTAGGCCAGCCGTGTACATCACCAGCGAGTGAACGCCTTGCAGCCCGTGAGCGGTCTGCCTCGCGCTGGTGGACTGTCGATCGCTCGTTTGATCTCCGACAACCGCAGGATAGTCTGGGCCCGCCACTCGGTCGATGGGATGCGCCCTGACTTCACCCAACTGCGAAGAGTGACTGGACCGATTCCCGTGATCTCGATGGCGTCTTTCAGCGTCACGCAATCGAGCAGGTGTCGCACCTCGGGAGAGGCGTTGGACCACAGCGAGGCCCGCATCCCCAGAGGCAACGCCCGATGCAGCTTGGTCATGCCGAGCGACTGTTCCATGTCATCGTAGATGCCGATCATGGTTGCACCTTACCCTTCCGTGACGGCTTCGGCTTCGTGGTCAACGTCGTCTCGGTCGGGGGGACTTCCGCACCCAGCCCCGCCGGCTTCGATGTCGTCACGATGTCCGCCCCGGTCCCGAACAACCACTCGTGAACATGGTCCACCACGGCCCGCAGTCGGGCGTCCTCGATTCGCTCGCGGTAGTGGCCCGCCATGCTGGCGTCCGAATGCCCCATGAGTGAAGCCAGTGCAACAGCGTCACGGGCTTCATCGCCAATCGTCGCGAACGTGTGACGCAGCCCGTAAAAGGCCCGGCCCCTCTGATAGAGAGCCGTTGTGCCCAGCAGCTTTCGAAACGCTTTGGCGATTCCATCGTCTGTGTGAGAGACAGTCGACCGAATCCAAGCCGATCCATGTTTGGTCAGGAACACCAGCCCGGCGTCGGACTCGTTCGCGGCCTTCGGTCTCCGCTGAATCACATCGGCGATGGCGGATTCCGTCTCCGCCCACAGTGGAGCGCGTCGGGGAACGGCTGTCTTCGGTCTGGGGAAGTCGAGCCAGCCATCCTTAATGTGGGACTCCCTCAGTGTGGCGATGTCGGTGTTGCCGTAACCGCAGTTGACCGCCAGTAAGATCATGGCTTTCATCTGAGCGGAAGCGGCCTCCATGAGTGCCTTCAGTTCGCTGGCTGAGAACAGCTTCAAGCCCCTCGCGTTGCGTTGCTCGCGTGCCTGTCGCTTCGTGGCCCCCTTGAAGTCCGGCCCCAGCTTTATCTGCACCTTGAGCAGATCGGTTTCCCAGCCCCATTTGAAGATTGTGCGAGTCATCTGCACCAGCTTGTTCAGTCGACCGGAAGCGTACTTGGTAGCCCATTGGTCGCGAAGCCCCAGGAAGTCGGCTGGTCTGAGAGTCTCGACCGCCGTCGATCTCCCGAGATGTTCAATCAGGAACTTCGCACAGTTGCGGTAGTCCACGAACATCTGGGGGGATAGGCTGCCTGATTCGACTTTGGCGTTCCGCTGATCCAGGAAGAGATTGACCAGTGAGCCGACGTTGACGACAACCGACGACAACCGCCGGGGGATTCTGCCCGCTTGCAAATCATCGCGTTCGTCAAGATACTTCGCCAATGCCGCGTCGGGATCAGCCCAGACGCCGAAGAAATGCACCTTGCCCTTGATCTTCTTGCACCACTGCCTGTTGGCATGTGCTGTAAGTGGATACTCGGCATAGGGTTTCTTCGGTTTCAGAGTCGTTTCGCGTGGCATGTCTTGCGTCTCCTTGATTCGGTTGTCGGTTGTCGTCGTGGTTGTCGTCATCCTACCTCCGGGGTCAATGGAATGCAAGATGTGAGGTTAAAACCTCACTCGCCACCGTAGCTCAGTTGGTAGAGCAATGCTTTCGTAAAGCATAGGTCGTCGGTTCGAGTCCGACTGGTGGCTCTCTGGTTGCAGATCTCTTCATCCGCGGTCCGGCCTTGCCATCCGCGGTCAGTCCCTGATTCGAAAATTGACCGCGGATGGCAAAGCCGGGCCGCGGATGAGACGACACTTCTGTCGTTGGTTTTCGCGTACTCATACTCCGGACGGGGAATTCCGTCTGCGAACCGTACGCTACCCTTTCCTCGCCGTGTCGCACACAATGGGTACAAGACCGAGCCTGTGCCGCTCGCCCCTCACCTCTGAATGGTCCCGCTGGGAGTTCTCCATGCTTCGTCGTCTGGTCTGCCTGCTCGCTCTGTTCGCTCCCGGAATGCTGTTCGCCGAGGAGCCGGTCGCTCCGCCCGCCGAGCCGACCGGGGCCAAGGTGATCTTCAACGGCAAAGACCTGACCGGGTGGGATGGCGACCCGCGACTGTGGAGCGTCAAGGACGGCGTGATTCACGGCGAGACCACCGAAGCCAACCCGGCCAAGGGGAACACCTTCCTGATCTGGAAGGACGGCACGACCAAGGACTTCGACCTGCGGCTCTCGTTCCGCTGCAACGCTACGAACAACTCGGGGATTCAGTACCGCTCCAAGCACATCACGGATGCCAAGGGGAAGAACCAATGGGTCGTGCGCGGCTACCAGCATGAACTCCGCAACGAGAACAAGTTCCCGAACACCTCCGCCTTCATCTACGACGAAGGCGGCAAGCGCGGCCGCATCTGCCTCGTCGGCGAGAAAGCCACCTGGGAACCCACTGGCAAGAAAGTCACCGGTAAGCTGATTACGGAAGAAGAATACCAGAAGCTGTTCAAGCTCGATGACTGGAACGATGTCGTCATCATCGGCAAGGGGAACCACATCCAGCACTACATGAACGGTCGGCTGATCCTCGACTTCACCGACAACGCTCCCGACCTGGCGCTGCTCGATGGCATCCTGGCTGTCCAGCTGCACGCGGGCAAGCCAATGTGGGCGGAGTTCAAGAATATTCGGATTGCCGCCGAGTAGTGCGATTGTTGGAGTTCAGCCAATGTTGGAGTCCAGCCTTTAGGCTGCCTCGCCGACGTTCGGCGATCGGGTAATGCCATCCCGAGGCCAGGCTCAGGCCTGAACTCCCACGGGGCACGAAAGACGCCGGTGGGAGTCGAACCCACTCAGAGCGGTGTGGCAGGCCGCCGCCACGCCGTGTGACTCCAGCGTCGTGGCTGGGAGCCACTGCGAGCAACGTGACAAACTTCCGAAGGAGTGTGGTCGCGTTTCTACGCAGGTTTTCGCTCCTCGGCCCCCACGGGGCCTGATTCGAAAGCCCAGGGCGCAGCCCTGGGAAATCGGATGCCAAACATTCCTCAAGGCCCAACGGGCCGTCACTCGACTCCGCCAGCCGGTGACGGCCCGTTGGGCCTTGATCGGTTGAGGGGGACACGTGTTCCCAGGGCTGCGCCCTGGGCTATCGAGTCCAGCCCCTTCGGGGCGAGAATCCTAGGGGATTTTGCGTAGGATCGCGACCACACTCCTTCCGAAGTCTCCGAAGACTTCGGAAGTTTTGGGAGAGGCTCTTCAGTCTTTCACGATCGCCCACAGCATGGCGTCGTGTCGTCGCCCCAGTAGCAGCAGCCGCTGCCGTAAGACACCTTCGCAGAATGCCCCGGCTTTGGCGGCGACGCGCAGACTGGGAAAATTCTCCGTCGAGATCAGCATCTCCATCCGGTGCAGACCTTGGTCGGAAATGGCCCACTGCGTCACTTGCCGCACAGCCTCCGAGGCGATCCCCTGTCGTGTCGCTGAGGTTCGGACCCAGTAACCGACCTCACCGCTCCCATTGAGCGAGTCGAGCCGATGAATGCCGCAGGTTCCCATGATCCGCCCGTCGGCATCAACGATCACAAAACTCCATTCGGAAAGGCTCTCCCAGGCACTCGCCCGACTCTCGACCCAGGCTGCGGTGTCGGCCCGCGCATAGTCCGCGTGACACCACGGCATCCACGGGGCGAGTTCCGCTCGTGACTCGATGACGGCCTCATAGAGTGCGTCGACATCGGTCGGTTCGTAGCGGCGAATGTGGATGGGGCTGGTCATGGGAGTTCCGAATCGGTGACTCACATGTTATCGCCAGGAGTCGAACCTGGTCTACGACCTTCGCCAAGTCGCGTGCGTCCACCACACTCCGATAACGGGGAGGGGGAACGTTGAGCGATGAGGGTTGAGAGTTGAGCGTCAGGAAAGAATCCCTCAACGCTCAACACTCAACGCTCAACGCTCCCCCAATACCCCACCGAGGAATCGAACCTCGTCCGACGGCTTCGAAGGCCGTCATGCGTCCGGCACACTCGCAGGGCTTGGGGAAGCGATCAGCTTTCAGCGATCAGCCAGAGGTGGGTGCATTCGCCATTTGGCGGTCTGACACGGAATGCGAGTCGCGGAGCGACATCGCCTACGTAGCTCAGTCGCTCCGCGACTGAGATTCCTCGTGGGTACCGCCAAAGAGCGAATGCACCCGCCAGAGGTTATCCCCCTCTGGCTGATCGCTGACGGCTGATTGCTGACGGCTGACCGCTCCTACTCCGCCAACTCCACCAACCAGTACGCCTCGCTCACGAACTTTGACCAGCTCTCGATCCGCTCACCGTGGCGGGCGTAGAGCGGCTTCCAGTTCGGGCGGACTGGCAGCTTCCGCAGCGGCATGCGGGCCTCGGTGGGGGTGCGGTCGGCCTTGCGGGAGTTGCAGTCGATGCAGGCCAGCACGCAGTTGTCCCACGTCGACAGTCCACCGTGCGACCGGGGCAACACGTGGTCAATCGTCAGCTCCTCGGTCCCCGGCTGGCGATGGCAATACTGGCAGGTGAAGTGGTCGCGCCGAAAGATGTTCCGGCGGCTGAACGTGACCGCGTTCTTCGGCACCCGGTCGTACTCCAGCAGGGTGATGACCTCGGGCACTCGCACCCGGAACGTCACCGCCTGGACGAACAGCTCGTCCGTCTCCGGCACCCGCTGGGCCCAGTCGGCCCACGTGTACTGCCGGAAGTCGACCGGGTCGACGATCCGCGCCCGCTCCGCCACCACTAGCGACAGCGCGCGAGCCACGGGGGCCACGCTGACCGGCTGCCAGTTGCGGTTGAGAACGAGGGTCGGTCGGTCGAGGGTCTGGATCATGGGGCACCGGAGGAGATGAGAGATGAGAGACGAGAGATGAGAGCCAGACTCGGAGATCGTTGACAATCGCCCCTCTGGCTCTCATCTCTCATCTCTCATCTTTCCAAGGAATCGAACCGCCACCTTCGGCTTCACAAACCGACGTGCAGCAACCACGACACTACGAGCACCATGTGGGAAGCTGATAGCGATCAGCGATCAGCCGTCAGCTCTCAGCCAGACACGGAAGGCAGCGAAAGTGTTCGCGTCTCTCTGAAGAGATCATGGTTAAGCGTTGGGATTGCTTTCCTGCGAGAGACCGGCACGGCGTCAGCCTGCCGAGGCTTTCGCCTGCCAGACAGAGCTGGTCCGCAGGCGGATGCCTCGGCAGGCTCATGTCTGCCTCTCCTATTCTGGCTGATCGCTGATCGCTGATCGCTGATGGCTGATCGCTGACGAGGCTCTCGTCAGTTTCCGGCACACCCGTTGGGCAATTTGACCAACTGGAACCAGTATTGTTTCAACACCTTCATGGCCTCCACGACACCGTCGAAGGTCACCGGCTTGATGATATACGAGTTCACACCCAGGTCGTACGAGCGAACAATGTCCTCTTCGGCTTTCGAAGTCGTCAGGACCACCACGGGGATGCGATGCAGCTTGGGATGGGTCTTGATCTCCTTCAGAGCTTCGCGTCCGTCCTTGCGAGGCATGTTGAGGTCGAGCAGGATCAACCCCGGCAGCGGATACTGGGCCTCGTCCGTATATTTTCCCCGGTGCAGGAGATAGTCCATCAACTCCTCTCCGTCTTCGACAAAGCTCAAACTGTTCTCCAACCGGGACTCTTGCAACGCCTTCTCCGCCATCAGGCGATCATCGGCATCGTCATCGGCCATCAGAATATCGACCGGTTCACCGGGTTTGTGCATGATGAGAATCTCCTGCGGCATGTTGCGGGACTCCTGTTTCTTGAGCCAGCGGCAAGGTCGCGATAAACCGCGTGCCTTCGCCGGGGACACTCCTGGCTGTGATTGTACCACCGTGACGGTCCACAATCTTCTTACAAATCGCCAGCCCGATCCCAGTTCCTTCATATTCCGTGCGTCCGTGCAGACGCTGAAAGGGAGCGAAGAGCTTGACCAGGTACTTTTCGTCGAACCCGATTCCGTTGTCCTGCACCGTAATCTCCCATGCGGAGCGGCCCGCCAGGACGCCCGTCTCCGGGGTCACGCGCTGGCACTGCACAGACACCACCGGCGGCACATCCTTGCGGTGAAACTTGAGTGCGTTGCCGATCAGGTTTTGGAGCAACTGACGCATTTGCAGCGGGTCGGCATCCAGGCTGGGCAACTCGCCCAGCTGCACTTGACCACCCGTCGACGCGATGCGGGATTCGAGGTCGGAGAGGACCTCCGAGGCGATCCGAGCCAGATCGACTGACACAAACGGTTGGGCTTGGCTGGTCACGCGGGAGTAGGTCAGCAGATCGTTGATGAGCTGTTGCATGCGCGCTGCGGCGTTCTGCATCCGCTTCAAATAATCGAGTCCGTCGACGCTCAGGGCGGGGCCGGCGTCTTTGGCGAGCAAGTCTCCAAAGGCCTGCACCTTGCGGAGTGGCTCCTGCAAATCGTGGGAGGCGATGTAGGCGAACTGTTGGAGTTCCGTGTTCGAGCGGGCCAGTTCCTCCGCCTGACGGGCCAGGGTCTCTTGGGACTCTCGGCGCTCCGTCATGTCGCGGAACACGATGACGCCGCCTTGCACCACGTTCGCGTCATCGCGCATGGGGCGACCGTTGATACTGATCCACACGCCCTCGGGCTTCTTCGGATTGCGGATGAACAGATCGACTTCATGCACGTCTTCGCCGCGAATGGTCCGGGCCAATGGCAAGTCTTCCGACGGGAAGGGAGTGACCATGTCGGGGAGGAAGCACCCGTAACGCGCAGCCCAGCCTTCGATGGGAGTTTCCGTCATGCCCAGTCCGATAATCTCTTCCGCCTCTTCGTTCCAGAACAGGAATTTCCCCGTTGCGTCGGCGACGATCACCCCGTCGGCGATGCTCTTCAGACTGGAGTCCAGAACGCGGTTGGCCGATTCGGCGGCTTCCTTGGCCCGGTGCAGTTCCACCTCGGCCCGTATGCGCGCTGTGATGTCGAGGACCGAAGCCAGAACGAACATTCCTTCGCTCGTCGTAAAAGGACTCAGGCCGAGTTCAATCGAGAACTCTTCACCCGATTTCTTCAGACCGAAGAGATACCGACCCACCCCCATCGCACGTCGCTGTGGCGTCCCGAAGAATCCCTCCACGTACGTGGGATGCCCCGGACGGAAGCGTTCGGGCACCAGGATTTCGATCGGCTGGCCGATGAGTTCGTCACGCCGGTAGCCGAAGAGTGTTTCGGTCTGGCTGTTCACCAGGGTGATGTTTCTCGCCCGATTGACCACCACGATCGAATTCGGGGCCGCTTCCACGACGAGACGAAAACGCTCCTCGGCCAGTTTCCGCTCGCTGATGTCCGTGTGCGACCCCGACATGCGGACGATGGTCCCGTTCGCGTCCCGCCGCGCCACGCCCCGTGCCAGAATCCAGCGCCAGTCGCCCGACTTGTGGAGCATGCGGAGCTCGACGGTGTATTCGGGTCGCTGGCCCGCGAAATACTCGTTCAGCATCTGTTGGGCCTGGGCCAGATCCTCGGGATGGACCAGACGCTCCCACTCCGAGAACTGGTTCGCAATTTCGTCGTCCTCGTACCCCAGCATCGACTTCCAACGCGACGAATAGAACACCTGATTGGTCGAGACGTTCCAGTCCCAGATCCCATCCCGCGAGCCTTCCACCGCCAGGGCGAATCGCTCCTGGCTCTCTTGCAGGGACCGCTCGACGAGGTGCCGCTGGGTGACATCCCAGCAAACGCCCGTCATGCTCAAGGGGTGCCCGACGGCATCGCGATAGACCTTGCCGCGTGCCGCCAGGACGTGGAAGCTCTCGTCGGGCCAGATCACGCGATACTCGGTGTCATACTCCGCGCGCTGCTCGACGGATGCAGTGACCTCGCGCTGCACGCGCTCGCGTTCCTCGGGAGCGACGCGAGCTGCGAAGGCTTCGAACGTCCCTCCGAATGTCCCCGGTTGCAGGCCGAACAGCGGATGCAGGTATTCGTCCCAGAAGATCGAGTTCTCGACGATATTCCAACTCCAGGTGCCGACCCCCGAAGACTTCAGGGCCAGGTTCAAGCGTTCTTCACTGCGCTGCGCCCGCTGCCGCGAGTCTTCGGCCTCGCGGGCGAGATCGAGCGCATCCAGACGCTGTGTTTCCAGTGCGACGGCACGCTGGGCCAGCAGCTCCTTGTCCCGCTTGCGTTCTGTGATGTCTCGAATAAATGCGAAGTTGTATTCCACCCCCTCGAACTCGAACCAGTTCAGGTCCACCTCGATCGGGATGATGTGCCCCGCCTTGTGACGTTGCCGCGTCTCGAAACTCATCCGTTTCTTCTCGCGCAGCTCCTGCCAGTGCGCGGACCACCGCTCCGTGTTGAAGTCCGGGTCGAGATCGGTGATGGAGAGCGCCAGCAATTCGGAATCGCTGTAGCCCAGCAGTTCACTGACGGCCCGGTTTACTCGCAAGATGCGGGCGTCACTCGCAATCCAGAACGTGGGCAGGGAGGCGTTCGCCACAGAAAACTCGTTCAGCCGCAGTGCCGACTCCGCCCGCACACGTTCATCCACCTCGGCCTGCAATACCACATTGGCGCATTCGAGGTCCGATGTCCGCTCCCGCACGCTGTTCTCTAAGATTGTGGAGGCTCGGGTGAACTGCAGCATGGTGTACACCACGACGCCTCCGCCCGCGATGGCCAACACGGCCAGCAATGCGGACGATTCCATCAGGTTCTGACCCGCGAGGACTTCCGACTGCTCCAGCGAAAGCTCAACCTCCAGCACGCCTCGTACATCCCCCTCTTTCCAGCCGGTGCGAGGCGAATCGGGATGCTCGTTATGACATTTCACGCAGCTGGCCCGCATGCGATCCGCCACAGCATACCGCAGCACGCGACCGTCTGCGGTGTTGCTGGTCCGGACGACGGGGGTCTGCGGGTCCGCTTGCAACCGCTCCCAGGCCTCCTTCTGGAAGTCATCTCGCAAACCGCCTTCGGCCGCTCGCCAGGGGAAGGGATACGGGCTATAGAGACGGGTCCGTCCTCCTTGTCCCGATTCCGCCATCCTCTCGCCAATGCGCAAGGCGAAAGTCGCGGGGAGTGGAACGGAGTGGAGATTGGTATGCGGTTCGTGGGTGATCTGCAAGCCGTTTTCGAGTGCGACGGGTATGATTTCCTCGGTGTACACGGTACGCACTGCAGTCAGCATTTGCGCCTGCTCCCGAGCCGCTTCCGTTGCAGCGGACACAATCAATCTGTCCATGAGCTTCGAGCGTTGCCACTGCACGCTGAGAATGACCCCCGCGAAGTAGAGGAATACAATCGCGACATTGATGGGGAAGCGAGCCCGAGAGGGACTCAACAGCGAACCGGGAATGGCATTCGGGGGTGTCGACACAGGCGGCTCAGCAGACATGGCTTCCCCTTCATGCGATCGGCTTCGCATCCACTTTAACCCCCAGCAGCGTCGCCGACCAGACATGCGGATGGACTACCCACTCATGGGTGTGCATCCCCAAAGTAGGCAGCGGTCGGAAATTCACCACGGCGGCACGGAGAACTCCAGACGTTCGTGATCGCGGTCTGCCGCCAGGATCGGAAAATTTGACAGGATGGACAGGATCCACAGGATGAATTCCGCTTCTGGGACAGCGTGTCGGTATCCTGTCGATCCTGTTCATCCTGTCAAATCTTCCTCGTCCTCCGGCCCAGTGGGGAAAGTCATCCGAGTGCTGCATTACTCCGTGCCTCCGTGGTGAATCTCTGCCGACTTTTCTGATGCATACACTGCCTCTGGGTACAGCTTCGATCCTGTCGACTCTCCGCACTGCGAATGGCGTATCGTCGAACCCCACGGACCGCCTTCGGATTCCGATTGTGATGATTCTGCCGAAAAAGCCTGACGTACCGCTCCCATTCCGCCGATGAAGTGATGGTCATCCTGGACACCGAACGCTTGGGGAAGTGGGGCGGAGCTGGGAGACGGGAATCGGCAACTTTCGCCGACACCTTCGCGGTGTTGTGGGAGGCTTGTCGTCCGTTTGAGCGAGTCTGGCACCTCCGGCCACATCAGGTCGGAGGCCGGGACTGGCCGTGTTTGGGAAGGGAGACTTCGTCATGGGCAAGCGTGTGTTGTGGGCCGCAGTGGGCCTGCTGGTGGTCGGTTTCGTGCAGAGCGCAGCGGCCCCGCTGGCGGAGGCT
The DNA here is from genome assembly GCA_043778825.1 of Planctomycetota bacterium. Taxonomy (GTDB): domain Bacteria; phylum Planctomycetota; class Planctomycetia; order Planctomycetales; family Planctomycetaceae; genus TH-plancto1. Next base: position 3,315 of record JAYWFM010000466.1, on the reverse strand, counting down.
GCTCCTCCGGGACAGCCGACGAACTGGAACCGCTTTTATCACTATCCGTACGTCTACTATCCTCACAATTTGCAGGCACCGGTCACTTACGACCACATGTATTATCGGTATCCGGCCCAGCGGCAGATCCCGGTCTACAACAAAGACTGGCACAACTTCTACCCGAGTGCCCACCCCTACCATAAGGGGCATCACTTCGCGCTGGACGTGTTCTAGGCCGCCCAGTGGAAGATGAAGGGTCGCTGCGTTCGCCAGAACGCGGGGAGCCTACACTCGGGTGAGTGCAGCGACCTGACATGCGTGATACAGGTCTGCTCAGGCAGACCACCTTTCCGGGGGCGATATCCCGGATCGGTCCCCGCAAGGTGACCGGTCTCTGTGTGACGCGAAACAGCCTGTCCCTTCGGCGCGAGGGACAGGCTGTTTTCGTTTCGCGTCGCCACATTCGCCAGCACATGGGCGACTATCGATTCTCCTCGGACGAGGAGTCCGTTCCTTCCCCGAGGATCACGCTCCACGCCCCCTGCTTCTTCTCGAACGAATACGAAGCATTGGCCGGACTGGTCGAGGGTAGACGCTGAAACGCCACTTCCGGAATCTGGAGCTGTGGCTGAGCCCATCTCCGAAAGCAGGCTTCCGCCTTGGTCCCGTTGAAGAACACGGAACGCACCTGCGGATGATCTCGAAAGAAGGACGCGAAGTCGTTGACGGTGATCGTCGAGTCCTCAATCTCCGCATCCCCGCTGCCCGTGCGCTGACAGGTGGCCAGCACATCCCAGACCGCAATCCCCGCCGAGGTCAGGCAGCGAACCCGCTCCCCATACGGCAGCCCCGGATCAAACCCCATCAGCTGCCCCAGGATCGGCCAGAAGGCATTGCGAGGATGGGCGTAGTATTCGCCCGCGCGCAGCGAGGCCGCGCCCGGCATGCTGCCCAGGATCAGGACGCAGGCCCGCCGATCTTCCAGCGGAGCGAAACTCTGGACGCGCGACATGCTGGCCTCCCCGGGAGATCGGATTGTCGCCTGTGACGGAGCAAAATGCGATCATGCAAGTGCCCATGAGGGGCAGGGTGTGTGCATCAGAAAAGTAGTCAGCGGCAGAAATTCACCACGGAGGCACGGAGGCACGGAGACACGGAGACACGGAGAAATTCAGACGTTTCCACATGGCCGATTTGGACAGGATGTACAGGATTGACCGGATGAATCGCATCACATCAAGGTGGACTGTCTGCGATTCATCCTGTTGATCCTGTGAATCCTGTCTCCACCTCTTCGTCCGCAGCTTGTGTGCGGGAACCGAGCGACGTTCTCCTCCGTTTCTCCGTGTCTCCGTGGTGAATCTCTGCCTACTTTTCTGACGCACACACGTGAGCTGAGTGAAAGATTGGAGATCGAGTTTCGAGTTTCGAGTTTCTCCCTCCCCTGCCTCCCTGCTATCATCGGGGTTCGTCGATCCGTACTCTTGGCCGAGGGAACGGACCTCGCCAGAGTTTCCCCGTCTGTTGGTTCACATCGCATTTGGAGGACTTTCCCCATGCCGAATTCTGCTGTCACCACCTCGCGTCGTCAGTTCCTCAAGGCGGGCACCCTGGCCACGGTCGGGGGAACGCTGCTCTCGTCCCTCAGCCCCAGCGCGGTCTACGCCGCTGGCGGTGATACGCTGAAGATCGGGATTGTCGGCTGCGGTGGGCGCGGACTGGGAGCGGCGGGGCAGGCCCTGCGGGCGGATAAGAACGTCAAGCTGGTCGCGATGGGCGATGCCTTTCCCGACAAGCTCGAACAGGGACTCAAGGCCCTCATGAACGACAAGGAGATCGCCGACAAGATCGCCGTCGACGACGACCACAAGTTCACGGGGTTCGACTGCACCGAGAAGCTGCTGGCCTCGGGCGTGGATGTGATTCTGCTCTGCACGCCGCCCGGTTTTCGCCCCGCTCAGATGAAGGCCGCGGTCGCGGCGGGCGTGCATGTCTTCTGCGAGAAGCCGGTGGCGGTCGATGCCCCCGGAGTGCGGACGGTCATCGAAGCCTGCCAAGTGGCCAAAGAGAAAAACCTCTCGGTGGTGTCGGGCCTGTGCTGGCGGTATCACCCGGCGGTGATGGAAGCCTTCAAGCGGATGCACGATGGGCAGATCGGCAAGATCGTGGCCATGGAGTGCTCCTACAACACCGGATTCCTCTGGAATCATGGTCGCAAGGAGAACTGGAGCGATATGGAGTACCAGATGCGGAACTGGCTCTACTACACTTGGCTCTCGGGTGACCACATCGTCGAACAACACATCCACAGCCTCGACAAACTCGGCTGGGCGATGGGCGACACGCCCCCGATCGCCGCCACGGGCACCGGGGGACGACAAGTCCGCGTGGAGCCCGCGTTCGGCCACATCTATGACCACTTCGCGATCCAGTACGAGTACGCCGATGGCCTCAAGGGGTTCAGCCGCTGTCGTCAGCAGGGCGGTTGCCAGAACGATGTCTCCGACCACTTCTGGGGCACCAACGGCACCTGCCACATCAAGAGTGACAACACCAGCATCGAAGGCCCGAACGCCTGGTCGTATGTGACCCCGGCGGGTCAGGACCACAACATGTACCAACTGGAGCATGACGCTCTGTTCGCCAGCATCCGCAGCGGCAACCGGATCAACAACGGCGAGTACATGACCAAGAGCACCATGCTGGCGATCCTGGGCCGTATGGCCGCCTATACCGGCAAACGAATTACTTGGGAACAGGCAATGAACTCGGAAGAGAAGCTCGGGCCGGAGAAGCTGGAGTTCGGCACGGTCCCGTTTCCGGCAGTCGCCATGCCGGGCGTCACGCAGTTCGTGTGAGGCCCGCGAGTGCGGCATTGCCTTGCCACGCTCCCACAGGCGAGCCGGGTGGCGTCAGCCCCCGGACTCCGAGAACGCCGCGCGGTCTACGGCCTTCGCAAAGCCTCAGACCGTGCCACCCGTCCAGACGTTGGAGTCCAGGCTTTAGCATGCCTTCGGGGCGAGGAGCAGCCTAAAGGCTGAACTCCAACACCACCCCTGCGGTTGCGAAATTGCCCACCCTCAGCGTAATCTCACGCACTGACTCGGAGGGAACGCGAGCCGGGGCTGGTTCGGTTCCTACTTCGATCTACCACAAGGAGCTTGGCATGCGCACGCGTCGTTTGTCGTTTTTGGTCGCACTGGTCGTCTTGATTGGGCTGGGCATCGGCTGGGGGTATGTTCAAGGGCAGGGGCAGACCCGCAAGTCCGCCGCCACCGCCCCCATCGCCACTGAGTCGCTGCTCCCCGAGGACAGCGTGCTGCTGGCCCGCGT
>JAYWFM010000465.1:0-7243 GCA_043778825.1 Planctomycetota bacterium | reverse complement strand
AGCCTGGCGGATGGGGAATCCCACACCAGCGTGCTGCTGCGGCCCGGTCAGTACACGGTCGCCGAACTGGCCGAAGCGGGCTGGTTCTTTGACGGAGCCACGGGACATGACGGACTGGTCGACCGCACCGCCACGATCGATCTCGCCGCCGGGGAATGGGGTGACAACGCCCGCGTCCTGACGTTCCACAACACCCAGGGGGCGCAGATCACGGTCGTCAAGAACACGATCGGACCGGCTGGAGCGACCACCGCGTTTGACTTCACCGCCACCGGGGCCACGACCGACACGAGCTTCGCCGTCAACGGCGGTGGTGGCTCGCGGATCCTGGACTCGACCGAACTGGTCGACTACGTGCGGCCCGGCAGCTACTCCGTCACGGAACTGGCCGAACTGGGCTGGTTCTTTGACAGCGTCGGCGGCAGCGGGGTCACCGCCCTCAACAAGACCGGCAGTGTGACCGTGGCGGCGGGGGATACCCGCACGATCACGTTCGCCAACACCCAGGGGGCGCAGATCGTCGTCTCGAAGATCGCGAACGGGCCAGCTGGCCCGACGACCCCGTTTGGCTTCACCGCTGGCTCGGGAGAGGGTGCGAGTACGGTTACACCTGCCCTGTTCAGTCTGAATGGTGGCGGCTCGCTGACTCTCGACTCCGAGCAGGTCGGTTACCTGCGACCGGGCAGCTATACAGTCGCAGAGTTGGCTGCAGCGGGCTGGATCTTCGATGGCGTGGTTGGAGCCGACTTGGTCAACGGCCAGCAGGCCACTGTTAACCTGGCCGCTGGGGAGATTGTCAACATGGTCTTCACCAACTCTCAGATCCCACTGATCTCGAACTTCCGGTATGACCCGATCTATCCGACAGGGGTCGGGTTTGGTGGGCTTGGGTATGGGGGGGCGATCACGCGGACACCGGCTTCCTCTCCGGACATGCAGGGCTTAGCGGCGACGGAAGGGGCTGGGGCTCCTGGAGTCGGAGTGGCGGATGGCACTGGGGCTCCGGGCGTAGTGCCGGGGGCACCGGGCGAAGAGTTGGTTGCCGACGAGAGTGAAGACATCCGGAAGAAACGCGTTGCCGCCCAGCAAAACGCCGGACCGAAGCGAGTCCTGCTGGGTGGTGGTGGTGAGTCCAGCTTCGAAGCGTTCTCGCCAGCAGGTGCCGGGGCACCGTAGTCACCGGGACACAGTCATGCTGCGTCACGTCTTGAATTTCGGATGATTGAAGTCGCAAGGCTTCAATGGCAGAATGCTGAGGAGTTCTGCAATCCGAATGCTGAGTCGTGACGCAGCTTTTGTTGTTGCCAGAGGTTGAAACGTCAGAGAAACTCCGTTTGGTCACTTTTCCAGGGAACAATTGCCATGAACACGCACCGTGGTTTTCTGCCAGCCGTTTGCCAGCTGGCCCTCGTCGTCGTCGGGGTCGTCTGGGGAGGGAGTTCTCCCGCGTTCGGCCAGCTCACCGCCGAGCAACTGCTCTCGACATCCATCGAGAAGTATGATGCCAAATATGCGGATGTGGGGCAGGCGATCACTGCCTTCCAGCAGGGGAAGGTCACCGAAGCGAGGACTCTGCTGGTGAATCTTCGGAAGCGGCAGCCGCTGCTGGCCCCGCCGGACACGCTGCTGGCGATGCTGCATTTCTCGGCCAATCAACGGGACGCCGCCGAACAATCCCTCGAACTGGCCACGATCAACGATCCGAAAGATCCCGAGGCGTTTCTGCTGGTGGGGGATCTCGCGTTCCGCGAACGGCGAATGCTGCTGGCCGACCTGGCATACGACCGGGCTCAGCGGTTGTTGGAGGCGTCACCGGGTGAGAGTTGGCGTCTGCAGGTGTTGCGGAAACGCATGCATGCGGGCTTGGCGTCGATTGCGGAATCGCGAAAGCAGTACGATGTCGCTCTGACCCATTTGCAGGCGTGGCAAAAGCTCGATCCCAAGAACCCAATCGTGCATGGCAGCCTGGGCCGGGTGAGCTTCCATAAGGGGGACGCTGCGGCGGCCCGGGTCGCCTTTGCGGAACTGCTCAAGATCGAGCCGGAGGCACCGCCCGTCGAAGTGTCCATGGGCCGGCTGTACACCGATGCCGGCAACATGGACGAGGCTCGCAAGAGCATGGCTGCGGTGCTGAAGACCAATGCGGGCGATCTCCGTTCCCTGTTGACTGTCGGGGAATGGGCGCTCCACAACGGTCAGACCGAGATGTCGAAGGAGTGCGTGACCGCGGCACTGAAGAAGGATCCGGCTTCGACCGGCGGCCAGGTGCTGGCGGGTCGGATGGCGCGGTATGAACTGGATCCCAAACGCGCCGAGACTATTCTGACGGCCGCGATTCTGAAGTCTCCGAATGAGTTCGCGATCTCGAACGAACTGGCACGCGCCCTGGCGCTGTCCGCCGATGAGAAGCAGCGGAAAGCCGGTCTGGATTACGCGGTGCGCAATTACCGCATGCTCCGCAGCCGCGGTTCCGACGCCAGCCGCGAATCGACCATGACGTATGCCTGGCTGCTGTTGAAGAACGAGCAGGTCGAGGAGGCCGAGAAGGTATTGCACAGCTTGCCGGACTTTTCGCCGGTCAGCAGCGAGAATGCCTATTACGCGGCCATGATCTACCGCGCCCGGGGACGGGATCAACTGGCAAAGGACGCGCTCCGAGCTGCGATTGGGAGTGGCACGAGTTTCCCTGCCCGCGAAGATGCGCAGCGTTTGCTCAAGGACATGGACGCGGTTCCCAAGGTGAACTAACCGTACGTCTGACTTCCAATCACTCGGCGGTCAATACAAGAAGCCCGGCTTATCCGATAAGCCGGGCTTCTGACTTTGGAATACAGGTTCATCCGACAATTTTGGGGAATCGTCACATGGCCACCCTGCGATAGTCGCGACGGATCGGCAATTTGAATCATCAACCCCAACGGGGTTCCGCCACATAGCCCAGGGTTGCCCGCGCGCCGCGGGCTACCCTGGGACAACGAGCCGCTTGGCCCCCAACCCCAACGGGGTTGCGTCCATTTCGTGAGGCAACCACCTCGATTTCCGGCACGGACGAAGACGCAACCCCGTTGGGGTTGGAACCTCCCGCCCTCGCGCCACCCAAGGTAGGCTCCTTCGTCGCCAACCCTGGGCTACACGACGCAACCCCGTGGGGGTTCAGAGCTGCAACGAGTGGCAACGCTCTCCGATATTGATACTCGCCCCACAAATAGTCGGATGAACCGGAATACAGCTCACTCGGCTGGACTTGCGGCGGATCATTCCGCCGAGGCGCGAGTGGCCAACAGGGGTTTCGGCAGGGTTCTCTGCATCTCCTCAATGGCGGCTCGCACGAGGTCGGTCGGCAGGGCGTAGCTCTTGGTGCGGCTGGCCCGGGCGATGTTAATGCCGATCGCCTTCCCCGAAAGATCCAGGAGGGGACCGCCACACTGCTCGGGCGTCAGGACCGTATCATGCTGAATGGCACTGGCGAACCCGCTGCGACACATACTCAGGGATCCTCCCAGCGCTTGCAGCCGGGCGCTGCGCGGGAGGAATTCCCCGAAGGGGCGGACCAGCGTCGCCGAGACGTTGAATCGCTTCGTCCCACGACTCACGATCAGCGTGAGCAAGTCTCCCGCTTGATGCAGCGAGACGAAATCCAGGAGAGCCTCGGGGCTGTTGAAGAGGTGTTCAGCCACACCTTCAATGCGGTCACCGACCGCCAAACCCACCAAGCCGCTCTCGGGATGAACGTGCTTGATTTGAGGGGTTCCGTCCCGGTCCTCCAGCGTGAGGGCCAGGATGCCTTTGACACGCTCGCGCGGAATCTCCCGCGATTCGACACTGACGACGCCGACGGCCACCGGGAGGGATTCCTGGCTGGGAGTGACGACCCACTTTCCGACGTTCGGGTGGAGGTCGCTGGACCACTCGATGACGGGCAGATTGTCGGCAGGGATCTGGAGCAGGGAGAGATCGTGGGCTTCGTGACGAGCCACCACGACAGCGTCCAGCTCGCGACCGTCAAAGAGACGGCACGTCAGCTGGCCCGATGGCAACTCACTGGACTTGGACAGGATCAGCCCGTCTGCGGCGACAATGGTCCCGATGGCCACATCCCGGCCCTGCGTTTGAACACGGACCGTCGCCCGACGGGCGACTTCGCAGACCTCGGCAAACTCACTCCGGACCGCCGTGCTGTTCACGCGGTGGTCTTTCGACGAAGGTTCCTCGGCAAAACTTGATGAAGTGAGAGCAGCCACACTCCACACGACAAAAGTCATCCCTGACATCCATGCACACCAATTCCGTTCGGGACGGCAAACGCTGCCCGTTGGTGCATCCCCTGCATTGTGTAGCTGCAACTCAATTCCTCCCCAGACCCAGTTCCACGACCACCGTCATTGGTTTGCCAGCACGAGAAATCTCCAACGTCGCCTGCTTGCCAGGACGTTCCTGGTTCAGCAATCGGACGAGATCATTCTGGGTACCCACCCGTTGAGACTGGTAGTTGACGAGGATGTCTCCCGGCTTCAGGCCGGACACGTCGGCGGGTTCGCCTTTCCAGACTTTCGTAATGCTCAATCCCGCACTGACTGGCTCACCAGTCAGCCCCAGTCCGGTACCCGACTGAAACACCTTGCCAGCGCTCAACCGATCCCAGTCGCGCCGCCAGACATTGGCCGGGATGTGGAAGTTTTCGTCGGTCGATTCTTTGATGCGGCTGTTGATGCCAATCACCCGACCGGACATGTCGAACAGCGGGCCGCCCGAATCCCCTCCGACGAGTTCACAGTCCGACTGAACAACCCAGGGGGTCGCCACAGACACGCGACCGAGTCGCACTTCGGCGGTGGGACTTTGGGTTGGCCCACCCGGATGACTCGCCACGAGACACCAGTTCCCCAGTTTCACCGAGTCCGAATCGGCCAGCACCGCCGCGGGCCATTTCCGTCCCGAATGTGCGGGGTCGTTGATCTTGATCAGCCCCGAATCCATCGTGCGATCCGCCCCCAAGGAGATTCCGCGAACGGTCTCGCCGGTGGAGAGCACAATCTCGACGTTCCGGTCCACTCGATTGGACACATGGGCAGCGGTGAGGATGTAGCCGTCCTCGGAAATGATCACTCCGCTGCCTTTGGCGGTCTCAATCCGCAGCCCCACCGTGAAGGGCCGCACACGCCGGGCGAGTTGGGAGACGTGGGTCTCGATGGCCCGCAGGTCGCTGACGCCTTCCGGCACCGGCTTGCTGAACACCGACGGCAACTCGAATGCCTCAGCCGTGGCAGGCGGGGTGCGGACAGTATCATCGCCCAACAGGTTTGCACTGTGGGTGACGCATGCCAACAAAAACACCGCCACGACGGTCATGCACAGCTTTCGCATGCAGATCTCACCATCACGACAAAAAAGAAAGAGGAATGCACACGAGTGGTGCATTGAGGATTTGGCCTGAACGGCAATCGCCGCCGCCGATGCTGCTTGAGTGGCCACGCATCCATGAGATGCAGACGGCACACACGGTCCGAACAGCTGACCCACTCACAGCCCGAAAAATAGGTCATACTCGCTCACCACCAACGCAGCCCGCGATTTGGTGGGTGTAAGGAAGTGCAATGAACTATAGCGTCGGTGAGGATTGATGGCAACAATAGTATTGAAAAGACTGATTCAGTCGTGTCAAATTGTCACAAGCGGTCTGCTTCAGTGTGCGATTTCGGTGCGGCTGACATTCGATGCCGAAGCGAGTCGTCGTCGAATGTGGCGGATGTGGTGCTGCGGGCGTTCACGCAACACCAGCGGACCAGGGTGGTCTCGTCGCCCCGAGTACTCAACATCCGCGACCGCAACGTGGTGACCCTCGAATATCCCATCGAATACCAACTCCCCGGCATCAGCCAGACCTAGATCAACGTCAAAAAAAGGATGACCTTCGCCAGCGGCCTGCGGAGCATCCTGCGCCAAGACCCCGATGTCATCATGGTCGGCGAAATCCGCGACGAAGAAACCGCCATGATGGCCATCCAATCCGCCCTCACCGGCCACCTCGTGTTCTCCACCCTGCATACCAACGACGCCGCCAGTGCCGTCACTCGCCTGATGGACCTCGGCATCGAACCCTACCTCGTCGCCAGTTCCCTGCTGGGAGTTCTCTCGCAACGCCTCGTCCGCAAGAACTGCCCCCACTGCACAATCCCTTATGCTCCCTCACCGGAGGAGTTCCACTCCGTCGGCCTCGCCGATTCCACCACCGGCCACTTCTCCAAAGGCCAAGGCTGCGACTACTGCCGCCAAATCGGGTTCAAAGGCCGCTCCGCCATCTCCGAATTATTAGTCGCCAACGAAGCCATCCGCGACCAAATCCACGCCCGTGCCAACGTCTCCCAAATCCTCCGCACCGCCACCGACCACGGCATGCGCCTCATGCGCCACGATGGCACCGAAAAAGCATCGCAAGGGCTCACCACACTCGCTGAAGTCGCCCGAGTCACCGTCAGCATCGGATAGAGGGCTCGCTTGGTCCCAACTTCTGTACCGGACGGTCTGAATGAACTCGATCCGATGATCGCCAGTATCGCTCCTCGGATTTCTTTGGACAGCTCGGGCCAAGCAGAGATCACTCGTTGCAAATCGACAGACGAGTGACAATCGCAGCCATTGGTTGCCAATTGCTGCTCTGTCGACGCTGCAATGGACGCTGCAACTGGATTTCCATTTCTCCGTAAGTCATTGTCAATGATGCCGTTTGCGTCATCCTGCAACCGGTCTTGAAAACCGGAGTTCCCGCAAGGAGACCCAGGGTTCGAATCCCTGCCTCACTGCTTGGAACTGCACTCATTCTGTAACTTCCGTTTGCGAAATGAGTTGCATTCGAGAATCTGATTGGCACAGTGGGACTGTGCCAATCAGAGCGTGTTCGCGAGAGGACTTGCGGCGGATTTCCGAGAATGTTGAGGGGCTGTGTCTTCTCCGAACTACGGACTGCTTCAGGCTCACAATGAGTCTGGACGGTTGCTTCCAACCTGCTCCAGCGGGCCATCTGGCGGTGTGATTCCTCGTTGTGCAAGTGGATATTCCGATGCACCATGTGGATGCTGCGGTGTCCGAGCCAGTCCATCAGCACACGTTCTGGAACACCGGCGTTCGCGCTCGCCGAGCAGAAATAGGGTTCAACGCACTATTTGGGGGGATGGCATCGGCAAGGCTTTAACCTTGTAGGGTGCACTTGGTGTGGTGCAGGGTCACGAGTCGTTCCTTCAGGTGT
>JAYWFM010000464.1:0-7269 GCA_043778825.1 Planctomycetota bacterium | reverse complement strand
ATCCTGACCATCGCGGGCGAGTTGACCGAACTGGCCGGCAAGGCCCGCGAGCGGAAGCTGTCGATCGACTCGATGCAGGGGGCGACCTGCACGGTCACAAACCTGGGCGGCCTGGGCGGGATCGCCTTCACCCCGATCGTGAACTACCCCGAGGTGTGCATCCTCGGGATGTCGCGCTCGCAGATGGAACTCAAGCTCGAAGACGGCAAGGTCGTCGAGCGGATGCTGCTCCCCCTCTCGCTCTCCTACGACCACCGCGTCATCAACGGTGCCGATGCGGCCCGGTTCGTGACCGCGCTGGTCAACATGCTGGCCGATCCGTTTCAACTCCTGGCAGCGTGCTGAGCGTGTCGCGGCAGACGCTCCGCTTCGAAGACTCCGCGTCGCGGCTCAACGGGCGGGGGCGTGTTTTGAATTGCGTCCAGCACAGCGCGTACAATCGTGCAATGACCTCTTCCCCGCCGATCCTGGATGTTGATGGCCGTGACACGGCCCGTTTGCGGTGGTGCGTCTCGGTGTTTGGGTTGTTGCTGATGTCTGCCACGTGGCGGCTGTGGGCACCGGAGGGAGAGTATCCGCTGATCCCGTGGTTCGAGGTCTTGCGGGGAGTGCCCACGGGCGTGGACCGGTTGCTGGCCTGCGGGATCGTCTTGAGCGGCATCGGTGTCGCGGTGATGACGGTGAGAGAGTGGGTTCGGCCCCGCCCCGTGGAGCGCGACCGGCCTGACGACCAAGGATTGGCCGGGGTGCATTCGCCAAATGGCGGTAATTCGCTCTCTCTGCCCCCTCTCCCCCACAATCGATACGGCTTTCGGAGCGGACTCGACTGTGGGGGAGAGGGCCGGGGTGAGGGGGCCAGAGCGGGCGATGTGGCCCCCTCACCCCAACCCTCTCCCCCGCAACATGTCCACTGGGAAGGCCGCGTCGATCGCGGGGGAGAGGGGGCCGGAAGGATACCGCCAATGGGTGAATGCACCCGACTGGCCCTGACCAGTGCCATCTGGCTGGTCTGTCTCGCCGGGAGTGTGATGCTCGATCAGATGCGGTTCCAGGTGTGGGCCTGGGAGTTGTTTTGGTTCACGCTGTTTCTGAATCTGGCCTCCCCGCGAATCGCTCTGCGGTGTTGTCGAGTGCTGGTGATTGGGATCTACTTCTATTCGGCGGTCTCCAAGCTCGATGCCGGGTTTGTGCAGACGCAGGGGCCGTGGTTGTGGCAGGGGATGCAGCGGGCGTGGGGATTCCAGGCTCAGGCTTGGGGGCAGGCTTCTCCGACCGGCATGCTGCTATTTCCGGTGGGGGAGTTGCTGGTCGCGATTGCGTTGTGTTTTCGGCGCGCGAGGCTCGGGGGGATTGCGGGGTCGTGGGTGATGCACCTCGGATTGCTGCTGGCTCTGGGACCGTGGGGCTGGGATCAGAGGCCGGGGGTGTTGCTCTGGAACGGATTCTTTCTGGTGAGCGTGCCGCTGTTGTTCTGGCCGAGGCCGGTGATGCCCGAGCGGGTGGCTTGGCGGTCGCTGTTCCCGGGGGAGCGGTTCTGCGTGGCTGCGGTCATCGGATTGAGCGTGTGGCCCGCGCTGAGTGTTTTCGGTCTGTGCGATCACTGGCCCGCGTGGGAGGTGTATTCGTCACGCCCCGAGGTCGTGCGGATTCAGATCGCGGATGAGCAAGTCGCTCGACTGCCGCCGAGCCTCCAGAAGCATGTCGGTCCCGCTGAACCACTCAGCCCGTGGCGACCGATCTCGATCGATCAGTGGTCGTTCGAGCAGCGACATTGCCCGACCTATCCCCAGGGACGCTACCGCCTCGCCGTCGCGCGTCACCTGGAGACCAACTACGGCGTCGACTTGCGCGTGACCGAGCAGTCGACACCGGACCGCTGGACCGGGAAGCGGCAGTCTCGCGAGATTGAGTCGCTCGCCACCGAGTGCGACCGGCGGTTCTGGTTCAACACGGTCGCGAGAAATAATGCCCCGTCGCAGCCCGTCTCATTCGGCGACCGCTTGATCGCCCTCACCGCTCAATTCGCGGTGGCGTGTTATGCGATCGCGCTGCTGCTCGCCGCGCGACAGTGTCGTCTTTCGCTCCGCGAAAGAACGTCCTTTCGCGGAGCGAAAGGCGACAATACTGGCGGAGCGAAAGGCGACACCCCGACACCCTCGATAGCGGTGGCCGGGTTCTGGACCGCCGGACTGCTGGGCCTCACGGTCCATGTGGCCTGTGCATTCCACTTCCTGCACCACTGGAGCCACGCAGCCGCTCTGAAACACACCGCCCAGCGGACCGCCGAAGTCACCGGCTGGGACTGGCCCGGCGGGTTGTATATCAACTATGTGTTCCTGCTGTTTTGGGCGGTCGATGCGGTGCGCGTGTGGCGCGAGGCACTGGGGAGGACCCCGGTCGCTTCACGAGTGTGGAGGCGGGTCGTGCAGGGCGTGTTCCTGTTCATGATGTTCAACGCCACGGTGGTGTTCGGGCCGTGGCACTGGACGGCGGCGAGTGTGGTGTTTGCGAGCGTGTGGTGGATGACTCGCCGCATGGGGGGATCGTTGAGGGTTGAGGGTTGAGGTGTGGATGACTCGTCGCATTCACGACAATGCCCAGGGGTTGCAACCTCTGGGCTTTGTCGCGAGCGAGTCTGAAACGCATCGCCCATGCAGAATGCGAGTCGCGGAGCGACATCGCCTACATCGGGAATCCCGGGTCGATTGCCGTTGAGCCAACTCCGCGTTTGTGAGACGATCACCGCCCTGCCCCTTTTCCTGCGGTCGTGTCACGGATGGACCTGTGCCTGGATCGAGTCGTCGTCGCCTCATTCGCCGAACTGCTGGCCTCGCGCTGCTCCTGCTGGGGGGCAGCGTCGCGGGCTGTCATACCTCATCGGTGCCGAAGACGCGGCAGCTTCCCAAGCACTGCGAGATTGACCTCGATCAGTTGACGATCCGGTCCGATATCGACATCGATCGCGATGACCCGCTGTTGCAGGAGTTGGTCAACCTGCGCAAGGAGGTCCGCTCGACGCTACATTTGCCTCCGGCGAACCGTCCGGTGACGGTGTATCTGTTCCGAGACGAGTCGCGGTACATGCAGTACATGCGGGAGCGGCACCCGACGCTCCCGTCGCGTCGGGCGTTCTTTATCGGGACGCCGAAGGAGCTGATGGTCTACGCCTATTGGGGAGATAAGACGCTGGAGGACCTGCGGCATGAGTACACGCACGGGGTGCTGCACGCCTCGCTCAAGACCGTCCCGCTGTGGCTTGATGAGGGACTGGCCGAATACTTCGAGGTCGCGCCCGAGCAGCCGGTCGGGCTGAATCAGGATCATGCGGAGAGCCTGTCGATCTCCATCCAGAACGGCTGGCGTCCGGATCTGCACCGCCTGGAACAGATCGACGATGTGAGCCAGATGCAGCGGGCCGATTATCAGGAGGCGTGGGCCTGGGTCCACTATCTATTGCAGGGCACGCCCGATGGGCCGAAGCTGCTCACCGACTACCTGAAGTCGCTCAACCAGGCGACCCACGCCCCGTCGTTCGCCAGCCGGATCGCGAGTGAACTACCGACGTACTCGGAGCGGTTGACCGTGCATGTGGCGAGTTTGAACCTGCCGATCATGCAGGCGGGTCATGCGGTCCCGTAACTGCGTTCGCCAGAACGCGGGCTTCGGTGAGGCAGGTTTCCCGTAGCTGCGTTCGCCAGAACGCGGGTTACTGCGCGGCAGCTTCCGATCTTGAGTTTGCATGGCGGTGAACCTGAGCTAGGATGCCCACCCCCGGCTACTACTCGGAACCCGCTACGGGCAACCCGCGTTCTGGCGAACGCAGCTACAGGCAACCCGCGTTCTGGCGAACGCAGCTACGTCACCCGCGTTCTGGCGAACGCAGCTACGTCACCCGCGTTCTGGCGAACGCAGCGACCAAGAGGGATTCCTCGTGACTTTCCATCCTCGATACTCGGGACGCAATGACCACCTGACTCGACTGGATCGCCGGTACTACCAAGACACTGCATTTGTTCACTGGACCCTCAATATTCAAGATCGTCGGACGGGGTGGCTGATACCGATTTTCTACTACAAGTTCCGGGAGCTCCTGACGCACACGGCTTTTCGCTATTCAATCGCATGTCCAATTTATTGTCTGATGCCAGATCATATTCACATGGTGTGGCTGGGCCTTGGTCATGGTTCAGACCAGCTCAGCGCCATGCGGTACTTTCGAAAACAGTTGGCTGAGCCTCTGCGGAGGTTGGGGCATGATCTGCAACGCCAAGCATTCGATCATGTTCTCAAGGAAGAAGAACGGCTGGAAACTGCATTCGGGAATCTGGTGGAGTACATTGCAAGGAATCCCGAAAGGAAACATCTGGTGCCGACGGATGGCTTTCGGGAGTATAAGTTTACGGGGTGTCTAGTGCCGGGATACCCCGAACTCGCGTTGTGGTCCGCAGACTTCTGGACTCGCTTCTGGAGGACTTATTCGTATCTTCGGAAGGAAGGTCTGGTCCGGGGTGACGATGCCGAGAATGCCGACCCGTAACTGCGTTCGCCAGAACGCGGGGGGGTGTAGCTGCATTCGCCAGAATGCGGGCGATGGCGAGGCGGCTTCCGAACATGGGGGGACTACCTGCGAAGGCACTGCCGGAGCTGGGTTCGCATGGTCGTGTCCCTGAGTTCGGATGCCCTTCTCTGATCGCCCGCGTTCTGGCGAACGCAGCTACAACTCCGCAGGCCCGCATTCTGGCGAATGCAGCTACGGGAACGCTACGAGGAATCACCCATGCAATCTCCCGATGAGATCTTTGATGTTTGCGACACGGAGGACCGCGTCATCGGACAGGCCCGCCGGGCGGATGTGCATGCGAACAACCTGCTGCACCGGGCGGTGCATGTGTGGGTCATGCGGTCGAATGGCCAGTTGGTCGCTCAGCGGCGGTCGGCCAGCAAGGACCAGTATCCCAATGCCCTCACCTCGTCGGCATCCGGGCACCTCGACGCCGGGGAGGACTACTTGACAGCTGCCCTGCGCGAACTCGGCGAGGAACTGGGCCTGACGGGTGTCGAGCTGGAATTTGTGGTCAAGCTCGCAGCGAGTCCCGAGACCGCGTACGAACATACCGTCCTCTACACGCTCACGACCGATGCTCCGTTGACCCCCAATGCCGGGGAAGTCGCGGGGCTGGAGTTGTACACGCGGGACGAACTGGCGAGGGAACTTTCCCAGTCCGGCGACAACCTCTCGCCGCCGTTTCGTCAGTTGCTGGAGTGGTGGATGAACGCTGCTGTTTGATCGTTGACGGGGGGCTATATCGCAGTTACTTTGGCCGCGACTGAGAGGCAGAGTCCCGGTCGAGGAAGCACTGATGTCCATTTTAGTAATCTGTCCCGATTGCTCCAAAGAATACAACGTCCCCGATGATCGTGCGGGGACCAAGTTTCGGTGCAAGGTCTGCAAGGCGGTCGTGCCGGTCGTGGAGTTGGAGGAGTCGCCCCTGACTCAGGGCCGCAAGCAGAAGGTAGTCTATGAGCAGAAGAAGGCGGCCAAAAAAACGAAGCAGTTCAAGCAGAATCTCTCTCAGATCGTGATGATCCTGGTGGGGTTGGGCGTGCTGATGGCCATTGGGATCGCCGCCGAGATGATCCCTGAGTTTCGTGAAACGCTTGGCAAAATTCTGTTGGGGGGCGGGATCGCGTGTTGTGTCATTGCCTGGGCCGTGGTGTGGATGACGGAAGAAGAGTTGTTGCTCGTGTTGATCATCCGCTTCATGCCCCTCGCGATCTTCGCCACGGCCCTGACGCGACTGGAGGAAACCTGGCCCTGGCTGCTCCTGGCCTTGGCGGGAGGCGTGGCGATCATCAGCGGGGCCGGGTTGCTCGGTCGGTTTTAGGATGTGTCTCAAGACCAGGCGAGCCGGGAGGCGTCAGCCCCCGGACTCTATCGCTGGTCGCCAAGTCCGGGGACTGACGCCGCCCGGCTCGCCTGTTTGTCGAATCGGATGAGTCGCGTCTCCGCTTCCTCACTCCGTTGCGATTTCCCCTCCAATCGGCAACAGTGAGCCTCAGATTCACAGCTGTCCCGCAGGCCGGGCGTTTGAGCGCTGGCTCTGGCGTCTGATTGGTGCTTCGCGGGAGGGCTGTCTTGGTTCCCCAATCGATCCCTCATGTCACTCTCTTATCGCGATTCTGGTGTCGATCTTGAACTCTACGAGCAGGCGATGGGTCGCATCCCGGCCTTGCTGGCGCGGACGAATACGCCGCGTGTGATGCCGCTGCCAGGAGGGTTCGCGGGGCTGTTTAAGCTGCAGGACGCCGCTCACAAGTACCGCGACCCGGTGCTGGTCTCCGGCACGGATGGCGTCGGGACGAAGATCAAAGTGGCCCACATGGCGGGGGTGTACGACACGATCGGGATCGATCTGGTCGCGATGTGCGTGAACGACTGTTTGTGCCTGGGGGCGGAGCCGCTGTTCTTTCTCGATTACGTGGCGATGGGCAAGGACAACCCCGATCGCCTGACGCAGATCGTCAAGGGCGTGACCGATGGCTGCATCCAGGCCGGGACCGCCCTGCTCGGCGGCGAGACGGCGATCATGCCGGACATCTACAGCGTCGACGACTTCGACCTGGCCGGGTTCTGCGTGGCGGTGGCCGAGAAGGACAAGCTGCTCACCGGGGCGTCGATCCGTCCGGGAGATGTGCTGATCGGCGTGCCGAGTACCGGGTTCCACTCGAACGGATATAGCCTCGTGCGCAAAGCGGTCTTCGAGGCCGGGAAGCAGAAGATCGACGCCCATGTCCCCGAGTTGGGAAAGACCGTGGCCGAGGCACTCCTGGCCCCGACCCGCATCTACTCGTCGTTGACGGCGAGCGTCCTGTCGAAGTTCATGGTCGACATCAATCTAATGGCAATCGCGCACATCACCGGCGGCGGGCTGGGCGACAACATTACACGGCTGCTTCCCGAAGGCTGTGCGATCCGCATTGATCGCTCGACGTGGAAGCCGAGCCCGGTGTTCGGCTGGGTGCAGAGGCTGGGCCAGATCGAGCGCGAGGAGATGTTCCGCGTGTTCAACATGGGGATCGGGATGGTCTTCGTGGTGCGCGACGATGTCGCTGACCGGCTGATGCAACACCTCGCCGAACTAAACGAAACCGCGTATGTCATGGGAGAGGTCATCGCCGGTGAGCAGAATTGCGTGTACGTTTCGTAGAGCGAGTCGAAGTTGGAGTTCAGCCTTTAGGCTGCTCCGGAGCAGCCTAAAGGCTGAACTC
>JAYWFM010000463.1:0-3036 GCA_043778825.1 Planctomycetota bacterium | reverse complement strand
GACACATCAATCGCGGGGGAGAGGGGGCCGGAAACGTGCTGGCTACCTTGTCGACGTGATCCGCGAGAAATCCTTCACGGCGTTGCCCAACGGGGTTGCGTCATGTGAACGGTAACTACCGCCTTCAATCCCACACGTACCGTTCATCCCCAGTCAGCTCGTGCCGTCGGAGCAAGCCCCGGAATTCGTCTTGAAAAGCGACCTGCCGGTGATGTTCGATCGGGGACTCGATGTACTGAATCACGGCGCTGACCTGTGACTGGCTCACGCCAAAGGCTCCGTAACCGGATTGCCACTCGTACTGTCGCTGAGTGGGAACATGCTCGCGGACCCATGTGTTGGAGACCCGTTTGAGTTCTTTCACCCAGTCCGCCAAGGTGATCGTTCTGCCGAGACAGGCGAGCAGATGCACATGGTCCTCGACGCCGCCAACCCGGATGACGGGACAGCCGAGGCGATTGCACACCTCGCCGAGGTGTGCGTGGAGTTGTTGTCGCAGAGTGACATCTTGGAACGCAGGTTGGCGATGTTTCGTGGAGAACACCAGATGCACCCGCACCGCCGAGAAAGATTGAGGCATGGACGCGCTCACGTTGTTGGAGGAATTGGGAGTCCCAGATCACGTCTATTCACGGGAGCCGACGCAACCCCGTTGGGGTTGAATCGTCCGCCATCGCCATGCCCCAGGGTAGCTCGCTCCGCGAGCAACCCTAGGCTACGGGACGAGCCCCCTCTGGGGTGGGGAGTTGCTTCGAGGCCAATGAATATGCCCCGGTCGCTCGTCGTTTTCTGATGCCCGCGTAGACGCCAGACAGGAACAAGATCGTGGCACAGGCACCAGCGATGAGGCGGCGGTGGAAGCGATCGTCGCTCGACCAGATCATCCGCCCGGTCGAGTCGTAGCAGGCGGTTTGCCGATGCGAGTCTGGTAAGGGCGGACGTGGCACCCAGGCTGGAAGCCTAGCCCAAGCCCTTCTGAGACTCGATTCATGCAAGGCCGAAAGCACGTACCAAGACTTACCCTGGTGAGTCACCGTTTCGTCGCAATAATTCCATTGTGGCTCGATGACCACCTGCCCCTGACGATTGATCAGACCCCAGACGCCGCCCTGTCGCTGCGGTTCCCATGGGATTGGGTAACGGCTGACTGTATCTCGGAACTGCGGTGGAGGCTTCGGGAAATTGAATCGATGGCTACCGATCCCGTCGTAATGCCTGTCGGTGTTGGCAGCTGTTGACACGGAGGCCAAGCCTGCCGCGTTGAACGGCTCAGCTTCCGCCCATCGCGGCTCGATGACGACTAGCCCTTGGCGATCGATCCAGCCCCACCGGCCACCGTGTTTGACTCGTGCCCAGCCATTCGGGTCGAAGTATTCATTGGCCTCCCAAAGGGGTTCAATGACGACCCGTCCCTGTTGATCAATCCAACCCCATTTGCCATCTCGCTTAACCCGTACCCATCCATCCGAGCCGAAATCTTGTGCATCCTCCCATTCCGGTTTAATGACGATCCGTCCCATGCGATCGATCCAGCCCCATTTGCCATTACGCTTCACTTTTGCCATCTCTGTCCCGTAGAAATCATCTGCGGAACTCCATTGTACTTCAATGGCGACGTGTCCTTGGCGATCGATCCAGCCCCATAAACCCGAGGAGATGTCACCGCGTTGCACTCGTGCTAAACCAAACTCATCGAATCCTCGTGCTTGCCCATATTGCGGCTCGATGACGACTTGACCCTGACGATTGATCCAACCCCACTGGTCATCGAGTTCGACTTGTGCCAGCCCGTCCTCATCGAACTCCCTGGCGTCATCCCAGCGAGGTTCAAGGACAATCTCACCCTGCCAGTCCGCGTATCCATACTTTCCACCGCTTTCGATGGGTGACAGGCGC
The DNA here is from genome assembly GCA_043778825.1 of Planctomycetota bacterium. GTDB lineage: Bacteria > Planctomycetota > Planctomycetia > Planctomycetales > Planctomycetaceae > TH-plancto1. Next base: position 1,140 of record JAYWFM010000463.1, on the reverse strand, counting down.
GACATCAAGTTCTTCCAATCGGGTTCGTACTCCAAATGCTTCTTTTGATCCACCCAGTCCCAGAGACCATTATGTTGACGGCGTTCTTTGTTCGCGATCCAGTATTCACGGAAGTGTCCCCATTGCGGTTTCACCACCACGCGCCCGTGGCGATCGATCACGCCTCCCTTACCATCGCGTTGCACGAGGGCATAGCCGTCCTTGTCAAAATCCTCGACCCATTCCCATTGCGGTTCGATGACGACCTGCCCCTGTCGATTGATAAATCCCCACGTATCATCGGAGACCCATCGACCATGTACATCGTACATCCACTTCCCACTCTGTCGATCACGCAGCACCTGTGCCCAGCCATCCGTGTTAAAATTGCTCACACTCGCCCACTGGAGGGGTATCCGCTCGTGTCCATGCTGATTGATATAGCCCCACAGGCCATCGCGCGAGACCCGGATCAACACATCATCCGTCCCCACCGCGCGCGGCCACCACGCACGCACCTCCGGCCACAGCTGCCAGGCGCAGGTGGCCAGCAGCAGGCTGAGGATTCCTACCCGGATGGACTTCCCACGGGTCACGTTTTCAGGCTCCCACGGCGGATGGATGGAGGTGGCTGGGACTCGACGGGTTCAGCTCCCGACCGGCGCGAGGCTGGCCCACGGTCGTCAGCTGACTGAGCCCGATCATACCCGGAGACCGATCACCGCGAGACGGTGCGGGGGAAATCTCTGCGGAGGCAGTGCGGGCGAGATTCCGGAGCGGGGAGGGGCGTGTGTGTGTCTCGTTTTTCGGTGAGAGGTTTGGGCGAACTGGCGGCTCGGCGGGAGGGCGACGCTCCTGCGGAGCCGCGAGCGAGGTGGACGCTCTCTCGCACAAGCGGCTCGGCAGGAGCCTCGCCCCAGTGCTGTGAACACGATTGATGCGAAGGGACAGCCTGACTGTCGGCGATGTCTCCGAAATCGCTCTCGTAGGCGATGTCGCTCCGCGACTCGCATTCCGCCTGAGGGAAGACCGACTCACGCGGAGTTTCCCGAGGTCCGGACGGTGTCTGGCGGGAGGAATCTCAGTCGCGGAGCGACGTGAGCTACGGGCCACGGGATCGTCGGAAACGTGCCCCACGATGATTGCGATCGTGTTCACAGC
>JAYWFM010000462.1:0-3050 GCA_043778825.1 Planctomycetota bacterium | reverse complement strand
ACCATTCGACCGCCTTCCCGTCGCTGCCACTTGGCCGAATGGCCGGGCTTTCAGCCCTCAAATTCCCGATGTGGTCGCTGTCCAGGGCCTTCAGCCCTAGCTGGAAGAACGGATGGCCTTTCAGGCCTCACGTTCTTCGTACGAAACCCATTCAGAAAGACTTCACAACCACCCATCAGAGAACGAGTTACGACATGCGGTCGAAGCGACTCCGGATCGCGTGAGCGTCCACAGTTTACATAGAATTCAATGGATTACCATACTTTTTCGGACAGTTCTCGGACAAAGTCGACAGATGTTCGGGCGACCTACACGAGCGGGGCGTTGTCAATTTCGGACACAACCACCTCGGGCAATCAGTTGACCTGACCCAGCGAGTTGTCGTTGCGAATCCACGATGGATTCCCGTCCGTCCCATTCCGCTACGAACTACCTGACCCCCAGCTGCGTCTGCGCCGCAAACAGTTCCTTCTTGGCGGCGTCCAATTCGTCCAGCAGGTCATTCAACTGGTCTTGATCGAACGTCTCCTTCTTCATCTTCTTGAGTGCGGTCGTCACCTTGGCCAGTCGAGTCAGGCACATCTCGATCTGGTCATAGGCTTCCCGAGCGGGACCGCTCTGTGCGGCATCGGCTCCGGGACGTGGTCCGCCAAAACCGGGAGGGGGACCGAACCCTGGTGGACCACCAATCTGCGGCGGGACACCGAATCGGGGAGGAGCCCCGAACCCGGGGGGCAGACCCAAACCGGGCTTCGTGTACTTTTCGTACAAGGCCGCGATGTCGGGATGCTTCTGTTTCAGGTCATCCACATCGTTTGCCGTGTAGGTGGTGGGCTTGCCGCCCGCAGTCTCGGTCACAGTGATTTCGATCTGCTTTCCATCCTGGTCCTGGATGTCGATGCTCCGGTCCGGCGTCTTCGCGGTAATCTTGCGTTGTCCGTTGATCGTCCTGGATTGCACCGACTCGAAGACTCCCTTCTGGTGCGAAGGATTGCCGGGAATCGCTGGATCGACCACGGCGTCAACCACCCGCAATGCCTGTGCAGCCCCCGCTGCCAAATGCGGCTTCGTCGAGGCCGACAGTTCCTTCAGGGCCTCACGTGCCGCAGGAGCGATGGCGGTTTCCCCTTGAGCCGATGGCGCGAGCAGCTTGATCGCCGCATGACTCCCCAGCACATTGTCCATATCAGCCGCCTTCTTCAACAGAGGGATGTCACCCGTTTCGAGTTCCCGATCCTCCAGCGTGTCGATCGCGCGAAACTGCGTCGGAATATCGCCACTCCCCAATTGCTCAATCAGCGTTGCGGTCTCGAACTCGTCCCGTGGAGGTTCCGCTCGCAGAGCCCCCGCCGAGCCTGCCACCAGCCCCAGCATCAACACCCAACGTCCCCAGCACCGTGTCGACATCATGCACCTGATTTGATGGTTTGATGACCGTGTTTAACACGAAGAGCCAATACCCCGCCGTGTAAGATGTCTCCCACGCAGTCAAGCGTAACCTGCAAGCGTCCGACGCGAAAGCCTCTTTTCATCGGCTATGGTCCTTTTGCGGTTGTCCAAGTTGATGTCGTGTATTAGCTGGAACTGCTGCCGCTCGACTCTGCCGTCCAGGTCCGGTACTGTCGGTGAGCCAGTTCTTCTTGGCCTTCACTCCGACTCGGAGTAAGCATGCGTCTCACTCGATCCGCTGTATTCGCTGGTCGTCGTCTCGGAATAGTTCCCCGTTGGCGAGTGCGTGGAACTGCTGGAGTTCCAACTCTTGTCGATCGAATCCGACAGCGACGAACCGGAAGTGTTCAACTCCGCCTTGTAATTCCCCTTGGAATCCCAATCCCACGTGGCGTCCCACTTCGTGTCATTGCTCCCGCTGGAATCGAGCGACCCGCCATTGGCCGCACTCGGGATCTGGAAGAGGAATGTCATTCTACGGTTCCTGAAACCTTTAAATCCGCTCTATTCATTTGCGTATGGAGATGCATAGACTTCAGCGAACAAACCCATCGGCGGATTCCATTGGTCCAGCTGCTTGTGTGATGCTCCCAAATAGACATAGTAGTCGTACCCAAAGTGTAGGTAAGAATGATTGCTTCCGGAAAGTATACACCAAGCTCCTTCACGTAGGCAGAGTCTCACCACCAAGTCGATTTGCCCCAATTCGATAGAATCGCCAACATTCAGACTTAGTGCTCCAATATCTAGCCCAACACAATTGGGCTGACTGATGTGGAATTCGACTTCATCAATGATCAATCGAGAGAGTTCTGCCGTCTTGAAGAAGCAGACTATCGCGTCAATGTACATATTCTCCACGATAAGGTAGGATTCCAGCGTTAGTTCACCATCTGCAAACTGCTTGCCAATGTCTGAGTAGCTTGTCCAGTCTTCGCGATGGTATATACCATCCGGAGTTCGGAACATTGGATCGTATTTCGACAATCGTAGCATCATGCCTTAGTCTCCGATTCGATTAAGATCTGGTCCATACGTTCCCATCCTTGTCCCCTTTGAACGCAATCCATCGACTGTACTCGCCATCTTCCACCCACCAGCCACGTTATGTCCGTCAATGTCGGGTGTAATAAATCGCTTTCCATTTGTAAAGACAGGTTGGCCATGTGATTTGTAGTTGGTAAGTCGATACCCCAAAGCTTTCGCCGCAGCTGTGAGTTGGGAAATACGAGATGCGGCTGCCACTGCTGGAGTGGCCACCCCTCCGGTTCTGGCTGGATTCTGCGATGGCTTGGATGATTCTACCAACTCTTTGATTGTCGGGCGAGGCGGAAGCGGCTTCCCATCTAGCGGCACCGTTCCCCGTTCATCTGCCGCCAACTCTTTGGCACCCCTTGTCAGCGAGCTGGCCCCCGCCTTCAAGTCGCTCGCGATAGCAGCGGGGAGCTCTCCCTTGAATATCGAAGCTTTGCCAGTGGCTGTGCCTTTCAAGGCATAAGCTCCGGCGGGGTGGCACTGACGACCGAGATTCTGGAGCCGAACAGGGCGGATTTGGGTGCCACTGGCGGTCGCTTTGGACCGCCAGTGTCTTTGACCGTGAC
>JAYWFM010000461.1:0-3067 GCA_043778825.1 Planctomycetota bacterium | reverse complement strand
AGGCTGGCAGACCACGCCAGATTGAGCCCTCGCATTCACAAACTCGACAGCCGCCAAAACCCCGTTTCACCAGGCCACCCCGGCCCTCTCCCCCACAGTGGAGTCCACTCCGAAAGCCACATCGAATGTGGGGGAGAGGGAGCAGAGAGGACGGAGTACCGCCATTGAGCGAATGTACCCAAACCGCCGAACCGCCGGACGCCACAGCGGCTGGCTGTCAACTTCCGTGTCACATGATTACGATTCCATGTGTTCGGCAGACTGACTGCCGCGTACACATCGAACCTCACCACCGGTCTGCCACCAGGAGAGACGCATGAGTCGACAATCGTCACGTCGCAAGTTCATTCAAAACACATCGGCCATCGGGGCTGCGGTCTTTGTCGGGGGAGCAGTTGACCTGCGCGGCGAGGAGCGTTCGGCCAACGAGCAACTCAATGTCGTCTCCTTCGGCGTGGGGGGCAAGGGGGGCAGCGATTCGGACAATGCCTCGCAGTTCGGTACCCACATCGCCATCTGTGACGTGGACCGCAACACCCTGGAAAGCAAGGGCAAGGGGGACAAGTTCAAGGCCGCCGAGCAGTTCACCGACTACCGCGAAGTCCTGGCCAAGTACGGTAAGAAGATCGACATCGCCACGATCAGCACCCCGGACCACATGCACGGTCCGATCACGCTGGCCTGCATGCGGCTGGGCATCAGCTGCTACACGCAGAAGCCACTGACCCGCACGATTTACGAGGCCCGGTTGCTGGCGACGGTCGCCAAGGAAACCGGCGTCTGCACCCAGATGGGGAACCAGGGGACGGCCCTCGACTCCTCACGGGAAGCGATTGCCCAGATTCAATCGGGCGTGCTCGGCACCCTGAAGGAAGTCTACGCCTGGTCGAACCGTCCCGTCTGGGCGCAAGGCCCCGGTCGCCGGATGACGATGGAGAAGTTCTCGGCTCAAGCCAAGAAGGAAGATCCTGAAAACGCCGAGAAGATCATCGCCAAGAAGAAGGAAGAGATCGCCAAGGACCTCGAGCGCGTCGACTGGAAGAGCTGGATCGGCGTCGCTCCGACCCGCGAGTTCTGGCCGGGGATCTACCACACGTTCCAGCACCGCGGCTGGTGGGACTTCGGCACCGGAGCCCTGGGCGACATGGCCTGTCATCAGTTGACGGTGCCGTTCGCCTCGTGCGAGCTGCGCGATCCGATCTCGGTGGTGGCCAAGACCACGGGGCACGACTTCGACAGCTTCCCGGCCAGTTCGACGATCAAGTTCGAGTTCCCGGAAACCAAGAATCGCCCGGCGATTCCGTTCTGGTGGCTCGACCGCAAGGGGAACAAGCCCGAGATGGCCGTCTTCGAGAAGCATGGCATCACCAGTGTCTCCGACAGCGGCGTGCTGGTCGTGGGCGAGAAGGGTGCCTTCTACAGCTCGGATGACTACTGCGGCACCTACGTGCTGAAGGGTGTCGAGAAGGTCAAGGTCGACTTCGAGAAGGCCGAGAACAAGGGCAACAACGACCTGAACAACATGTACGAGTTGTTCCGGGCGAAGCGGGCCAATGATCCGAAGATCTGCAAGTCGAACTTCGTCGACCGGGCCGGTCCGCTGACCGAGACCATCCTGCTGGGCAATCTCTCCGTGTGGGCCGCAGCCACCGGGGGCAAGGACGGCGCGATGGGCGAGTGGGGCGAGAAGGTCGAATGGGACGCCAAGAACTTGGTGGTCACCAACCTCGCGTCGCTCAAGACGCCGCACGTGGCCGACCTGATCAAGCCGAAGTACGCGGAAGGGCATCGGTTGGATTAGTGAATGCGAAAGACTTCCGAAGTCTCCGAAGACTTCGGAAGTCTTTTTTTTCGTGGGATAGGCTTTCCGCCTGTCGGTGTCTTAATCAGACGACAGGCTGGAAGCCTGTCCCACGGAGACGAGTCCGGCAAAACGCCACCAGGTAAGCCCATTGGTGTCTCCACGACTCCCCACCCCGGAGGGATCACAGCCAATAACCAGTGGTCGAGCGCAGCGACACCACCGGTCTCGGCCACGGAAGTTCTTGTATCCCGAAGGGATTCCAGCCCCTTTCACCAGTTCAGTGGTGCGAAGGCTGCAATCCCTTCGGGATAGACGGATTGGTAGACGCCGCTGTCCGGTGGTGTCGCTGTGCTCGACCACCGGCTAAGAGCTGAATTCCCTTCGGGAAAAAGACAACCGCCAGGCGAATTCGTATTCGCCCCGAGGGTGTGACAGGACTCGGTTGTCGAGTGGTGTAGAGCCCACCGGGACAAGCCCGGTGGCGGGATTCTTTGAACAAGGCGTGTGAGTCATGGCGAGCGTGCATTGGTCGCGAGGCGTGTGGGCTGGCGTCGCCCTGAGTTTGTTCTTCTGGACCGGTTGCTCCAAACCTCAGCCGAACGACGGCGCGGGAGCCACGCCTGCTGTCCCGGCCAGTGGCACGACGACCGAAGTCACTCCGACACCCACCGCGCCGCCCACGGTTCCGGCTGTCACGCCACCGCCTGCGAAGCCCACCGTTCCGGTTCCAGCTGCGCCGCCCGCGATTCCGGCCACCGCGAATGCCGACGACGTAAAAGCAGCGCGGACGCGGATCGCTAGCTTGGGGTCGAAGGCCAAGGCCATTCCCCCCGAGGGCGATCTGCTCACCGAGATCGTGATTTCGGACGGCTCGAATCTGACCGCCGATGACATCGCACTGTTCGGCAAACTCAGCGATCTGGAGAAGCTGCAGATCAAAGATTGCCGCATGCTGAACGACGAGATGGCCGCTCAGCTCAGTGGCCTGAAGGGGCTGACCAGTTTGGCCCTGACCAACACGATCATCAACGACGTGACGGTCGAGATGATCGTCCAATCGTTCCCGAAACTCGCCGATCTCGATCTCTCCTCGAACACCAACATGACCAGCAGCGTGGTCAAAATCGTCAGCGCCATGAGCCAGCTCAAGCAGCTGACTCTCGTGCAGAACCAGGTCAACGACATCGGGGCCATGAAGCTGGCCAAGTTGCAGGAACTCACCACACTCGATTTGCGAGGCAACATGGAGGCGGGCGATATGGC
>JAYWFM010000460.1:0-17850 GCA_043778825.1 Planctomycetota bacterium | reverse complement strand
TCCGATACCACGATCCTGACCGGGAAACCCAAGCCCGCTGTGGTTCCCGAGAAGCCCAAGGCTCCCAAGCGCGAATTCAAGTCGATCGCCGAAGAGGCCGAGGACATTATTCGACGGCATCTGGAGAGCCTGAAGGAATCCGGGGAGTGAAGTGCGGGTTGATCGCCGGAAGCACTCCCTCGACTGACGACTCACCTCTGCATTACTGTGCCTCGATGGACGAGGGATTGCTGCACGTGGAAACAGACATTGCCTGCACCGTGTGCGGGTGTGTCTGCGACGATCTCTCGTTGCACATGCGCGGAAACCGAATTGAGCGGGTGGAGCGGGCTTGTTCGCTGGCGGAGCCTTGGTTTGCGGCATTGGCGACTGCTGCTCCCCCAGAGGCGTTTCTCGGAGATCAGGTCTCCCGCCTCGATCCAGCGCTCGATGCGGCAGCCAGACTTCTCTCCCAGAGCGACGCCCCGTTGATCTACGGTTTGTCGCGTAGCAGTACGCCGGGTCAACGAGCGGCCGTCGAGTTGGCAGAGCGACTGGGGGCCACGATCGACACGACGGCCTCGATCTGTCACGGCCCCTCGATCATGGCGATTCAGGAGGTCGGTGAGTCGACCTGCACGCTCGGTGAGGTCGCGTATCGCGCCGATCTGGTCGTCTTCTGGGGGGCCAACCCCGCCCTCAGTCACCCCCGGCACTTTGAGCGCTACTCGCTGGAACCTTGCAGCGATGTCTTACCCCAGGGTCGAGCCAATCGGCGAGTGATTGTCATCAATCCCGTTCCCAACGAAACGAGTGCCATTGCCGATCGATATGTGGCCGTCCCCGAAGGCCGCGATTTCGAGTTGATCTGGCAACTGCGGGAACTCGTTCGCGATGAACACGCGCCCGTCAGCGTGAACCTCGGTGTGCCGGATGACCAACTCCGCGAGTTGGCACGCGAACTCAAACAGTGCCAATACTGCGTCGTGTTCTTCGGCCTGGGACTGGCTCAGAGCAAGCTGGGCCATATCGTCGTCGGAGGTTTGCTGAAACTCGTCGCGGATCTCAATGCCCACACGCGCTGTGCCGCCCGCCGCTTACGAATCCCTGGCGATGTGGCGGGAGCCGATAGCGTGCTCTGCTGGCAAACCGGGTTCCCGTTCGCGGTCAATCTGGGACGCGGTTTTCCGCGCTACAACCCGGGAGAGTTCTCGGCGCAGGAACTCCTGGAGCGGGGCGAGGTCGACAGCTGCGTTCTCATCGGAACAGAGAGCATCCGCGAGTTCAGCCCGGCGGCGCAAGCTCATCTCGCCTCCATCCCGACCATCGTGCTGGAGTATCCTCACGTTTCGCCGAAAATATCCGGCCATGTCCGGTTCACCACAGCGGTGTACGGCATCCATGCCGCCGGAACGGCCTACCGCATGGACGAAACCCCGATCCCGCTTCGACAGGTGTGTTCCAGTCCGTATCCCACGGATGAGACTGTCCTGCGGGGACTGCTGAAGCGGCTGGAGAAACTGAAATAGTCGGGAGTCGGGAGTCGGCAGGTATTTTCTCAACCCTCAACCAAAGGGAAGTCTTCACTTTGCACTTCTGATTTTGCATTTTGCACTTTGCAGTCAGTGAAAATTGCAAAATGAAAAGTGCGAAATGAAAAATGAGCCTCTCATCCCTCATCCCTCAACGCTCTTCCCCAAACACAGATTGCGTCAAATCGAAAGTCCGGAGACAATGCCGGGTCGCTGCCAGCGGACACGGACACTTCGAACGGAATGTGCCCCTCTGCCGCGACCAGCACCTCCACGGATGGCAGGATGCCGCTGCGTCAGACCTTGCAATGGATGCTCATTCTTCTCGCCACGATCGTCATCGTGGGCGGGGGAGGTGTCATCTGGTTGTGGAGTCGCAGCGAGGCCATGCTGCGGCAGGAGATTACCCAGCGGTTGGAGCAGATGGCTCCCGATCTGCCGATCGAGTTTAAGACCGCCTCGCTCGAATCGAATGGGCAAGTCCGGCTGACTGAGATCAGTCTGCAGTCTCCCGACCGGACCTCGACGCTGCTCAGGCTGCCCGAGATCGTGGTCTATCCGGATCGTGACCTGCTGGTCGAGCATCGCCAGATTTCGATTCTGAAGGTCGTCCTCAACCGCCCGCAGGTCACGCTCGAACAATCCCCGGATGGCGGGTGGAGCTTTCAGGGTCTGAAGCTGCCCACACCCGGCGGGATGGCCTGGCCCGAGGTGCAACTGTTCGACGGCGAGGTGCTGCTGCGGGCGCATCGTGAGGCCCCGCTCCCCGTCGAACTGCGACTGACGAATCTCGATGCCCACCTCAAGCCCACGGCGAAGGGACAGTGCGAAATTCGGGGCCACGGCGACCTCGACCCCATCGGCCCGGTCGAGATCGAAGGTGAACTTGATACCACCACCGGCCGCTGGAACATCCGGGGCCGGGCGCGCAGGATCCCGGCGGGCGACCAGCTGATCGGCGTGGCCTCGGAACTCTCGGACTCGGTGAAGACGCAGGTCAGCACGATCGCACGAACGGTGCGCGAGAAGACTCGCAACCCGGCACTGCAATCGTTGAGTGTCCGGCACGCCGATGGGGACGGCGATGTGCAAACGGCCTCGCAGGAACAGAACCCACCCGAACCCACACGCGAACCGTCGCTGATCCCCCGCATCGGTCTGCGGGCCGATCTCGACCTCCACTGCGTCGTCGCTTGCGAGGGCTTCGGCGAGCCCATCAACTATGCAGCTGACCTCAAAATCGAGAACGGTGAAGTCACCGACCTGTTCCCGATTCCGTTGTATGATGTCTCGGGGCGGGTGTTGCTCAACCGCGAGCGGGTGCAGATCAAGAACCTCAAGGCCGCCAACGCCGACAGCCGGTTGACAATCAACGGTGAGCTGCCGCTCCATGGGAATCCCGCCGCTCCGAATCTGGTGCTGCAGGCGATCAACCTGCCGGTCGATCGACGCATCCGCGAACTGACACCGGGGACGCAGAAGCTGTATGACTTGCTGCAACCGGAGGGGCGGTTCGACATCGATTTGGTTTATGCCCCGGAAGCGTCACCGCCGGTCGTGCTGCGGGAGTTCCGCGTTCGCGAGGGGAGCATGACGCATGACCTGTTCCGCTATCCCGTCAAGTCGATCACCGGCACCATCGTGCAGGACGGGGACAAGTTCCTGTTCGACATGCGGGGTCTGGCTTCGGGGCACGAGGGGACGATGACCGGGTTCATGCGTGGGATCGGGCCGAATCTGGAGGCCGATCTGCGTGTGCAAACGACGCAGGGGCTGCCGATCGACGAGGTACTGATCGCCGCCTTCGACACCCCCAAACTGCAGTCGATCGCCGCCAGTCTGCGGGCCATGCGGATTCGCGGCGAAGCCGATGTCGATGTCTCGTTCCGGCGTTCCCCGCAGACCGGGCCGAAGTTTCTGACCTTCGTGAAGGCCGATGTCCGCAACAGCGAAGTCAACTTTGTCCGGTTTCCCCTCCCGCTCAGCCAGGTCTCGGGGAGGATCGAGCACAATCCCCTGAAGGGCAACATCTGGCACTTCAAAGACATGAAAGGCGCACGCGGCGAAACTTCGGTGACGGGCTTTGGCAAGTACGAGACCCGCGATGGCCTCGGGCAGCTCAATCTGCAATTCAATGCCCTCGATGTCCCGCTGGACGCGACACTCAAGGCCGCCTGCCTCACCGCGAATGATCGACTCCAGGAGGTCTGGAACCAGCTCAACCCAACGGCGGGGATGCTCGAATTTCAGAAGCTCCAGATTCAATGGTCGCCCGGCCAGTCGCCACTCGTCACTTTACCCTCCATCCAGGTGCAGGGAGCCGCCATCCAACTGGCCGCGGTCCCCTACCCGCTCGACCGAGTCTCGGCGACCCTCAGCTGGGATGGGGAGGCTGCGGTGGTCGAACACGCTGAGGGGTGGCACGGGTCGACGTATGTGGGGATCAGCGGCACGGCGGACAAGCCGGTGCCCTATTTTCAGCTCAATCCGGCGACGGGGATCGACTGGCGGTTGCACCTGCCGGAGTTGACGATTCGCAAGGTCGTGGCCGACGAGGAACTGCGGGAGGCCCTTCCCGATTCGATCCGCGCGGCGGTCGAGCAACTCGATCCGCGCGGGCCGCTCGATCTCGATGTGGCGCTCGACCTCAAGCAGTACCGCGCCCCGGGGCCACAGGTCACGGCCAGCTTCCAGATCGATGCCACCCTCAATGGGAATCGCCTCAATGCGGGTGTCACCCTGGACCAGGCCCATGGACATATCGTCCTCATCAACGGCACTTGGGACGGTCAGTTGGTGACGGCGGAGGGGTACGCCGATCTCGACAGCGTCAAAATCTGGGACATCCCCCTGACTCAGCTGGAGGGGCCGTTCAGCATCGTCGGCAATCGCATCACGGCAGGCAAACCGCCGGTAGGGAGTCCTCAGCCGTATTCACCCGCCAACCCCTTTGCGAAGCATGAGGTCGTGGCCAACTTGTATGATGGCAAGGTCTCGCTCAATGCCGAGGCCGTGCTCGATGAACAGAGTGCGCTGAACACCAAGTACGATGCCGAGATCAATGTGCAGGATGCCCGATTGGAACAATGGGCCAAGGAGCAGGGTTCGCGCGAACGCCTGCGCGGACCGGTCAACGGTCGGCTGTCGTTTCACGGTCAGGGGCCGTCCCCGCTGGCGGTCGAAGGCGTGGGCTATGTCCAGGTCACCAAGGCCCAGTTGTATGAATTGCCGGTGCTGATCCAGGTTCTCGCCTTGCCGAGTTTCCGGTCATCCGATGACCAGGCATTTAAGTACGGGTACGCCGATTTCCAGGTCCGTCAGGGGAGCTTCGACTTCACGAAGATTCAACTGGTGGGCGACGCGATCAGTCTGGTCGGACGCGGATCGGTGGGGTTTGCCGGGGATCAGGATCGCCGCATCCACTTCGATTTTTACACCGACGCCAGAAACCGAGTCCCGCTGTTAGAACCCCTGATTCAACGCGTCGCCAGTCGCTGGGTGTGGGTCCGCGTCGATGGCACGATCGACAATCACAAGGCGGTCATGCAAGCCCGCGTGCCGATCCTGGACGATGTGCTGAAGGGCCTGATGAAGGGCCTCGACAATGGGCAGTTCCAGGAGCCTCCCGCCGCTGCGGCCGGACCATCGCAGCCGCGCCGGTAAACCCCCGTAGCCACGTTCGCCAGAACGTGGGCGTATGACCAACAGACTTCCGAAGTCTTTCGCGTGATCCCGATCACGAACGTCGAGACCATTCGCCCGCGTTCTGGCGAACGCAGCTACGATGCAGGTCTGCCCCCCAGCGCTCGCTGGCGGTTCTCATGCCTCACGAGCTGGCCACACGCCGCCGCGATGTCCTGACCCAGCGAGTACCGCAGCGTGGTCTCGATTCCGGCGGCCTTGAGTTGAGCCGCGAACGCCTCGCGCGTCGGCTTGTCGCTCCCGACCAGGTGCGGCGACTCCTCGATCGGGTTGTACGGAATCAGGTTCACGTGCACCCGCAGCCCCTCGACCCACGCGATCAGCGCGCGGGCATCGGCCTCCGAATCATTGCGGCCCGCGAGCATCAGATATTCAATCATCACCGGCGTCTGCGTCTTCGCATTCACCTCCCGCACCGTCTCTCGCAGCTGATCGAGTGGGTAGGACCGGGCCAGCGGGATCAGCTCTTCGCGGACATCTTGCCGGACACTGTGCAGGCTCAGCGCGAGGTTGACCAGCGGGAACCGCTCGGCACATCGCAGCATCGCATCGGCCACCCCGACCGTCGACACCAGCAGCTTGGTCGGTGCATGATGAAACAGTTCCGGCGCGGTCAGGGCCTCCAGCGTCTGGTACAGGTTCGCCTCATTGTGAAACGGCTCCCCCATCCCCATGAACACGATGTTCCGCACCTTGCGTTTCTCGGGGGCCAGTAACTGACCCGCGATTAACAGCTGGTCGAGGATCTCTGCTGGAGAGAGGTTGCGGGCGATCCCCATCTTGCCCGTGGCACAGAAGTCACACGCTGCCGCACAGCCGACCTGGCTTGAGACGCACAGTGCCGTCCGCCCCGAGGCGACCCGCAGGATCACCGACTCGATCAACATGCCGCTCGCCGTTTTGAGCAACAGCTTCGTCGCTCCATCAATGGAGGAGTCGCTGCGGTGATAGAGCGAGAGCGTATGCACGCCCACTCGATCCGCAGCCGGAAAGGTGGCTAGAGCTGCCTCATCCGCCACAAAGTGCTTCAGCAAATCGGTCCGCAATCGCCGCACCACCGTCGGGTCCAGTCGCAGCTCCTTGCGGAGTGCTTCGAAGGCGGGGCGGTCGAAGAGGCTGACGGGCGGGGACATGGGGGGAGAGTGTACCACGGGGACACCGATGCGGAACGGCGAAGATCGCGGGAGACGCAATTCGAATCACTTGGAAGCCATCGACTTGATTTCCATGAGAGCGACGACGATGCTGTAGACCGTGAGGTTGATGGGCAATCGATGATTCAGTTGACCTGCTCTGTCTCGAAACCTACGATCCCACCCCGTCAAACCCCGACCGGTACCGAGACTCTTCATGGCCAAGCTTCGATGTGAAAAGGTGACTGAGGGTCTTCGTGCTTCTGAGGTCGTTGCCTCATTCGTTGATCATCAGGGGCGTCGCCACTTCATTCGAGTGGAAAAGGACTTCCTGTCGGAGGAAGGCGAAGCCAAGTACCTTCCCGTCGGAATCGTGCATGTCGACCCGAAATCCAAGTGTGTGCTGATCGAACTGCCCCACGAGGCTGAGACTGGAGCAAATCGCTTGTGGGTGAAACTAGAACAACTGGATGAGCCGATCGAGGCATATGCATGATTCTCTCCGATCGGGAAATCAAAGCCGCCTTAGCGCGAGGGGCACTCAAAATCACACCGGAGCCAAGCTCCGACGCATGGTCTTCAACCGCTATTGATTTGACTCTCGCCAAGGACTTGGTTCTCCTGCGAGTCCCCAAAGTCGCCGGTGTGACAACGTCTGTCTGCCCCGCTGATCCGAACTACCAATTCGACCAACTGATCGCTGAGTGCGGCCAGAAGTTTACCATCGGCCACGATGGGTATATCTTCAAATCCACCAGCTTTCTTCTCAGTTGGACGAAGGAGCGAATTCAACTTCCACCCCAGGCACGACTGGCAGCCCGCGTCGAAGGGAAAAGCAGCCTCGCACGTCTTGGCATTGGTGTGCATGTCACCGCTCCCACGATTCACGCGGGTTTTGGCTACGTTCCAAACAAACCCGACTACGTGGGAAGCCCCCTGCAACTCGAAATGTGGAACTGTGGACCGCTCGATGTAAAGCTCGTCGAAGGTATGCGAATTTGCCAGCTCATTATCGAAGTTGTTGACGGCACTCCCGACAAGGGTTACAGCGGTCGTTTTCTTGTTCAGGGACCACCCGCAGAAGGGTGATACAGGACATCGCGTGAAGTCACAGAGCCATGACCTCGCGCTCTGTGACCTTTGCAGCTTCAATTCTTGCCCCGCCTCATCCCACTTCCTTCCCCCACGCCACGGCCAGTTGCACGAGAATCGCCGCCGCCGTTTCCATCTCCTCGACGCAGGTCCACTCCAGTGGTGAGTGGGGGTTGTACTGACCGCTGGAGAGGTTGGGCGTCGGTAGGCCGCGTTCGGTCATTTGGGCTCCATCGGTGCCGCCGCGGATGATGTCCATGATGGGGACGATGCCCGCAGCGCGGACCGCTTCGATGGCCTTGGGGATCGCGCGGGGTTCTCGGTGCAGGCCGTCGCGCATGTTGCGGTACTGCTTCTTGGTCTCGATGGTGATGCGGCATTCCGGGTAGACGGCGCGCAGGCCCTCGGCGATGCGTTCGAGGAGTTCTTTCTGCTGGGCGAGGTTCTCGGTCTCGAAGTCGCGCAAGATAATGCGGCACGACGAGGACGCTACGCCGCCCTGAATCTGATACGGGTGCATGAACCCCTCCCGCCCATCGGTCGTCTCGGGGGAGAGGTCCTGCCTCGGCAGCCGCGCGATGAAGTCGCTGAGGATCCGGACCGCGTTGACCATCACTCCCTTCCCGACCGAAGGATGCGTGTTGCGTCCCTCGACCGTCACGATGGCCAAGTCGGCTGAAAAGGTCTCCGTATCGATCCGCCCCACGCCGCCCGAGTCGAGCGTGTACCCGCAGACCCCGCCCAACTGGGCGAAGTCCAGCCCCTCGATCCCGCGACCGACCTCCTCATCGACCGTGAAGCAGACCCGCACCGGGCCACACGGAATCGACCGATCGCGCATCAGTCGATCGGCAGCTGTCATGATGATGGCGAGGCCGGCCTTGTCATCGGCTCCCAGGAGCGTGGTGCCGTCGGTGGTGATGATCGTCTTGCCGCAGAGTTCATTGAGGTGCGGGTTCTCACTGACCTTGAGTACCTTGGACGGATCACCGGGGAGAACCAGGTCGCCACCGCGATAGTCGTTGTGGACGACCGGCTTCACATTGGTCCCGGAATACTCAGGAGAGGTATCGACGTGCGAGTTCCACACGATTATCGGAGCGTTGTGCGGCACGGTCGCGGGGATCGTGGCCATCACGATCCCGTGCGGATCGATCGAGACATCGTGCAGGCCGAGATCGCGGCACTCCTGTTCCAGCAACCGGCTGAGCACCAGTTGCTTGGCGGTGGAGGGCAACGTCGGCGACTTCTCGTCCGACTGGGTGTCGATCAGGACGTAACGCAAAAAGCGGTCGAGGAGGCATTCCATGTGCGGGATTCCCGGTCACGAGGGAGAGTGAGTTCCGCAGCATGATCGAATGCCCGACCAATTCCCGCAAGCTGCGACGGTTTGCTGTCTGTATTCTTCTTCGTTCCCTTCTGTTCAAAACTCTTCACTGTGATCATGGTGAATGGAAGACAAGGTGTTGAACAGAAGGGAACGAAGGCAACGAAGGGGGGGCAGATCTCCTGCCACGATCGGTGACCTCAGCCCCATCGATCTGCCGGATATCTCGGTCTCAACCCCGGTCAAGCGGCCCCTGGTTGTCAGAGTGCAAGACGCACTTTGCAGACGTGGCGAATCGAGAGAAAACCAATGCGTCCGACCATGTGGGGCTGCGGACGTGAGGAGCCTCTTCATGATTTTGTTCTGCATGATTTTGTTCCCCTCTGACTTTCCGGGGTCGACAGGAAGAGATTCACAAAATCATGTCGAACAAAATCATGGGGAGACCGTGAATGGCTGGGCCAGCGACAATCAAAAAGCGCGTCGCACACTCTGGATGTCTCCCGGATCGCGGGTGTGTGCGTCCCATTCGTCGGTAGCGGTTTCGCCCACCACACACACAGGAATCCAACCACGAAATACACGAAACACACGAAAAATGCAGGGTGTCGTGGTGGAGGATGTCTCTGGGAGTGGGGTGTCGCACCCGTTCCGCGAGGCTGTCGGACGCCTTTCCTCGGTCTTCCTTTTCGTGTGTTTCGTGACTTTCGTGGTTCCACTCCGAAGGTTTGGATGCTCTGACCCAGAGTACCGACGATGGGGACGCACACACGGATCGCGGAAATCGGCGGGTTTCTACTGGTCAGGGAGTGTTGACTCGACATAGAATTCGTCTGACCCAGGAGGGTCTCCTTCCAAAATGCCGTGCGAGGGTACGAGACCCTCGGCGCGGTCCTGCCGTTGATGATTGTGGAGTGCAAGTCATGTTGACCCGTGTAAGCGCCGTTTGTGGATTGATGGTCGCCCTGCTCGCTGGCTCCGGCCAGTCGGTTCGGGCCGTCGAGTGGGGTACGATCGAGGGACAGTTTGTCATTGATGGCAAGATTGACGTGCCAGTACTGTTCCCCAAGGCTGCCCCCCCTGTCGTCGCCAAGGCACCGACCTGCGTGCAGCCCATCCCGGACGATTCATTGATCGTGAACCCCACGAACAACGGTGTCGCCAACGTGTACATCTACCTGAACAAGGCCCCGGCAGAGATCCACCCCGACCTCAAGGCTGTTCCGACTGCCAAGAAGACGCTCGATCAGCTCGGCTGTCGGTTTATGCCTCATGGGCAGACACTCCGTGTGGGTCAGACGTTGAACTGCATCAACTCCGATACGGAAGGGCACAACACCCACACCAACCCGGTCGCGAGTACGGGAGCGAATCCCTTGCTGGCTGCAAATAACAAAGTGGGGCAGGATTTGATCTTCGAATTTCCCGACACCGTGCCGGTGAAGGTGAACTGCGACATTCACGGCTGGATGGAAGCGTACGTGCTGGTGAAAGATCACCCGTACGTGGCCCTGACCGATGCCGATGGCAAGTTCAAGATCGAGAACCTGCCCGTGGGCGAGCACGAATTCCGCGTCTGGCACGAGCGCCAGGGCTATCTGAACCGTAAGTTCATGGTGAAGGTCGTCGCCGGGAAGAATCCGCCTTTGGCTGTGGAGAAGATCCCGGCAGCCAAGCTCGTCGTCAAGAAGCCGTAAGGCGAGCGGCCAGACTTGGCGTACCATAAGACTTCCGAAGTCTTCCGAGACTTCGGAAGTCTGGCGGTAATTTTCCACTGACCGCTCGCCATAACTGGTGAATTCGAACGGATTCATTCCATTCTTCGGGTGCGACCGAACGCCACCCCGCTTGTCGAGGTGGCGGGGAGATGATGTTCGCCCGCCTGCCTAAAGTCACCAGACGCTTCAGCGAGGGGAACATCACTGGTCCTCTGAAATCACGGAATTGAAAATCTCACCGTCACGACTGCCCAACATCGATGAGGTCCAGATCCGTCTCAGGGGGCGTTGGGGGAAAACGGTAATCGTGACGGATCCGTCAGCTCGAACCATCGCTGATTTGTGGAGGAGACTGCCGTCTGGCGATCAATCTCGCTGCCATATCCCGACTTACGAACTGACATTCCTCACCACTGGTCAGGTGATCTGTTCCGCCACTGTTTGCTGGAAGTGCAACAACGTTCACGGTTATTTCAATAGTCAGAGGTTTGGCTTTGAGTTTGACGGAGAGGCCCCAGTCTCTCAGTTTGCTCAGTTGCTCCTCGTTGAGGTCCGAAAAGTAAACGACTGTGGTGACTCGAACTTCGAGTCAGCCAAGTCGTTACTTCACCGCTTCAACCACCAGCCGAAACCTCGCCTTGGGACAGCGTTTCCCCAGCTTCTGCAAGCTTTCCAAATGCAGGTCCAGCGCCTCGCACGCATGCCGGAACGCTTCGTCCAGCGTTTGTCCGCTGGTGATGATGTCGGGGATGTCCGGGAAGTCTACGACATAGGCCGGATCCCGCGCCTCATAAGTCACGGTGAACACGTAGCCGCGATACTCATGTGTGGTCTTCATGGCCCAGCACCTTCAAGAGACGCCGAATGTCGGCAGGATGGCAGGTCTTCCGTCCGCCGTGTGGTTTCACGATGGTCAACACGTGACCATCGGCTCGATGGTACGTGCAATGGCTGCCCCGCTGGTTGAACAGGACGAATTCGTGAGTTCGCAACAAGGCATCCACCTCCATAAAGCGAATGTCGCCCGGACGAGTTCTCATCTTCTCCAGAAGTTTCTCTCGCCGAGACACAAACTCTTCTCCTGACCGTGCCCTGCACGAGCATCATCGTAACATGGTCGGGTGACTGAGGCATGCTTACTTGGACAGCGCCACTTTTTCGACACAGTGGCACCGTCGGCGAGAGCGGCAGGCGTCAGCCTGTCGAGGCCCCCGCCTGCGATCCAGCGTCTGCCCTGGGGACACGCCTCGGCAGGCTGACGCCGTGCCGCTCTCGCAGACACGACATCCTGTCATTTTCCACACAGAAGAACTCAAAGTGGCGCTGTCCAATTACGCCTTGCGGATAAAATGCTCGGCATAGCTCCGCACTTGCCGCCCGTTCAGGACATGGAACATCCGCAACTGCTGGATCGTCTCCTGGCTGAACTGGCTCAGCGGGACATGCACCAGCCGCTTGTGGTACTTCTTGGCGAGGCGTCGCCACCCGGCACCCGGAGGCATCGCCGACAGGATCGCGATGTGTGTCTGCTGCGAGTGGAAGCAGGCCCCGGCCAGCAGCCGCTCCTCCAAGGTGTCGACAAAGTCGAACCTCGGGTCGCGCCACAGATCGGGGATGCTCCTCGGCGGGAAGAGGAACATCGACCCGCCGTAGGTGGCCGTCGCGATGCCGGGGCCGATGACCTCTTGCGAGAACGGCGTCGCGAAAAACGAGAGCGTCGACTCGTCATGCTTCTCCGCGTGCCACGTAATCCGCCACGGGTAGTCGCGCGGGTCGGACGGCGAATCGAACAGCATGATCACGCAGTCCAGCGTCCCCTTTGCGGGCGGCTGGATCTTCACATACAGCTCGCCCGTGTGCCAATTCCGCAGCGTCTCGCGGATGTCGAGACCGTCCTTCAGGCTCGTCGAAAACTTTTCGGTCCTCGCGAGGTCGTTGCCCATGAGCGACAGGGCCTTGTCCTTCACATGGGTCCGGAACCGCTCAATGGCAATGTCCTCGGGAGGCCAGCTGCATTGCCCGAACGGGTTCCAGTCATTGGCCCACTTGATCTGGTCGAGCTTCGGCGGACGGCGATTGAGCTTGCAGGTCCGCCACTCGATCGGATTCCCCGGCAGCCGGTTTTGCAGCTGTACGATGTCTCCGTTGGGCAACTGGCCCCGGTCGATCGACATCTGGAAATCGTCGTAGTGCAGAGGCTCGTGGTAGGGATAGCTGCGGGCGGTTTCAGCGAGGTGAATCGCGAACTGGTCCCCCGCTGTCTGCTGGGCGGCGATGATGAGGGTGTACAGGTCGGGGGTCATCCGCCGCTCGATCAGCGACAGGTTGCGGACGTACTTGAGGTAGTTCGAGAGCAGGTGCGGCGAGATGTTGCGGGCGCGGCCCTTGAGTTCCTCCTTATACCTTTCGCGTGTCGTGAGGAGCATCTCCTTGATGCCATCAATCGACAGGTTCTCGTCGTCGTCGAGTTCCGCCCGCGCCCGCTCGTACAGCCCGGTGAGGTACGGCAACTCACCCAGCAGGAAGAGCAGCGTCTCGGGCGCGACCTTGTAGATCGCCGGTTCGTGTTCGGCCTCGAACGGTTCGTCGACCGGCGTCTTCTCGGTGTACGCCTCGCGAATCCAAGGCCAGTCGGCCAGCGAGCACACGAACAGCACCCGCTGGTACTTCCGCTCCAACTGCCGCAGCCGATGAGCCATCCACGCAATCCGCTCCTGGTGCCGCTCATTCGTCGGACGCGGCAGTGAGGGCAACACTGCTGCCGAGAATTTTTCCACTGCCACTTTTTTGAGGGCATACGGATCGGGCAGTCCGATCGGCGTGTTGTGGAACCCATCGGTTTCGAGGTCGATGAACACGCGCGGCATCCGATCCTGAATCGCAAAGCGGAGAGCCGCGATCACCGGCTGGCAGGGGTCGATGGGGACGTAGCTGGCCAGTGGGTGCGAGTCGCCGTCCTCGTCGTCACCGGTGTCGGGCTGATACCCGGCCTCTTCGGATCGCACCACAATCGTGGGTGTCGGCAGAGCCTCGATGGCCTCTTCAACCGCCGACTGAAACGACTCCGGCAGCGGCACCGCCAGACAGTCGAACTTCTCGGCCAACAGCACCCGCCGCACCTCCAGCGCAAAGTCCCCGCTGCCGTGGACGACGGGCAGGACGGTGATCCGGGGACCAAACTGGAGAAAGGAATGTGCCATAGGAGTGGGGCCGTCAGCAATCAGCTGTCAGCATTCCGCCAGACGGGAGGTGAGTCGCGAGCCTCATCACGCACTCTCTCCAAGTGTCGGAACGGGATGGGGACAGTCTGACCTCACCTATCATCACGGTTGACGATGCCGTCTGCAAACCCGACACTTTCGCACCACCCTCAAGTCCGCAAGGTCGCCCCGGTTGGGCAGTGTCGCCTCCGCCTGCGAGGAGATCGTGTGAGGCTGCACGCAGTGCGATGGGAGTGGTGGCCCAGGCGTGGCTTTGAACGCCGGGGTGACGAAGGGACAAGCTGGATTGCCAAGTCACGCCCGTCTTTCGTAACCTCTTTTGCTCTGCAACCCAGACACTCCAGGCAGTGACTGGACCACTCCGACGCTGTGAAGCCATGAAGAAATCGGATCCTCAACCGACATTTCTGTGCATCGTGTTCCTGTCGTGCGCGTTCACGCTCGCTCAAGCGGGCGAGGCGGCCGAAGCTGACCGTGCAAGTCCGTCTGCGGTCGCATTTCTACGGCAACACTGCCTGAAGTGTCACGGGGAAGAGAAGCCGGAAGGAAACGTCCGCCTGGACGACCTGACGGGGGACATCACCACCGAGGGAACTCGCTGGGTCTTAGTACTCGACAAAGTCCGCAGCGGCGAGATGCCCCCGGAAGACGCGAAACAACCCAATGAGGCGGAAAGGGATTCGCTCACGCATTGGGTCACGAGCCAGCTGGGTGGGCACGCGCAGCTCAAGCCGAACCTGGGCAACCTCGTTCCGCACGAGTTGCTGTTTGGTCCAGCGACCGCCGCAGGCGAGGCGGCGAAAGCTCCTGCACCCCGTTTGTGGCGGATCAATGGCGACCGCTACCTGGGCTGGGTGGAGGACGTGGCGCGAGGACGACCCAAAGGCGTCGTCCAACCGTTTTCAGGAGGCCCGGAGCGCGGCATCCAGGATTTCGCAAGTTTGGCGCGCGTGGATGTACCAACGACGGAACTTCTGTTCCGTAATGCGATCCTCATCGTGGAAGACCAGACGCGACATGACTTCGTCGATGGCAAGGTGCAGGCCAAACACGACACGGTTCGCGAGTTCACCGAACTCATGGACCCTGCGGGCATGCCGACCCGCGAGCAACTCGAAAAAGCAATTCAAAAGCAGTTCAGCCTCGCCATCGCGCGCCGCGCGGAGCCAGAGGACGTCGAGCGGCTGCTCGGCCTGTATGAAAAATGTTCGCAGGGCGGCGACCGACCGGGAGCAGTCAAGGCACTGCTCACGACCGTGCTGTTGCGGACCGACGCGATTTTTCGCAGTGAACTCGGAGGCCCCGATGCCATGCTCACGCCGCAGGAAACCGCCGCGGCAATCACCACGGCCCTCCTGCACCGCCGCGAGTCGCGAATCCTGGAGGCTGCCGAAAAAGGGCAACTCGCCACGCGCGAGCAAATCGCGGAACAAGTGCGTCGCATTCTGGACGACCCGAAAATCGTCAAGCCCCGAATGCTCGGTTTCTTCCGCGAATACTTCGAGTACGACAACGCGACGGAAGTTTTCAAAGACGAACCGAAGGATCTTTGGCATCGTCCAGAACAACACGTGCGCGATACCGAACGGCTCATTCTCCATATCATGTCCGAGGACAAAGATGTCTTTCGCGAGTTACTCACCACGCCGCTGGCGTTCGCCAACGTGAAGATGGCAACGAACAAGGAAACGCGGCGCGAGGAAATCCAACGGGCGTTGATTCCCAATGCCCACAATCAACGAGGCATGGCACTGCCTGAGTCGCTGTATGGCCTCGAAACCTGGACTCCGGAGCAACCGTTCGCGCAGCAGCCGCAGACCCGCATCGGCATTCTCATGCAGCCGAGTTGGTTGATGGCTTGGAGTGAGAATTTCCACAACGATATCGTGCGGCGCGGTCGGTTCATCCGCGAGCGGCTGCTCGGCGGCACGGTGCCCGACTTGCCCATCGGTGTCGCCGCGATGGTGCCTGGCGACCGGACCCACACGCTCCGCGACCGTGTATCGTCCGCCACGCGCGACCAACGCTGCTGGAAATGTCACCAGCACATGGACGATTTGGGCCTGCCGTTTGAACAGTTCGATCACTTCGGACGCCGACTCGACCAGGACTGGGTGCTTGATCCCACAGCCACCGAAAAGAACGTTGACGACAAGGGCAAGCCGCTGGGGGACGTACTGCGAGGTGTGCCTCTCGATACGAAAGGACTGATCGCGCACACGGGCGACCAGAAACTCGACGGGCCGCTCAGCGACCCCTACGAGTTGGTCACGAAGCTTGCGAACTCCGACCGCTGTCGCCAAGTCTGGATTCGCCATGTCTTTCGCTATTACCTGGGCAGGAACGAAAGCCTGGCCGATGCGAAGACCTTGCAAGATGCGGATCGGACCTATCAGGAAAGCGGTGGCAGCTTCAAGGCGCTGCTCGTTTCGCTGCTGACATCGGATTCGTTTTTGAAACGCACGCCACTCGGTGTTTCCCAGGACTCCAAACCACAATCCCCCACCCATGAGACCTCACCATGAATCCCCTCATGACTCGTCGCTCCGCGATCAAAGGTCTGACACTCGGCGCGGGCGCATCGGTACTCTGCCCGCTGCTCTCACAGCTCACCGCGCATGCTACCGGTTCCAAAGCTGCGGTGCGGCAGCGTTTTGTGTTCGTGCTCCAGAGCAACGGCATGAACCCGAATCACATCATCCCGGCCGGTCTGCCGCTCCGAAAGGGCGGGGAAATCTTCAGCAACGAGGACACCGTTGAGAAGCAGGTCACCGCTGAAGAATTGCCTGCGCCCATTGCAGAACTCGCTCCCTTTGTGGATCGCCTGACGTTGCTTCAGGGACTTTCCGGTCGGTCGGCCGAAGGCGGAACGGGCGGGCATTCGACCAACCAGGGCGCGCTGGGTTGCTATCCCGGCAGCGCGGGACCGCTGGCGCAGACGATCGACTGCGCGCTCGGCGATGCCAGTCCGGGCATCATCCGGCATGTGGGCCTTGGCGTGCTCGAGAAGGATCAGTCGCTGAATTACCTGCTCTCGTGTGCCGGACCGGGTAAGGCATCGCCGCTCCAATGCGTGCCCGAACAGGCGTTTCGTTCACTCTTTGGCAGCGTCATCGGTGGCAACGACCGTGCCACATTTGAAAATCGCACCCACATTCTGGATTTCATGACGGAGGACGTGCGCCGGGCTCGCAACGCCCTCGCCGGTGAGGAACGGGCGAAGCTGGATGAGTATGCGGCGGCGCTGGAAACACTGCACGGCCGGCAAGGCGCGATCGATGCCATCAAACCCGCACTCCGCGCTGCGGTACCTCACCTCGACGAACAGTTCGCCAAGCCCACTGAGGTCAACCGTCTACAGGCCCACTTCGAAATCGCCACCTCTGCGCTCATTGCGGGTCTCACCAACAGCGTCACGATTGCTTCCGGCGGAGGACACCAGAACTATCTGGCGTGGCCCGATCTGGGCATCCCGATCGGCGGACACGGGGTGGGACACGGGGAGACCGTGGAGGGCCTCACGACCGAAGAGATTCACATCAAGGTGCGACAATACCATTGCAAACTCATCGCCCACATGGCGTCGAAGCTCGCCTCGATCCGCGAGGGAGATGGCACGATGCTCGACAACACGCTCATCGTGTACCTCAGTGATTCCGGCGAATCGCACCATCCGAACCTGAAGCTTTGGCCCGTCGTATTGTTAGGCGGCGTGGGGAGCAAGCTGAAGCCCGGTGGACGCTACTTGCAACTGCCGTTCTACGGAGCCAAGACGCACCGCACGATGTCGAATCTGTATCTCACTTTGCTCGAGGCAGCTGGGAAGCCTCGCGATCAGTTCGGCGTGCCCGACACCGGCCTGCGGGACATTGACCAAAGCGGCCTTATCGCGGAACTGTTGGCATGAGCGGCGGGGTGGCACTGTGGGCAGAGGCCCAAACGAGGACTGCTTCGGACGCCACAGTCGGTCGATTTGGACCGCCAGTGTTGTCGCGAGCGGTCAGTGAAAACGGGCCGGGGGAGTCTATCCCACGTGTCAGACACGTCTGACCGAGCACATGAGGAATTCGTCCGAAACAATTTCCTGAATAGATTTTGAACAGAAGGTCGCCAAGGCAGCAAAGAAACCTCAAAGGGAACCCTTTG
>JAYWFM010000459.1:0-7356 GCA_043778825.1 Planctomycetota bacterium | reverse complement strand
TTCAGGAGGAATGCCTTTCTCTGCGTCCTCAGCGCCCTCTGCGTTTCCAATTATCGAGGCGCTGGACGAGTGATCTCCGGTATCGCCACGTTCAAGCCCAGTGTTATCCCTGTGTCTGGGATGTGTCCTGAAACTCTGGGGGGTTGCCTATTTTTCTGATTCACACATTCGATCCACCACATGCTCGCCAATTTCGCGCCCACTGTCGGTGGTTCCAAGATCACATCGCTGATGCTCACCGTCCCATCGATCACGGTTTCAAACGGGCCCGTGCCGCCGCGCGGGCCTTCTCCAGCGTGGCGGGGACCGAGACTGTGGCCCCGCCCTGGCGCTTGCTTTCATCGGCAGCTTCCATGAAGGCGTAGATCTCCAGCGTCTCTTCCTCCGTCACGGGAGTCTCACCGGTCGTGAAGAACTTGCCGATGGCCAGCACCAGCGGGTCGTACCCCTTGAAGTTTCCCAGCGGCAGGTACTTGTCGGCTCCGAAGACATTCCCGCCATAGCCCGACTTCCCCCCCCGCATCCCGCGAAAGGTGCCGATGCGGCCCTCCTTCCACGTCCCCATCACCACATCGGCATCGGGAGTCGAGCTGCGGTTGACGGTCTGACATCCCGGTCCCATCACGGTGTACAGGATCTCGACCCCGTGGATGCCGTACCAGAACAGGTCGGGGTGCGTCTTCTCCAGCGAACACGGGCTGAACGTGTCGCAGCCGAGCACCTTGCCGCACGACCCATTACGGGCGGCTTGGGCGTCCTCCATGAAGCGAAGGGACGAGCACGAGAAGACCGGCACCTTGTAGTGCTTCGCGGCCTCGTAAATTGCGACCGCATCTTCGAGCGACCCGGCCACCGGCTTGTCGATGAAGACTGGTTTGCCCGCCTGGAAAACGGCCAGGGCCTGCTCCAGATGCGGCCGTCCATCGTTGGTCTCCAGCAACACGAAGTCGACCTGCTCCAGCAGCGCGGGGAGCGAGTCGACCACGGTGACGCCCAGCTTCTTGACCTCCTCGGTGTAGCCGGGAATGCGGCTGACCGAGCCTTCGATGTCGCGGCTGCCGTGGGGGTAGGCCACCGTGACGCGCATCCCGGCCAACGCGGGGATCGGCGGGTCGGCGTTGAACGTCTTCGTGAACGCAATCGCGTGCGAGGTATCCAGCCCGATGATCCCGATCCGCTTCATCGGTGCCTCGTCAGCTGCGGTGAACTGCAAACGGCCTGTGGGGGTGAGGCGGGTCATCGGCTGCTTGTCCTCCACGGGAGCGGCGGGTGGGGTGGCGGGGACCGTCAACGCTGAGAGATCCCAAACCGTGGCGTTCTTGTCGGCAGCCGCGATCGCCAGCCACTGGCCACTGGGTGAGACCGCGATCCGGGTCAGGCGTCCCTGAGCTGGCTCCAGCATCGTGACCATTTTTCGATCCGCCAGCGACCAGACATGGAGTTCGTTCTTCCCCTGGAATCGCCCCCCCGAAGCGGTGAGTGCCAGCGTGCCCTGCGCGGCAAATGCCACGCTGTTCGTCGGTCGAGCGTGCCCCGTGTAGTCGCCGACCAGCACTCCGGTGTCGACCTGGAACTGATGCACCTGCTCATCGAATCCGGTCAGTACGACCTGCTTGCCATCCGGGGTGAACGCGATGTCGGTCGCCGGTCGCTGGGGGGCGGCCAGTTCGTGCACCACCTCGCCCGTCACCTTTCGCAACTGGGCAAACCCCGGCTTGGTCAGTTGGGTTTCATCCCCTCCCGCGATGGCGAGGAGGGTTCCATCCGGGGACAGCGACAGCCCCATGACCGGTGCGGAGAAGTCCCTGAACTGGCTCTGCTCCGTTCCGTCCGAGGCCCCCCAGATGCGGACGGTCTTGTCCTCGCTGGCCGAATAGAGCCGATCCCCCGCCGCATTCCAGACGACAGCGGTCACGTAGCCGCGATGCCCCTTGATGTCCCGCACGAGCGCGCGGGTCTCGACCGAGTGCAGGTGAATCTTCTGATACCCGCCGATGGCCAGTTGGGTTCCATCGGGCGAGAAGGCCAGGCTGCGGGCGAATCCGGACTTGACGGGGAGAGAGGCGACCTTGGATTTCTCGGTGACGTTCCAGAGTTCGACGGTCTCATAGCTGCCGACCGCGAGGAGGTCGCCTTTCGGTGAGAAGGCGACGCTGGTCGCGGCATCGGGGAGTTTGCGGACGGTGAAGTGCGGCTGCAGCGTCGGCGGTTCGGCCATCGGCTCTTCGGCACGGAGACCGCCCGCGATCATGCTGAGGATCAGCAGGCTGTACAGGCATCGGGAGAGCGTGAACCGGATGGGCTGAGTGGTCGGCATGGTGTGGCATCCCCGAAGGCGAGCGGTCGGCAAACGTGTTCTGGATATCATGTGTGCATCAGACAAGTCGGCAGCGGCAGAGATTCACCACGGAGGCACGGAGTAACCCAGACGTTGCAACTTGGTCGGTTTGGACAGGATGTACAGGATTGACAGGATGAATCGCTCCACCCTAGTTGGACTGACTGCGATTCATCCTGTCAATCCTGTTGATCCTGTCTCCACCTCTTCGTCCGCAGCTAATGTGTGGGAACCGAGCGAGGTTCTCCTCCGTGCCTCCGTGTCTCCGTGTCTCCGTGGTGAATCTCTGCTTACCTTTCTGATACACACACGCCGCGCAGCGATGTTCCTTGATAAGCGGCTTCAGCGGGTGTCCCCCGACACCGTTGGGTCGAACTCGGTCAGCGGCTCCTGGGCCGTGCCCTGGAATGGCACCCATTGCGGATCGAGCGCAGCGGGCGGCACGACCGCCTTGTACTTCTGGCGTCGTGACTGGGACACGAACCACAGCCCCACGGGGATCAACAGCAAGCCTCCCAGAACCAGTCCGGCGATTTCCCAGTTGCTGGCAGCCACTCGGGCCTGCTTGGTGGGGGCGACCACTCGGACTCGACCCACCATCAGCGGAGTGCCCCGCCGCTTATCCTCGAACGTGTCATAGGTCATGATCTTCAGGAAGTAGCCCACGAACACCACTTCGACTTCGACCTCATTCCCCACCGGCAGCTCGGGCGGTTTCTCCGTGAACACGACCAGGTAGGGCAACGACTTGGACTCGTCGGTCCAGCCCCACGCTTCATACACATGGTTCGCCCCCAGCGGATTTTTGGGCGCATCATGCACCAAGACCTTGCGCACATGCAGCCGTAACCGCATCGGTTTTCCGCGAAACTTCTGCGGCTGCTCCCAGATTTGAGTGACGGCCAGATCGCGCCGGGCCCGCTGCTCGAACTCCGCAAACGGTTGGGTCCGACTCCAGCCCAGCAGTTGCCAATAGGCAAACATCTCTCGCGGTTGGAGTTTCGACTTATCGGTGATCAGTTCCGCGATCTCTTGGAAATGCGCGAACGCTTCGGGGTCGAGATCGTTGGGACCGGGGGACACATTTTCATCGAGGGACTGAGGCACCTGGCCCGCAGCCGGGACGACGGGGGCCTGAACCATGTCGTCATCGTTGGCGGCCAACCAGTGCCAGGCTGCGGGTTGCCGAATCGCGTCGTACACCACCCACAGCACGGCCAGGCCGACGAGCATCGACAGCCCGCGCGAGGCAGTCACCGAAGAACCAAACGGTCGCACAGTTCTGCGTCGCATGAACGGTCTCCCCACTCGATCAATCGCAGTTCATCCGCTCTCGGACTCGTGCGATCTGTAGCTGCGTTCGCCAGAACGCGGGCGAATAGAACCACGCGCCGCCCTCTGGCGAGGGGCAGCTACGGCACATTTCACGACGCCTGACGCACGGACGATCACTCGCCCTGGTTCGCCAACTCCATGAACCCCACCTGCCGCATCGGCGTTCCATCCGGCAGCGTCTGACGCGTGCAGACATCGACGATCTTCATCAACTCCTCATAGTGCAGGCGACGGTCCACATGCAATTGGATGCGATCGTACGGTGCGTCTTTCAGGCTGGACCGCAGCTTGGTGTTGAGTTGCTGGATCGCGGGCTGGGTCAGCCGTCCCGCCACGACCGTTTCCCGTCCCACATCGATCGATGACACCTGCCCCCGGTTGTCCGCCCGGATCATCAGATCCAGCGTTTCCACAAACGGGGGTTCCTCACCGGTAGACGGGTTCGGGGATTCAGTCGACTCCGTGACATTGGTCTGGGAGGTCGGTGGCGGCATGTGCAGCTGGAAGTGCCCCTCGATCGGCGCGGGACGGAATGTCAAAATGAAGAACGCCAACAGCTGGAATGCCATGTCCAGCATCGCAGCCAGGTTGATCTGCACCTCACCCGGAGGTTTGTGTTTTTTACGGCGGCGAGCCATTCATGTGCCTCCCTGACGGTTCATGGCACTCAGGGCAATGTTCCGATAGCCCTGCGCCTGGCACAGCCGAATGACCCCCAGGACGGTGGCAAAGTCCGTCACCTTGTCCGCGCGAATGATGACCGGCACGGGCAATTCGTCGCCCTCGGCCAGGGGTTTTCCCAATGCCTTCAGTTGCAGCTTGAGCATCTTGGCTTCGTGCGGGATAAACACATTCACATCGATCGGTTGCCCGAACGCCTTCACTCCCCCTTTGGGATCGATGTTCAGCACGATCGGTTCCAGCGTACCCGCGTACTCCAGCGGTCGGGCCGACCCCAGCACGGGGAGTTGCAGCGTCAGATCCATCGACGCGCCCTTGAAGTTGATCACGAGCATGAAGAACGTGATCAACTGGAAGACCATGTCGAGAATCGGCGTCAGATTGGGTTCGACCCCTTCACTGGTTTGCGCAGACATTGGTTCACTCCTGCATGGACTCACTCAACGGGGAGAGGCATCAGG
This sequence comes from Planctomycetota bacterium, assembly GCA_043778825.1. GTDB lineage: Bacteria > Planctomycetota > Planctomycetia > Planctomycetales > Planctomycetaceae > TH-plancto1. The sequence continues at coordinate 2,541 of JAYWFM010000459.1, read as the reverse complement.
CCTGGGGAGCCGCCGGAGCGGTCGTGGGGGCACCGCCGGACTTGCCACGCGCCGCCGAGCTATGCACCCGCAGCAGGAACTCGTCGGCCATCGCAATCGACTGCAAACTCAGCGAGGCCACGCGGTTCTTGAACACCGCGAACAGGAAGATCGCGGGCACCGAGAGGGCCACCCCTTCGAACGTAATCACCAGAGCCTCGGAGATCCCGAAGGCGACTTCGGCGGCCTTCATCTGCTCGCCACTGGCGATCACGCTGAAGCTGGAGATCATCCCCTTCAGCGTTCCGAGCAGCCCGATCAGCGGGCCGAGCGACCCGATGACCGCCAGCATGCTGATGCGTTTTTCCATCTCGACCGTGACGACTTCGCCCATCCGGTCGACCGAGTCACGGGCTTCCGCCAGACCGCTGGAGAGCGACGTGATCCCCGACGTGACCAGTTGCCCCAGTTCGCACTCGCTCTCCTTGGCCACCCGCAGGATCCCCGGGTAGTCGCGATTCGCGAGCAGTTTGTCCATTTCTTCGATGAGGCCGGGGGGCATGACCACGTCGACTCGCAAGTCCTGGAACAGCCGGACCACCTGGGCCACGAAGTAAAACGACATCAGCAGCAAGACGAGACCGATCCAGCCCGAGGTGTGGATCAACCACATCAGGCTCGATTGCTTGGGGGCTTCGGTGGGTGCCGCCGCCGGGGCCGCCGCTGCGGGAGCGGGAGCCGCCGCCGGTGTCGCGGGGGCTTGAGCGCTGGCCACCTGCGACCACCCCACTAGGACGCTGAACAGAGCGATCAACACCGCCCCACTGCACATGCTGGCAGCGCATCGTCGCGCAAAGACTGACATTCGAAGACTCCCGTGACCACGAACACACCCCGGCCTGCGACGCCTGCGCGTCGATCATCCACAGAGCTGTTGATCGTAACAAATCCCGGAATTGTTCGACACTCCGCGCGGAAGCCGACAGGGTTTTCGAGGTCGGGTGGCTCAAAGTCGCCGGATTCTCCGAATCCGGTGTGGGCGACGCCACCGCCGCGTGGGCGTTTTTGAAAACTCAGTGATTGGGACACTCGGTTTCTGGGTGAGTGTGTGCCCCGCCTGGCGGGCACTGAACCACCGGACTCGGAGAGTCCGGCGACTTTGTCGGCTTCAGCGAGAAGTGTCCATTGTTCGACACCCATTTCGTAGTGCCAGTCAGTGTCGTGTGTGCATCCGAAAAGTAGGCAGCGGCAGAAATTCACCAAGGAGGCACGGAGAAATCCAGACGTTTCCACATGGTCGGTTTGGACAGGATTGACAGGATGAATCCCACCACCTCACCTGGACTGACTGCGATTCATCCTTTGAATCCTGTTGATCCTGTCTCCCCCTCTTTGTCCGCAGCTTGTGTCTGGGAACCGAGCGAGGTTCTCCTCCGTGCCTCTGTGGTGAATCTCTGCCGACTTGTCTGATGCACACCCCGCCATTCCCAGGACTTGAACGACAGTTGTCTCCAGGAGTCACTCAGGGGAGAATCAAGGTTCTTGCGACCCGCCCCCTCCCCCCGCTGCCCGCCCATGCCCGCCGTCACCAACATCGCCGCCTACAAGTTCGCGGCCCTCACCGAACTCAAGTCGCTCCGCGAGCGGTTGACGGCCTTGTGCAAAGAGTGGGGCCTGCGCGGCACGATCCTCCTGAGTACGGAAGGGGTCAACCTCTTCGTCGCCGGGGCACGCTCCGACATCGACCAACTGCTCGCGGAGCTGCGAACGATTCCCGGCCTGGAGAGCCTCCCCGTCAAGTTCAGTGAGAGCGACCAGCAGCCGTTTCGGCGCATGCTGGTGAAGATCAAGAAGGAGATCATCAGCTTCGGAATCGAGGGCGTCGACCCCGTCGGGAAACCCTCCCCGAAGCTGGCCCCCAAGGAACTCCAGCGCTGGCTCGACGAGGGACGCCCCATCACACTGCTCGACACTCGCAACGACTACGAGGTGAAACTCGGCACGTTCCGCAACGCCCGCACCGTCGGCATCGACCAGTTCCGCGAATTCCCCAATGCCGTCGCCCAGCTGCCCGAGGAACTGAAGCAGCAGCCGATCGTGATGTTCTGCACCGGAGGGATTCGCTGCGAGAAGGCGGGCCCGTTCATGGAGATGCAGGGGTTCGAGCAGATCTACCAATTGGAGGGCGGCATCCTCAAATACTTCGAGGAGTGCGGGGCGGCCCACTACGATGGTGAGTGCTTCGTGTTCGACGATCGCGTCGGCCTCAACCCCGGCCTGGATGAATCAGACAGCGTCCAATGTTACGCCTGCCAGTCGCCACTCACCGCCGAAGACCAGGCTGACCAGCGCTACGTCCTCTTGGAGTCGTGCCCCTTCTGCTACATCACCACGGAAGAGCAACAAGCCCGCCGCCTCGCCGAACGCCACGCGGCCATCTCAGCGGCCACGCACCCGCTCCCCGGTAGCCGCATTACGGAGAACGAGCGTCCGTTCAACATCCCCGCGGCCTATGACGGACAACCGCTCATCGAATGCCTGTGCGGCATCCTCGGGCACATC
>JAYWFM010000458.1:0-17925 GCA_043778825.1 Planctomycetota bacterium | reverse complement strand
CGGGCGACGCGGTGTCCCCGGCGAATTGACGCTCATTCGCTGCTCCCCTCTTCATGATTTTGTGCCCATGATTTTGTGAACCTCTTCCCCCCTCCCGGAAGATGAGACGTGCTCCGGATCAGGCATCACAAAATCATGAACCACAAAATCATGGGGAGCCTTTCAGATTGCGACGCTGCCTCATGCCGCACTGCGGGCACCCGAGACCGCTCGTGACCCCGGTCTGCAAAGTGCGTCTCGCATTCTATTTCGGTTTCCGACCATTTCACCCGTTGACTTTGCGTCGGCTGCCGTGTCAGAATGGGTGTTCTGTTGTGTCTGTTGAGTGGAATATGCTGCGCGTGTCTCTTCCTCCGATTCTCCGCTGGGCAGCCCTGTGTGGCTATGCCCTGTTGGTGTTATTGGGGCATGGCGGGTGGCACTTGGTGTTGGGCGAGGCTTGCTGCGGCTCCCATGCTTGCCACGCCGGGCATCCCCAGACGAGGAAAGTGACCTGCTCACATGGTCATGTCCATACGGTTCCGGTGCGGGGTTCGACCGATTCCGAGCCGGACCAATCCCCGGCTCCGCCCGTTCCCCACGATTCGGACCACTGCGCGGTATGTGCTGTGTTCTCGGCCCCGCTCACGTTGGTGGAGGTTGTCGAAGTTTCGGTCGGGCAGGTCGAGGCGGTGGTCCTCGTCGCATGGCACCACGAATTGGTGTCTTCGACGCAGGAGCGGCTTCCCTCCCCCCGCGGCCCGCCCGTGGGCTGATTGTCTGATATTAGGCACACATTCTCACCGACCCACCCCATGGCGTCGGGGTTCACCATCTGTTTCTTCAGTCGCTTTTCGCGCTGGGTGAGTGGTCGACCAATTTGGTAGCTGCGTTCGCCAGAACGCGGGAAGCCCGCCAATTTGGTAGCTGCGTTCGCCAGAACGCGGGAAGCCCGCACTCTGGCGAGTGCAGCTACTCCAACACAAGCGAGTCGCGGAGCGACATCGCCTACATTCATTCCTCAGTCTTTTCGAATTGGAGTTCCCCATGCGTCGTCGTGGATTTACGCTCATTGAACTGCTTGTGGTCATCGCGATCATCGCGTTATTGGTCGCCCTGTTGCTCCCCGCAGTCCAGCAGGCCCGCGAGGCCGCGCGCCGGGCCTCGTGCAAGAACAACCTCAAACAGATCGGGTTGGCCCTGCACAACTATCATGATCAGTGTCGGACCTTCCCGCCGGGCTATATCAGTGTCGATGCCGCCACCGGGCAGATGACCCCCATCGACGGCGGCAGCGGAGCGGGTTGGGCGCTCATGCTGCTCCCGCAAGTCGACCAGGCACCGCTATACAACAAGTTCAACTTCAATCGGCCGATTGCCGACCCGGTCAATGCGCCTCTGATTACGACTTCGATTTCCGCATTCCTCTGCCCCAGCGACCCAGCCCCTTCCTCGAAATGGACATTGAAGGCGGATGGGAATCCCAGTCAGGTGCTGGCCGAACTGGCGACCGCGAACTACGTGGCCGCCTTCGGGACCGTGTCTCTCGATGACTGCGAAAATCCCCCCGGCACAGCCCCGGTCACAGCGGCGGGACAATGCGTCGGGAATGGAGCGGTGTACCACAACAGCCGTGTGAGCCTGCGGGACTTCACGGACGGAACCAGCAGTACCGTGCTCATTGGAGAGCGGAAGACGAACGCCAACCTCGACTGGTGGTCGACCTGGGCGGGCATGGTCGCGGGCGGCGAAGAGACCGGCCAGCGGGTGATGGGTTGCCTGGACCATACTCCCAATCACCCGGCAGCGCACTTCGACGACTTCAGCAGCGTACACACCGGCGGGGCACATTTTCTGCTGGCGGACGGGAGCGTCCGATTCATCAGCGAGAACATCGACACCGCTCTGTATCAGGCCCTCGGCACGATCCGCGGAGGGGAGATTGTCGGGGAGTATTAGTGAGAGCCGTCAGCCGTCAGCAGTCAGCAGTCAGCCAGAAGGGGAATGGTGGAGACGAGTCTTTCCTTCTGGCTGAATGCTGATGGCTGATGGCTGATGGCTGACCGCTGATCGCTACCCCGGCGGCCACGCCAGCGCCCGCTTCCCCAGCAGGTGGATGTGCAGGTGGTCGACCGACTGCCCCCCGTCCTTCCCGGTGTTGATCACGGCCCGGAATCCGTGGGTCAGCCCCTGCTCCGCCGCGAGCTTCTGAACCACCAGGAACAGGTGCCCCATCAACGCGGCGTCGGCGGGTTCCAGGTCCGCCAGCGAGGCGATCTCCTTCTTGGGGATCACCAGGATGTGCACCGGGGCCTGCGGGTGGACATCGTGAAAAGCCAGCGCGAGTTCGTCCTCGTAGACGATATTTGCCGGAATTTCCCGATCGATGATCCGCTTGAAGATGGTTTTCGGAGTGGGCATGGCAGCTGGAATCCCGTGTTGCAAAATCGCTACATCCGCGCGAACGGGTCAACCCCGACCTCACGGAACAAGTTGACAGTACCAGACACGGAATATTTTCTCAATTTCTCCCACGACCGGGGAACGGGAGCTAGGGTTCTTCAGTTGGGTGGAATGCGATTCCCCTCTGCGCTTTCATTCCCACCCTGCGGAGAACTCCCCATGCGGCGCTTGGGCACACCATCGATTACACCTCGTCGAGGAGCAGCCGCCGTCGAAATGGCGATCGTGCTGCCGATCTTCTTTATGGTTGTGATGGGAATCGTCGAGTTCGGTCGCGCCATGATGGTCGGCCAACTGGTCACGAACGCCGCCCGTCACGGAGCCCGTGAATCCGCCGTCGACGGGGCCACCAACGCCTCGGTCACGACAGCTGTGAAAAGTTTCGTCGCGACATCGGTGGGCGTAGCCCAGGCGGATGTCACGGTCGAGATCGTCGTCGATCCGGGTGCGGGCAACCCCGACCCGAACGATGTCCTCGCCGTGGCCCAGGCCAAAGATGTCTGCAAGGTCACGGTCAAGGTGCCGTACAACAAAGTCGGGTACGTCGCGGGTCGGTATCTGGCCGGGGCGGAACTCAAGGGCCAATGCATTATGCGGCACGAGTAGACCGTTTAGCCGCGACGCGAAGGCTCTGCGAAGCGGAGCGAGCCCGCGAATTAAATCATCTTCTCCGCCCGTTTGACGAGTTGCAGACACACGCCCCATGGGTCGCGAAGCATGGCCAGACCGTCTCCGTTCGCGGCCGTTTCCGGCCCGCTCACGAGTGTGGCCCCCGCACTGACGAGTCGCTTCACGTCCGCCTCGACATCCCGCGACACAAACGCCAAATGCAGTGCGGGCGGTGCCACGCTCGGAAGATCGAGCCGGGGAACCTTGTCGTTTCCATACAGCTCCAGCATCACCGTGCCCCCGTCATCCGCCAGGAAATGACCCCACGGGGCCTCCAGATAGCGCCGCTTGACCGTCAATCCCATGTGGTCGACATACCAGCGGGCCATCGCCAGCGGGTCGGGGACGTTCAGGGCCAGATGTTCGATCTTCATGGGGAATTCCCAAAGTGTCAGGGGATGACGGACGGAAAAACTCTGCTAGAAACGAGTTATCGCCAGAAAACTGACGATGACCTATTTCCCTTCGCAGCCTATGATATTTGTTCAAGGGACGGAATCGCACATCCCCCTCGCGCGGGTTGGAGGGGGCCGCGACCGCTGTTCCCATCGGGATGCTCAAGGACAGGAGACACCCAGAAGTGGTCCAGACCAGCGCCAGTACACGCACCCAAATCCCCCGCGAATCGCACCCGTTTCTCGTCTTTCGCGAGAATCAGTTGGCCTTTAATACCGTGATGCGACTCAAAGCCCGCCACCCCCGCATCACCAGTCCGGTCATCACGCTGATCGGCGGACGCGGCACCGGTAAATCTCACCTCGCCCGACAGCTCCACCGCGAAGTTCTCGAAGAACAGACCGCCACCCAAATCCTGCGAACCTCCGCCGCCGAGTTCACCGGTCAGTTCCAGCGGGCCGCCCGGATGTCGCAGATCCGCGAGTTCCAGCGAACCCATCGCGAGAAAGTCGATCTGCTGATTTTTGAGGATCTGCAAGAGCTGCAAACCCGCCCGGAAGTACAGCAGCAACTGGTGGCGATGCTGGACGATGTGCTGTCCGGAGGGGGGCGGGTGCTGTTCACGTCTCGCCGCTCGCCGGGTGAGGTGCGGGGGTTGAACCGGAGGCTGGTCAACCGCTGCCAGGGGGGCTTGCTGATCGATCTGGGTCTGCCCGGAGAGGCCAGCCGCCGCAAGCTGGTCGAGCATTTCGCCTCGTCGAACCAATTCATCCTCCCCGAAGCCACCGTCACGGAGATCGCCCGTCGAGGTCCGCCCACGCCCGGCGACCTGCTGGCTTTGGTACTGAGGTTGAGACAGTCTCGCACGAGTGGGCCAATTTCCCCGGCGGACCTCGACAAGTACCTGGCTGCGGTGCAGGCCCCGCTGTCGATGAACGAGATCGCCAAACGCGTGGCCCGGCACTTCGGGGTCAAGTTGACCGATCTACGCTCGGCGAATCGTCAGGCCTCGCTGGTGACCGCCCGGCATGTGGCGATGTACCTGACGCGGCAATTGGCAAAATCGCAATTTTCCGCCATCGGGGAATACTTCGGCGGACGTAACCATGCCAGCGTGATGTACGCCTGCCAGCGGGTGACCGAGTTGCGAGGGTCGGATGCCGCCCTGGGGTCGGACCTGGATCACCTGGTGTCGCAGTTCACCGCGTGACGAGTGCGAGACGCACTTGGCAGACTTGGCGAATCGACTGAAAAACAATGCGTCCGACCACGTGGTGCAGCGGACGTGTGGAGCCTCTTCATGATTTTGTGATTCATGATTTTGTGACCCTCCTCTGCCTCTCCGAGAGAAGCTGAGAATCACAAAATCATGAGCCACAAAATCATGGGAATGCGGTGAATGGATGGGCCAGCGACAATCACAAAGTACGTCGCACACTCGCACACTCCGGTGTGTGCATCCCGTTCGTCGGTCGCGGTTTCGCCCACCAAACACGCAGGAATCCAACCACGAAAGGCACGAAATACACGAAAAGGCAGGGGGTCGTGACGGTGAACGTCTCTGGGAGCGGGGTGTCGCACCCGTTCCGCGAGGCTGTCGGATGCCTGTCCTCGGTCTTCCTTTTCGTGTGTTTCGTGACTTTCGTGGTTCCACTCCGAGAGTTTGGAAGCTTTGACCCAGAGCACCGACGAGGGGACGCACACACCACACTCCCGCGTGACGCTCGGATTTGCCACAGGGGTTCGTCTTTGTGGTATGCTGGCGGGCGTGACTGACGGGAACCGACTCCGGTGACCCGGCGCTAATGGGCCGAAATGGTGGGACCGATTCGAACCTCCTCACCTCGGTGAGATTCACGGCAGGAGAATCATGGCAGGCTCCATTTGGGGTTCCCGACGAAATGTTGCTCCGTATCTCGGGGTCACGATTGTCGTGGTCTTGGGATTCGGCGGGATCCTGTTGACCTCCATGCTGATCTTTCCCCAGGCCGCCTTTCAGACGCTCCTCGGAGTCTCGGCAGCCTTCGTCGGAGTGCTGGCGTTGTTGTGGGCCGTACGTCCCTCGGCCGAACTCCCCTCCTCCATCTATAGCTGGGTTCTCAATCGCAAACCCAAAAATGACGACGCGTTGCAAGGCTACGAGCCGCTGACCAAGCGGACCAAACGCCTGAACCCGGAGACCCACGTTCCCCCCTCCGTGGACGACGTTCGCAGCATCAAGCAGTCGAGCAACAACTGGGTGCCCACGGGATCGAACACCCCCAAACGAGTCACCCGCAGCCGTCGCCTGGGCACCAATGACTCCCAGACCGAATCGCGCGGGGACGGCCAGTAAGAACTTGGTCCACAATTACGTCCCGATTTCAACGAAAGGAATGGTGATGTCCCGAGTGGTTGGACGGCGGTTGCCGTATGCGGAACTGGCCGCGACGTAGAGAGATCGAGTTTTCAGGAAGTTGTCAGTCTCAGCCTCAAGGTCTGATTGTGCCGATTGTACGTGAACAAACGCTACAGACTGGAACAAGATTGCCACGAAGTGGCTGTCACCGTATCCTCTCCGGGTACAATACAGTGAAGTGTGTGGAATGTTCTTCCGATCTCTTTGACTGGATTCCCTCTGGGTCTGGACTTGGTGGAGACAATGACAGAAGAGACAGTGCATGACGGAAGTGTTCCACGGCTCGAATTCACCATTCAGCACAGGTTCCTTCCAACGAGTCATTACTCAAATCACCTGGTGGTTCAGGCGGACGAGGAGTGTGTGTACCTGCATTTCTTCCAAATGCGACCACCGGTGATTATCGCTGGCGGGGAAGTTCCATCTACTGTTTCCGCAGAGCCAGTCATCTGCATTGCTGTCGATATCACCAAAATGGTGAACTTTGTCGAGACGATGCAGACGCAGATCAAACGGATGAAGGAGAGGGCCAATGAAAACGACCAGCTTTGAGGCAGGAAATATATCGGCTTTTTCCGATCATGGCGATCTCGTCATGAGGATTTCAGCCAACTGCACAGTGCAGTCGCAAAGGATCTACATGGCCGCACCAACGCTGCCAGAGGCTGGACATCGCGCTGTGGGCAGTATTCGGGCTGTGCGTTTCGCATCACTTATTCAACGCTGGCGGCGGGAAACGGCGTTCATCTCATCAGTCACAAAGCGTTCTCTGCACCAATCCTACCAAAGCATCATTGAGATGGGGATGGATGCTGTTCCATTCATACTCAAAGACCTCATTGCGAATGGGCCAGACGACTGGTTCTGGGCGCTCTCGAAGATCACTGGCGAAAATCCAATCACAGAGGATATCGCTGGCGACATGAACAAGATGACGGAGGCATGGTTGACATGGGCCAGAAAGGCGGGTTACCAGATCGATTGCCTCCCGAAGAGGAATTGCGATTCCCTGGACTCAATTCAACAAACTACTTGGTGACCAGCCCAAAGGACAGCCAATACAATTGCATCGCCCACGCCAATGGCGATTCCAGCAAAAAGTGGGATGGTACCAGCTTTCCACTTCCTGGGTACTACTGGCCATCAGCAGCGAAAAGGGGTGATGGTATCGAGTCGCTGGAAAGTTGCTTTCAGGCTCAAGGCTACGAGCGATGTGACAACGGAGAGGTTGAGATCGGATACGATAAGGTCGCTTTGTATGTCGATGATGTCTGCGGCTGGACACACGCCTCTCGAATGGAGCCGAATGGGGAATGGTCGAGTAAACTCGGCTCGTCTCATGACATCAAGCATAGATCGCCACATTGCTTCGGAGGATCAGAATACGGAAGAGTGTTCTATTTCATGAAGCGTCCCACTGATGGAGTCCAACATGGCTAAGAAGTCATCTGAGAACCAGCACGCATTCGCCACCTTTTCAGAGTTCGACAAGGCGATGAAGAAGATCGTGGCCGTCCCGAAAGAGGACGTGGAGAAGCGAGAGAAAGAGTCTCGCACCCCAAGAGTCCAGTAGCCCCTCCGAATACGATCACCTGAACCAAGAAGGTATCTTGGTGAGTCAGGTATATCGTTACCAAAGGAATTGAACACGAAGGTCGCGAAGGAAGCAAAGAGTTCCCTCCGACATTTCTTTGCTTCCTTTGCGACCTTCGTGTTGAAAACTAAATCGGGAAGTTGTTGTGGACCAGTTCCTAAAGCGGCGTCGCCCCCTGCACCTCTGACCACTCATCCAGGCCGAGTGTGTGCGATAGCGCGAGCGTTCCCCTGTCCCGTTGCGAACCTGCTCCCTAAGATTGTGTCAGGGACTGTCTCTCCGCAACACTGTCCGCGGAGCCCCCCGTGGCCTCTGGATCTCCCCCTTCATGATTACCATCCAGATCCCGCTCAGCCCCGAGGATGACATCCGGCTGTTGTTCGGGCCGCAAGATGTCCATCTGCGGCAGATGCGGGAGCATCTGGGCGTGAAGATCATCCTGCGGGGGGAACATCTGATCCTGGAAGGCCCCGAGGACCGCATGCACCGGGGGCGTGAATCTCTGGAACAGCTTTTACCGCTGGTCCGCCGCAAGGGAATCCTTTCCGAGGAAGACCTCGCCCGTACGCTGGGCATTCAGCTCGCCTCGAACGACCCGTCTCCGGAAGCCAAGATCGACCTGTTCGAGAAGGCCCGCAGCGTCAAGCCGCGCACGAAGGGGCAGGAGGGGTACGTCGACGAGATGCGGAAGCACGAGCTGGTCTTCTGCACCGGGCCCGCCGGTTGCGGCAAGACGTATCTGGCGGTGGCGATGGCGGTCAATGCCCTGCGGCGGCAGCAGGTGCGGAAGATAGTCTTGGTGCGTCCGGCGGTCGAGGCGGGCGAAAAACTCGGCTTCCTCCCCGGCGACATGCTGCAGAAGGTCAATCCCTACCTGCGTCCGCTGCTGGATGCGATGAGCGACATGCTCAGCTTCGAGCAGGTGCAGCGGTACATGCAGGAGGACGTGATCGAAATCCTCCCGCTGGCGTTCATGCGAGGCCGCACGCTGAACTCCACGTTCATGATTCTCGACGAAGGCCAGAACACCACCACCACACAAATGCTGATGTTCCTGACCCGCATGGGCGAGGGATCGCGGATTGTCGTGACCGGCGACACGACGCAGACGGACTTACCCCCGTCGGTGAAATCGGGGCTGATTGATGCTGTCACCCGGTGCCGTCCGATCGAGGGTGTGGGGGTCGTGGAGTTGACGGGAGCGGATATCGTACGTCATCGTCTCGTACGCGAGATCGTGGAAGCGTATGATGACACTTCCAGCAAGTCGCCCCGCCGGAAGCACTAACCGGCCCTTGTCGTCTTTCGCTCCGCGAAAGAACGTCCTTTCGCGGAGCGAAAGGCGACACACTCGGCCTGATCCAGGCCGGGGGACGCTTGCCTGGCTCACAGGAGCAGTCTGCCGGATGTTCGGTTTTGGCCAGAAACGATCGCGGGTGTCGAAAGCCTCGGCTCCCCGCCCGCGACGCACGACCATTGTCTGGGCTTGGGATGCCTTGCAGGATCGCGAGATCCTGTTGCGTCTGGGGATGTGCCTCGTCGCCATCTTCGCCTTGCTCATCGTCCTGCAAGGCTGGCGGGCTCCCTTTCCGTACCGTATCGGTCAATATACCGAGCACGGGATCGCCGCGCGCGCCGACTTTCAAGAACTGAACGTCGAGGAAACCGACCGCAAGCGAGCCGAGGCCGAACGCCACGTCCCACTCGTCTTCCAGCACGACCCCCAGCCACTCAGTTCACTCTCCGATCAACTGCGAGCGGATCTGGGAAAACTCACCGCGGCGGATTCACTGGAGCGCCTCGACGAGTCGACGCGGTCGGCGTTTGGCCTCACGCCGCTGGGAAAACGTAAAACCTCTCCCAGTTTGCGAGAGGCGGGCCTCAGCAGTTACGGCCTGCAAACCCAGGCGGAGGTCGAAGAGCGATTCCAATCGCTGCGATCCGAGTTGATCGCAGCGGGCATGGATTCTGCCCAACATCGCATCGATGACATTGTGGGCGACTTTGCCCAGTTCATCGCCCCGCTGAGCCGCACCGGCATCGTCGATCCTGAAGAGGTGCGCGACGAGGGGGTGACCAGTGACCGGATGGTCCGCATCGTCTCCTCCCAAGGAGTCCCAACGGTCGAACGTTTGTGGTCGCAGGTCCGGCTGCCGGAGCAACTCAACGACGCGGGCGAACTCGGCAAGACGTGGCTCTCGTTCCCCAGCCTGCGGACCAGCCTGCAACCGGCGTTGTGTCACTGGTTGATCGTCAAGGCCAGCCCGACGCTGCACTTTGACCAAAAGGCCACAAAAGAGGAGCAGGTGCGAGCCCGCAAGTCGGAGGCCGATGTGATCGTGCGATACATCGCCGGGGATCTGATTGTCCGTCCCGGCGAGGCCGTCTCGCCCGAAGCCCTGCGCCATCTGGAAGTCGAATACCACGCCAAGGAGGCCACGATCAACTGGGCGACGCGGACGACCCGGCTGGCGGTGCTGTTCTCGATGGTCGTCGTGCTCTCCGTCCTGACCGGGTACTACGCCATCCACAACGAGCCGCGTCTGGTCCAGAATCTCGGTCGGCTGGCGGTCTACCTGACCGTGCTGGTTCTCACGGCGGGGCTGGCGCGAGCCCTCTCGTTTGATCCGTTGCGGGCCGAGATCGTCCCGCTGCTCGTGACGACCATGATCCTGGCGATTGCCTACAACCAGGAACTCGCCCTGCTCAGCGCCTTTGTGCTGAGCCTCCTCATCGCGCTGGGCTCGACGGCCGAACTGGGACACTTTGTCGAACTCATCAGCACCGCCGCTGCGGCCGTGATTCCTTTGCACCGAGTCCGGTCGCGGTCGACGCTCATCAAAGTCGGTCTGATCGCAGCCCTCGTGAATTTTCTGGTCGTCGTCGGTGTCGGGATCGCCCAGTCCCAATCGGTCGAGCTCCTGCGGGATACCCACCTGCTGATGTTCGCCCTCAAGTCCGCCGCGTGGTCGCTGGCGGCGGGATACTTCGTGGCGGGCAGCCTGCCGGTGGTGGAGCAGGTGTTCGGCGTCGTGACCGAGATCAAGCTGCTGGAGATGAGCGACCCCTCGCATCCGCTGTTGCAGGAACTCGTGCGCCGCGCCCCGGGAACCTACAACCACTCGATCGCCGTCGCCAGCCTGGCCGAGACTGCGGCGGAATCGATCGGGGCCAATGGGCTGCTGGTGCGAGTCGGGGCGTACTTCCACGACATCGGCAAGATGCTCAAGCCGCAGTATTTCATTGAGAATGTGCAGGCCGGGACCGAGAGCCGGCACGAGCACCTGGCCCCGGCCATGAGTACGCTGATCATCATCGGCCACGTGAAGGACGGTGTCGACCTGGCCCGGCAGCACAATCTCCCTCGTCAACTCATCGACTTCATCGAGCAGCACCACGGCACCACGCTGGTCGAATATTTCTATCACGAGGCCACGCGCCAAGCCGGGAAGCAGATCGATCCAGAAGAGACCGAAGAGTCCGCCTTCCGCTACCCCGGCCCCAAGCCGCAAACCCGCGAGGCGGGCGTCCTGATGATCGCCGACGCCGTCGAAAGCGCCAGCCGCACCCTCACCGACCCGACCCCCAAACGGCTGGAAACGCTGGTCCACGCGATCACCATGAAGAAGCTGCTCGACCGCCAGTTCGACGAGTGCTCACTGCGGCTGAGTGATATCCGCTCGATCGAGCAGTCGCTGGTGAAGTCGCTCATCGGGGTGTACCACGGACGGATCCGCTATCCGGACGCCAAGCGGGCGTAGGCAGGCGGGTGGAAATCGCCTCCCCGCCACTGGGGCTTGTCCCCGGGGTTCCCGCGCTGGTGCGCTACGCTAGCGCACAAGCGCGGGAACCACCCCGACAAGCGGGGTGGCGGGGAGATTGTTTTCACCCGCCAACCTCAGCGGCCTCCGCCCGACGACTGCACCCCAAAGATCGGTCCCAGCAGCCACAGGCTCATCAACGACACAAACACAATCCCCACCAGATCGAGAAACAGCCCGTACTTCATCATCGAACGCACCGGCACGCGGCCCGTCCCGATCACGATCGCATTCGGCGGCGTCCCGACCGGCATCATGAACCCGCAACTGGCCGAGATCGTGGCCGGTATCAGCAACAGCCGGGGATCAATCTTCAGCGCCACAGCTGTCGCCCCCAGGACGGGGAGAACCGTATTGGCGGTCGCCACATTCGAGGTGAACTCGGTCATCACAGTGAGCAGGGCACAGGTGCCAAACACCAGCGCCCAGGTCGGGGCCCCCTGCATGTGGCCCGCGAACTCCTGGCCGATCCACTGCGAGAGTCCCGTCTCCTTAAAGGCATCGGCCATCGCGAACCCGCCACCGAACAGCAGCAGAATGCCCCACGGAATCTTCTTCTCGGCCTGATCCCAATCGATCAGTCGCGGGGTCGTGCCATCGGGCTGGCGATTGCCCGGAAGCAGGAACGTGACCAGCGCCATCGTCATGGCCACGGTCGATTCGTTCATCATCTTCGAAATGTCTTTGGCCGCGATGCCACAGCTGAGCAGGCCCTTCTCGAACATCTGCGGCCAACTGGGGATCGTGGCGAATCCGAGTTCGAAGGGCTGATCGAGCACCCACAGTGTCGCCGTGATCAAGAACACAATCAGGATATTCCGCTCGCCGGACCGCATCGGGCCGAGTTCTTTTAACCGGTCGCGGAAGAACTCCCCTCCGATCCGCTCGATCCCCGGCAAGACCGGCAGCCGCCACGTCATCGCAAATCCCACCGCCGCCAACATCATCAGACTCAGCGGAACACACAACATCATCCAGTGGGCCGACGAGATCGGGGGATACCCACCCGGCACGAACTCCGTGTCCCAGTACCGACGCAGCACCGGATTCGTGGGCGTCCCCACCATCGTTGCGAACCCCCCGCAGCTCGCGGCGTAAGCAATCCCCAGCAGCACCGCGATCGACAGCGGCTTCAAGCGCTCGTCGACCTCACTGCGCGTCGCCTCCCCGGTAGCAGCCAGTGAGTCAGCCAACGTGTCGAGCATTGCCAACGCGATCGGCAGCATGAGCAGCGTCGTGGCCGTATTGCTAATCCACATCGAGATCAGCGCCGTCGCCAGCAGGAACCCAAACACGATCTGCCGAGGCTGGCTGCCGATCCCGCGAATGATGTGCAGCGAGATGCGGCGATGCAGCCCCTGCCTCTCAATCGCCAGCGCGATGATGAACCCGCCCAGGTACAGAAACACGCTTGAATCGGCATACGACAAACAGACCTTCTTCGCCCCGGCGATCCCCATCAACGGGTACAACGCCAGCGGAATCAGACTCACCGCCGGGATATTATTCGGCAACGCGATCCACAGAATCGCCATCACCACCGACACCGCCGCTGTTCTCTGCGCGGTGACTTGCATCCCGTCGGGGGTGGGAGAGAGCAGCAGCACCACGCCGATGAGGACGGTAGCGAGAGTGGCCCAGGTGGCTGCGGAGATGCGGTTCACGGGGGTCTTTCGAATCGAGGACGATGGACATGACTCAGTGACAGCGATGCAGCTCACTACTTCTACGCGGCCTTCGCGACCTTCTGTTCACTCCTCGACTTCACGTCTCTCGCGAATCCGTGAAAAGGAGGGGAACAGAACATAGCGAAAAAAGCGAAGTGGGAGCCACTCTGTGATCGAAAGTGGCGGCATTGCGACATTGCCGAGTGTACATCGGATAAGTCGGCCGCCGTGAGTTTCTGCCCCCTCTCCCCTGCGATCGATGTGTCTTTCGCTTTGTGCGTGTTGTGGGCATGGCGATCAGGTGGCTGGTAGAATCGCCAGCAACCAGCGACGTTGGAAACGTCATCGGAGCGAGGGATCCCTCATGCGCAAGAGCTTGAAACTGATCGTCGAGCAGCACTCGGACGGTTACGTCGCCTATCCCTTGGGAATGAAGGGCGTCGTCATCGGTGAAGGTGACACTTATCAGGACGCTGTGACGGATGTCACGTCCGCCATCGCGTTCCATATCGAGACGTTTGGCGCTGAGGTCTTCCACGACGATGAACCGGTTCTGGAAGCATTCATCACGGAGACCGGGGTCACCGTCTGATGCCCAAGTTTCCGATGGATGCGCCCCTGGATCGTGTCCTCGCCGCGATGTCCCGGCTCGGATTTCAGATTGTCCGCTCGGGCAACGCGGGGAATGGGGAGAGAGTGAAGGACAGTTCGACAGCGAGCGGCGGACGTAAGTCCGCCGTGTGGCTCGACGCTCAAGTGCCCTTCCGCCCCGTCTGGTTCGGTCGCGTCGCCCTGGCACGGGGGACTTACGTCCGCCCGCTCGCTGTCTATTCGACGAGTGGGGGCACGCTCCGCTTCGAAGACTTCGCGTCGCGGCGAAACTGGGTGGAGCCGTTTAGCCGCGACGCGAAGTCCTCGAAGCGGAGCGCGGGAGTTTTTGACATTCACCCCTCCCGTCGATAACGTCCAAGGCTTGCGTTTCGCATCCGTGGGTTCATCAGGGAAGATTCCGGCATGTCGTCCGTTCTCAAAACAGGCAGCAGCTACACCGCCGATGACATCGAAGTCCTCGAAGGGCTGGAGGCCGTGCGGCAGCGGCCCGGCATGTACATTGGCGGGTTGGACACGCGGGGGCTGCACCATTTGATCTGGGAGATCGTCGACAACTCGGTCGACGAATACCTGGCCGGGGAGTGCGACCAGATCAAGATCACGCTGCACAAGGACGCGGCCTCGCTCTCGGTCGAGGACAACGGGCGCGGCATCCCGGTCGACATGCACAAGAAGGTCAAGAAGCCCGCCCTCGAAGTGATCCTGACCACGCTGCACTCCGGTGGGAAGTTCTCCGAGAAGAGTTATGCCCGCAGCGGGGGGCTGCACGGGGTCGGGTCGTCGGTGGTCAACGCCCTCTCCGAGGAACTGGTCGCTACCGTGCGTCGCGATGGCTTCGAGTGGCAGATGCGGTTCAAGCGAGGGAAGGCCACGACCCAGCTCAAACAACTCCGCCCCTTTCGCGGGCACGGCACGGAGATTTTCTTCCGCCCCGATGCCGAGATCTTCCGCCGCGTGCAGTTCTCGGGCGAGACGATCCGGCAACACCTCGAAGACATCTCGTACATCCACGGCGGCCTGAAGATCATCTATGTCGACGAGGTGAAGAAGGAGACGATCGAGCTGCAACACCCGGACGGGATCAAGGCGTACCTCGAAAAGATCATCCGCGACGACGCCAAGAAGCCGATCCACGACGGGGCCTTCAACGCCGAAAAGGATGAGGACAAGGTCCGCGTCGAGCTGACCCTCCGCTGGACCGAATCGACCGATGACCAGGTCCGCAGCTACGTCAACGGCATCCGCACGCGCGGCGGCGGCACGCACGAATCGGGGCTGCGGTCGGGCGTGGCCAAGGCGGTCAAGAACTACATGGATGTCCACGAGATCAAGGCCAAGGGGCTGTCGATCACGCCGGACGACATGCGCGAGGGGGTCGTCGCGGTCCTGTCGGTGTTCCACAACGCTCCGGAGTTTCAGGGGCAGACGAAGGACAAGCTCAACAACGTGGAGTTGGCGTCGTTCGTCGAGGGGTTCGTACGCTCTGGGCTGGAGTCGTGGCTCAACAGCAACCCCACGATCGCCGATGCCGTCATTGGCCGCATCATGCTCGCCGCCCGCGCTCGCGAGGCCAGCCGCGCCGCTGCCACCGAAGTCCGCCGCAAGACCCCCGGCAGCCGCCGCAGCTCCCTCCCCGGCAAGCTCCTCGACTGCCGCAGCGACAAGCCCGAAGAGTGCGAACTGTTCATCGTGGAAGGCCAGTCCGCCGGGGGCACCGCCGCTGCGGGCCGCAATTCGCGGACGCAGGCGGTGCTGCCGCTGAAGGGAAAGATCCTCAACACCGAGTCGCTGACGATCAGCAAGATCATGGAGAATCAGGAAGTCAAAGACCTGATCGAAACGCTGGGCACCGGCATCGGCCCGAACTTCAACCCGCATCAACTGCGCTATCACCGCATCATCATGCTGATGGACGCCGACAGCGACGGCTACCACATCAGCACGCTGATGATGACGCTGTTCTTCCGCCACATGCGGGAACTGATTACGCAGGGCCGCATCTTCCTGGGCCAGCCGCCGCTCTACAAAATCGAGTACGGCAAGGAGCGTCAATACGCCCGCGACGACGCCGACAAGGAGCGGATCATCGCCTCATTGCCCGCCAACCGAAAATTCGATGTCCAGCGGTTCAAGGGCCTGGGCGAGATGAACGCCGACCAGCTCAAAGAGACGACCCTCGATCCCAAGACGCGCACCTTGCTGAGGGTCGACATCGAGAGTGCGATCGAGGCGGATGCAATCTTCTCGCAACTGCTGGGGAAGGATGCCAGTGAGCGATATCGGTTGATCATGGAACAGGCCGGGGAGGCGGATGATCTCGACGTGTAACGCTTGCTCTCCGAGAGCGGGACGGCATCAGCTCGCCGAGGCATCCGTCTGGGCCACCCCGCTAGCCGTACGCCTCGAACACGGCGGCATCCAGGTCGTCGTGAATCTGTTTCAACACCGACACCAGCCCGCCCTCATGAATCTTCCGCTACTTCTCGCCACCATTGGTCTTTCGAGTGTCTCTCCCAGATGAAGCCCATATCGTCCAAGAGTTGGACTCGATACTGTGGCATTTTTCCGCTCTTCTTCGCGGTACGCTGTGAGTTGACCCATCTCGCAAGGGGAGGGTTGTCTAGCCAGACTGTCTGCATGTTGCGGTTGCCGAACTGTTGTTTGTACTGCGCCAGTTCGTTGTACATCTGTTGCCATTTCTGGTCGTGGAGTGAACCGACGAATCCCACTTCTGCATCCTGTGAATCATCCTTACCCCAGTTGAAGCCCAAATCGTCCAAGAGTTGGACTCGAAACGGTGGCATTTTCCCGCTCATCTTCGCGGCACGCTGAGTAGTTACCCAACTCGCAAGGCGCGGGTTGTCTGGCAAGACTGCCGGTATGTTGCAGTTGCCGAACTGTTGTTTGTACTTCGCAAGTTCATCGAACATCTGCTGCCATTTCTGGCCGTGTAGTGAACCACGTAAAGCAACTTCTGTGGGTGGTGAATTGCTCCTATCCCAGTTGAAGCCCATATCGTCCAAGAGTTGGACTCGGTACGGTGGCATTTCTCCGCTCTTCTTCGCAGCACGCTGAGTTTTTACCCAACTCGCAAAGCGTGGGTTTTCTGGCCAGACTGCCGGTATGTTGCAGTTGCCGAATTGCTGCTTGTACTTTGCAAGTTCGTTGAACATCTTCTGCCATTTCTGGTCCTGAAGCGAGCCACGAAATCCGACTTCTGTGGATCGTGAATCGCTCCTTCCCCAGACGAAGCCGATCGCATCGAGAAGGTTGATTCTCGCTTCGGATAGTGTTCCGGTCTCTTTCGCTGTTCGTTGAGTGGATACCCATCCCCCAAGACGCGGATTGTCTGACCACTCACTCGGCACCCAGCAATGTCCGTTCTGTTGCTTGAACTCTTTCAGAGATTCATACATCTTCTGCCATTTCTGGTCCTGAAGCGAGCCACGACTTCCGACTTCTGTGGATTGTGAATCGCTCCTTCCCCAGACGAAGCCTATCGCAGCCAGAAGGCTGATTCTTGCTTCGGAAAGTGTCCCGGCCTCTTTCGCTGTTCGTTGAGCGGATACCCACGCCCCCAGACGCGGATTGACTGGCCACGCACTCGGCACCCAGCAATGACCGTTCTGATGTTTGAAATCTTTCATCGCTTCATACATCCTCTGCCAGCTGTGTTCGTGTAAATCCCAGATGATTCCGATCTCGGTGAGACGAAGCCTGCACTGTTCTGACAGCTTCCCTGCCTTCAGTTGGGTTCGTTGGGTTTTCATCCATGTTGCGAGTTGGGAATGCTCTTCCGACTTCGCGGGAACATTGCAGTCACCGTATTTCGTTTTGTAGCTTTGCAACGCTGCGAAGTTTTCTTCCCAGCGATCTTCCTGGCTGGAAGCGGACCCGAAATCGAAGCCGAGGTCTTGCAATCGTTTGATTTGCACAAGAGTCTGAGAGCGAGGCTTCGTTTTTCCATTCTGTATCTCAATCCAACCGGAACGTTGATTCTTAACCCAGTACCCAAGCGTGCGAAACTCAGGGTCATTGGTTTGCACGTTGAAGTGCCCATGAGTTGCTTTGTACTGCTTGAGTTCCGTGAACATCTTCTCCCACGTGTCCGAAATCGCATTCCAAATGAAGACGATTGACTCAAGACGTTCCACCTTTGATGCGTCTAGTTGACCATTTTTCTTAGTGAACCTTTGTGTGTTGACCCATCGCCCAAGACCAGGACTTTCCGAATACAGTCTGGGAACCTTGCAGTGTCCGTGTTGTCGCTTGAACTCAACCAGTGAAGCGAACATCTCCTCCCATGTGGCAGTCTTGGCTTGCGAC
>JAYWFM010000457.1:0-7382 GCA_043778825.1 Planctomycetota bacterium | reverse complement strand
CCAGCCTGTCATCTTCAGCCAACAGACAGGCTGGAAGCCTATCCCACGGGCCAGACTGCCCGCCAGACTTCCGAAGTCTTCGGAGACTTCGGAAGTCTCTGGGTACGCATCGTCCGTCCATTCTAGTGAGGCAGCGTCACTTCCGCAGCCAATTTCTGTTCGGCGACTTGGGAGCTTGCCAGATTCGTCGAATAAGTGATCCTCGCCGGGCTGAGGTCTTTCATCTCGCGCTGAGTCGACTTCTCGCCCATCCACCACGCGCGGAGGCTGCGATATCGCTGTGGCCCCAGGATGCGTTTCGGCAGGGACAGGACCATTCGGCGGAACGGATCGAACCCGAAAATCCCCTCCGCGAACTGGCGGACCTCGTCCGGGCGGGTCGTCGAGCGAATGGCGGCCCGACCGATGTGAACCGGACCGGACCAGCGACTGTTGATGTGGACCTCGGAAGTAAAGATCAGAGCGTACCCCAACTCCTGGGCGATTCTCCGCACCCGGTTGTCGACCGCTCCGTTCGGAATCGCCACGGTGTCAATGGGACGCCCGGTCAGTTGTTCCAATTCCTCCTTGGACACCCGCAACTCTTCCCGAATCTCGGCGTCGGACATCTCATTGAGGAAACCGTGCGTCTTGCAGTGCGACCCGACTTGCAGCTCAGGGGGCAAGCTGTTCAGTTCCGCCGATCGCAGGAAGCCCGGGGTGTCGAGCAGGCTGGTGGTGATGAACACGGTGGCTTCGGCGGCATGTCGTTGCAGCACCGGCACAGCCAGGTCGAGCGTCCCACGCCAGCCGTCGTCGAAGGTAATCAATGCCGCTGGACGGGGGTCGGGCTGCACGGAGAGGAGGTGCGACGAGACCGAGTGGGCGAAGAACTGGCGCACCTGGTCCAGAGTGACCGGATCGGCATGCCACCGCACGAGTCCGATCTGTGAGGCGAACGCCGTTTCCTCGACGAAGTAAGACTTGATCGACGGGCTCAACTCGACCCACTCGCCGTGCGGGTCCGCGAGCGATCCGTTGGCACAGACGTTGTGATACATCAGGCAGGAGAAGGTTTGCATTAGTTCTGCTCCTGGGTGTTCGGATGAAGTATCGCAGGCTGGCTGGCGTGACCGATCATGGCATCCAGCAGGTTCGCCAACTCGCCGGCGAGGTGCCGCCGCTCGAAGCGACCGATGTTCCAATAGTCGTCGTGGTGATGGACACCGCAACGGTGCCGCTCGATTTCGAGTCCTAGTCGCTCGGAGATCGTGTCGACATCCGACGGAGCGCACAGCACCGTCCCCGGCAGGTCGCTGAGGATGTCCCACACATCGCCTTCGGGGGCCACTACAAACACTGGGCGTTTGGCGGCCATGTACTCAAACGTTTTGGCGTTGATGATCCGCTTCGTCTCCGGCAGATCGGTATTCAACATGAGTAACGCGTCGCTGGCCCGCATCAACTGGACGGCCTCGGAATGCTCCACGAATGGGAGCCGGACCACATGGCAGGGGAGTCCGTTGAGGCGGTCGAGATGGGCCTCTTGCTCGGCAGTCTTGCGCCCCGCACAGACCAGTTCCAAGTGGCTCACCAGTTGCGGATTCGACACAGCGAGTTGACAGATGGCCTCGACCAGCGGGGCGATTGAGTTCAGATTCCACAGCGTGCCGATGAACGACATGCGGTACAGGTCGGTACCGCGACCGTAGTCCTTCTTGATGAGGGGAGCGGCATCCTGCGAGGCGAAGTCATCCGGGTCGAAGCCGTTGTAGATGTACGTCGACGGGGCGGTGCTGCCCGCTTGTCGTGCGAAGTCGGCAACGGCCTCGGCACTCGAAGGGGTCGTGGCGAGGAGCGACTGCGCGGCGAGGACGGCCTTCCGCTGCATCCGCGTTTGAATCCAGTTGGCGAGGCGGCCCTGCTGTTTGTTCTCCCAGTAGGCGTTGCTGATGCTCCACTCGTCGCGGTAGTCGAGCATGAGCGGGACACCGGTCTGCTTCGCGAGGGCAGCTCCGACGAGGAACGACGAGAACGGCGGCCCCGTGGCGATGATCGCATCGTGCGGAATCTCTCGCAGGAGCTTCAGGCCCTCTTTCATCGCCTGCGGTCGCCACAGAATCTGGGCGTCGGGTTGCAGCACGAAGTTGCTCACCGTGCGGGCCACTGACTTCACGCCGCCGAGGATCGCACTCTTCAGTCCCGACTTCTGGGCCGTCCCGTTGCTGGCCGAGACCATGCTTTTCATCGCATAGCCCGGCTCATAGGTCTTGGCCTTGCGAATGATCGTCTCTGCCGGAATGTTCTTCAGCAGGCTCTCATCGAACAGCGGAGCCGACGGGTTCGACGCAGTCAGCACCGAGCAGTCCCAGCCGAACTGCGGCAGGTACTTGACGAACTTCGTCGCGCGATGCACCCCGACTCCCCCCACCGGCGGGAAGAGGTAGGCGACGAACAGGACTCGTTTCCGCTTCGATGACATCACTGGTCTCATGTGGACAATGAACTCTGCGTAAAGCCCAGGGGTTGCAACCCCTGGGCTTTTTGGTGAGCGATCAACTCTTCCAACAACGTTTGCGTGTCGTGTGCCGTCTCGCTCCACGACCGTGCGACAAACTGCTTGGCGGCTTGCGAGTGGCTGCCGCTGATCACGGTTTCGATCCCGCGTGCCAGACCCTCCGCATCGCTCACCGGGACCAGTTCCGCGAACTGTGGCTCGGCGATCTCGCGGATGCTGCCGATGTCGGTCGAGACGAATGGCGTTCCACAAGCCACCGACTCTCGCAGCACATTCGGCAAGCCCTCCGACTCGCTGCACAGCACCGTCAAGTCCGCTGCTCGATACCAGTCGGCCAAACGATCATGCCCGACCGGACCGACGAACTGAATCTGATCGGTGATGCCCGCCGAAGCGGCGAGCTGTTCCCAAGCCGCCCGGCACGGACCATCGCCGAGCAGACAGACCCGCACCCGCTGGCCGCGCTCTTTGAGCATCCGGCACGCCAGAATCAGCACATCGACCCGCTTGAGGCCGACCATCCGTCCGACCCACACCGCCAGTGTTTCACCCGCTGGCACCGATAGGCCCAGGCGAGCGCGGGCCTCGGCTTGATCGCCGTGATGGAACACCTGCGGATCGATCCCTTGGCGAATCGTCCGCACGCGATCACCGGGAACGCTCAGTTCCAGGCACGCCTGCCGCAGCCCATCACTCACCGTAATCACCGTGTCCGATTCACTCAGCACCCGGCGGACGCATTCGCCTCGCTGGGGATCCTTCGGCAGCAACAGCACATCCGACCCGCCCACGATCACAGCACTCGGAGCGTTGAACATCCGCCCGGCGCGCAAACCGCACTCGCCATCGGGATGCGCCCAGTAACTGAGTACCGCATCGGGTTTCCAATCGTGAGTCAGCGTGCGCAGGGCCGAGCCAATCGACCACCACATCTGCCCGCCGTACTTCGATTGGGCGAACCCCGGGGTGTACCAGCGGGTCGGGTACAGCACCTTCAGACCCGACTCGCGCACCGCATCCCCGGCCTCGAACTGGCGACCGCGCACCACATCCAGCCACGACCGGGGCGAGATCACGCGGACCTCATGCTCGCGAGACAGCTCACGGCACAGCGCAAGGTTGTACGTGCCACACGCGGGGTGCGACGCATCCGGGAACGTCTCACTGAGGAACAGAATCTTCATGCCGGGCCTCCCGCGATCGAGCGCTGGAACGCCTCGTCGAACGACACGAACGGTCGCCAGCCGAGCTTCGTCTTGGCCTTCTCGTTCGTGTACCTCAGCTTCTTCCACATCGAGTCACTGCGGTAGCGCGTGATGACGCCGGGGAGCTGGCCTTGCGACCAGTGGCTGTACCATTCGTAGACGCTGGAGAGAGGGCCGATCAGGGGACGCGGCACCCACAGCGAGCGGACCGGCTTTCCGGCCCGCCGCATTTGGCGGACCAGTTGCGACCCGGTCGGCAGTCCGTCATCCAGGATGTTGAACGCCTCGCCGTCGATCCCCTCGGCGATCACCGCCTGACGAATGGCAGCGGCACAGTTGTCGACATACGTATACGGCAGTGTCTGGCTGCCACCCATCTTGACGAGCAGCGGCCCGAGCTTGAGGCCCACGCGACCGCTCAGGACGCCGCGACCCGGGCCAAAGATCACTCCCGGTCGGATCATGACCAGCGGCAGGTTCGTCAGCTCGCGGCATTCCCACGCGATCTGCTCCTGGACGATCTTGCTGTACGAGTACGGGTCGCGCAGCTCGGGGTGCGGATCGAGCGGGGTGGTCTCGTCGAGTTGCGATCCGGTCGAGAGTCCCGCCGCTCCGTAGACGCCGAGCGAACTGATTTGCACGAACCGCCGCACCCCAGCTTGGGCGGCTGCGGTGAGCAGATGCCGCGTGGGGATCACTGTGTTCAAGAACATGACCGCTGCTCCACCTGCGAGTGAGGCGGCGACATGGCAGACGCTGTCGGAGTCGGCGATGAGTCGGCGACAACTCTCGACATTGGAGAGTTCGCCGGGGACGATCTCGACGCCGCTCCACAGATCAGAGCCGACGAACTCCTTGAGCGAGCGCACATCGCTGCTGGGCCGGACGAGGCAGCGGACCTGCACCCCGTCCTCGCGGAGCATGCGGATGACGCGTCGACCGAGGAAGCCGGTGCCGCCGGTGAGAAAGACGTTCATCGCACGGCCTCCAAAAGTTGTTCATTCGGAGCCGGGATCGGTTCGATGTCGGCGGTCTCCCGCGACCGGCAGTCGGCGAAGATCTCGTCCATGATCCGCGTCACGCGCAGCATCTCGGCGTGCGAGATCGGCAAGGCCCCGTTCGTCTGGATCGAGCGGTAGAACTCCTCCATCAGCTTGCGCATCCCGCTGAAATAGTGAATCTCGCTCTTCAGGAACCGCCACAGATTGCGGCGCAGGTTTCGAGCCCCCTCGCGCCACTGGCGGAACGGCAGCTCCAGTTTGCCGAATGCCCCCGGCAGCTTTGGAGCCGCGTGGCGACGGATTGTCTGGGCGTCGAAATCGACTTCGAGCATCCCCTTGTCGCCGTAGACTCGGGTCACGCGCTGGGCGTAGACCGTGCTCGTGAAGGTCAGTGAGCCGGTCACCTCGGCCCCGCGCAGTTGCACCCACAACTCGGTCGGGAAGTCGCACTGCGTGCGGTCCCAGCGCGCCTCGACTCGCGGGTGGGCATCGGGCAGGAGATCGAGGATGCGGTACAGCGGGTGCGAGATCGTATTCTGAAACAGCCCACCCGGCAGCTTGCGAACCCAGTGCCGGGGGTCGCCCGCGACCACCGCGCCGAACTGACCGGTGATCGGATAGCCGAGCGTTGACTCGATGTGTTTCACGGTTCCGATTTGACCGGCTGCGATACGCGTTCGGCAATCGAGCCACGTGGGGTCGAAGAGTTGGTCATGCCCCACGCACAGTGTTTTGCCATGCTCCTCGGCAGCGGCGATGACGTTGTCGGCTTCATGAGCGTCGAGCGAGAAGGGCTTCTCGACGTAAACGTGGCACCCGGCCGCGAGGGCCTTGAGCGTCAGCGGGCCGTGCGTATGAGCGGGGGTGGTGATGTGGACGACATCGGGCTGGACCTCGGCCAGCATGCGGTCGAGGTTGTCGTAGATGCCGGGAATGCGGAACCGAGCAGCGGCCTGCTTCGCCAGGTCGAGGTGCATGTCGCACACGGCAACGACCTCCACCGAGGCGACCTTCGCGGCCTCTTGCAGATGGGCGTCCGCGATCTGGCCACAGCCGATGAGGGCCATTCGCAGTCGGGTTGTTGTGGGTTGAGTCATGGTGTCTCGTGGGACGGGCACATTTGCCCGTCCGTCCAGTGGTAGTGTGATCGTGTGGTGTGGTTGTGGGCGGCTAGTGGGACGGACGGGCCAATGGGCCCGTCCTACGGGCGTGTGCGGCTCCCGAGGACTTCGGTGTACAGCTCCTCGTACTGCCGGACCATCGTCCGGATCTCGAACTGCTGCTTGACCCGCTGTCGTCCGAGTTCCCCCATCGCGGACCAGGTGTCGCGCTGCGCCAGCATCTGGAGCATCGCGGCGGCCAGGGCATCCGGGTTCTGGTCGGGGACGAGGTGGCCGGTCTTCCCTTCCAGGACGATCTCCGGGTTGCCACCGACGCGCGTGGTGACGACCGGCAGACCAACCGCCATCGCTTCGAGGATTGTCAGCGAGATCCCTTCGCTCTTCGATGAGGAGACAAAGAACCCCGCCTTCGCGAGCAACTCCGGTACATCGGATCGCTCACCGAGGAACTCGACGTTCGCCTCGATCCCGAGTGACTTCGTGAGAGCTTCCAGCTTGGCCCGTTCGGCTCCGTTGCCGATCATCATGAGCTTGAACTCCGGCACCTGGCGGACCACGATCGCCGTGGCGAGCAGCAGCGTCGGGAAGTCTTTCTCCGGAGAGAGCCGGGCCACCGAGATGGCGACGGGAGCCTTCGCCGGGCCGCGAAACACGAACCGCGATGTATCGATCCCGTTCCAGATCACGGAGGTCTTGCGGGCCGCCCACGGGTCTTCGCCGCGACACAGGGCAGCTGCGTCTTCGGAGACACCGACCACGCGCGAGGTCTTCCAGTTGGCTAGCCGAAACAGCAGCTTGTCCTTCCAGCGCGGGCCGCAGCCGCGACCGTGCTGGCTGTTGATGACCGATTTCACCCCGGCCCATGAGGCAGCGACCGTACCGTAGAAGTGAGCGTACGTGTTGTGGGTATGCACGATGTCGATACGGTCACGTTGCAGGCGGTTTTTCAGTGAACGCAGAGCAGCCAGCTTGCCACGACCCGGCAGGTCGACCGACTCGACTGAGAACCCCATACGGCGGAGATCCTCAGCGGGCGGTCCCAGTTCGCCGAGTGAAACGAACCGCAGATCGAACCGATTCGCATCGTGACACCGCCCGAACTCGACGAGCAACCTCTCCAGTCCACCGGTCAGCAGCGTCATGCTGACATGGCAGATGCGAAAGCGATCGCCGCTCGACTCGCGCGGTGCGGCCGTGATCGGAGGGACAAGTTGGGGAATGGAAAGAGGCATGGGTTATTCCTGCTCCTGCGTAAGAGGAGCGGTGGGTTGTGTCGAATTCACACTGCCAGCGGCCCTCACCCCCGACCCCTCTCCCGGGGGGCTAATCATTACCCACATTTTTTCGTGTTAAGGATTTCGAAATTGTCTCGCGCTGTTTCATGATTCGATACATTTCAGTTAAGGGAATGAGTTCCTGGAAACCTTTCCAGAGCGTCTGCGTGCCAGGTTCGCCATCACTGGCGCGGCCGATGAAGCCGCCCAGCTTTGCGATCCATCGCACGGCTTGGCGCAGTGGAGGTGCGGTGGCTGGGGGTGTCGGGCAGTGATGAATGCGG
>JAYWFM010000456.1:0-3095 GCA_043778825.1 Planctomycetota bacterium | reverse complement strand
CGCGAGAAGGGCACCCCGCTGCATGCCGCGACCGTGATCGGCGACACCGTGGGCGACCCGTTCAAGGACACCAGCTCGGTGGCCCTGAACCCGATCATCAAGTTCTCGACGCTGTTCGGTCTGCTGGCCGTCGAGATCGCCGTGAAGAAGAGGCAGGAAGCCATCGCCGCCAGCGCGACGAACTACACGCCGTACTTCGGGGCCGTGCTGCTGCTGCTGGCGTTCGTCTTCGTGTGGCGTTCGTTCTACGCGATGCGGATTCCGGAGAAGACCTGACAGGGGCAGTGGTCAGTGGTCAGTGGTCAGTGGTCAGTGGTCAGTGGTCAGCGGTCAGCGGTCAGCGGTCAGCGGTCAGCCAGAAGTGTCGGCTGCATTCGCCTTTTGGCGGTCCTCTCTTTCAGTAACCCGACGCGTCAGCGAGGGGTGCCGCCAGAAAGCGTTCGGCATCTGACGGAGTGACCGGGGTGTCCTCAGGGAGGCCGAGTTCTCGGAGAACATCGAGAGACGGACGCCCTCGCTCACGCGTCGGGTTACTGTTCCTGGGCACTGCCAATCGGCGAATGTACCCAGAAGCGAAGAAGAGTTCTCGAACGCCCAGGGGTTGCAACCCCTGGGCTTTCCAATTAGAGTGTAGCAATGGCTACATTCATGACTTCTGCTCGCGTTCTGCTTCTGGCCACTACTCTGGGAGTTCTGGTCGGTTGCCAGCCACCCGCGGCTCCGCCCGCGTCTGGGACCACTCCCGCATCCGCGACGAAGCGGCTCAATATCGTCTGCACCGTGGGCATGGTGTCCGACATCGTGCGGCAGGTGGCGGGCGAGCATGCCGACGTGACCGGCCTGCTCAATGAGGGCACCGACCCGCACGTGTACGTTCCGACTGCGAATGACACCGCGCAGGCAATGCGGGCCGACATCGTCTTCTACTGTGGGTTGCACCTCGAAGGCCGCATGGTGGCCGATTACGAAGCCGCACACAAAAAGGGGCGCAAGTTCTTCGCCGTCTCCGAGGGGATTCCGCACGACAAGCTGCGATCCTCCGAGGCCGTCGCGGGCATCCATGACCCGCATGTGTGGGGCGATGTTCAGATGTGGATGGAATGTGTGCGCGAGGTAGCAAAGCAATTAAAAGAACACGACCCGCTGCATGCCGCCGATTATACCGCGAACGCCGACCGTTACCTGGGCGAGCTGACCCAACTCGATGCCTATATCCGCGAGGTCATCGCCTCGATTCCGGAGCAGCAACGGACGCTGGTCACCGCGCACGATGCGTTCGCCTACTTCTCGCGGGCCTATGGGATCAACGTCCGCGCGGTGCAGGGGATCTCGACTGAGTCGCAAGCGGGAGTCAACGACACCAACCGCCTGGTGGCCTTCCTCGTTGAGAACAAAATCCCGACCGTGTTCGTCGAAGCCAGCGTCAACCCGCGCGATTTGGAAGCGGTGCGTGAAGGGGCCAAACAGCAGGGCTGGGACGTCGGCGTCGGCGGCACGCTCTACTCCGACTCGATGGGCCCGCCGGGCAGCTATGAGGGCACCTACATCGGCATGCAAGACCACAACGCCACCCTCATCGCCCGCTCGCTCGGTGGCAAGGCTCCCGAACGCGGCTGGCAGGGGAAGCTGAAGATGCCGTAGTGACCTTTCAATGCCTCGTCACCAAGATCCGGCTTGGTGACGCATATCCTCGAAGCTCAGCTTCGCCGACGCGGGGTGTCTGTCGACAGCAGCCATCAGCGTGACAGGTCCACGCCAGTGAAGTGATACTGCCGGATGCGGGCGTCGTACACCAGAACGACGCCCGCATCTTGCAGGGTGGCCAAGTC
Source organism: Planctomycetota bacterium (assembly GCA_043778825.1). GTDB lineage: Bacteria > Planctomycetota > Planctomycetia > Planctomycetales > Planctomycetaceae > TH-plancto1. The sequence continues at coordinate 1,266 of JAYWFM010000456.1, read as the reverse complement.
GCGAAACATGGTGCGTTGGCTCACTCGCAAAGGGCCCTGCAACTGCCACGAACTAAAGAATCGGAGTTCTTGAATCACCAACAGCAGCCGGACCAGTCGATTGAGGCGGGCGATACGAGGAGACGTGCGAGTTGTTTTCACTGCTGCGACCATGAGTCCGTTCCAAGTTGGGCAGGGAGTGACGGTGTTGCCGCCAGATCCCCACAGTGGGCGGTCAGATCATTTCTGACCGCCAGCTGAATCGAAGAGGAGCGTCGTTGGATTCAGCGATACCAGCGAACAGGCATGATGAACTCCCAGACATGGCTGGCAGCACTCCACCCGTTCCCATGGGAATCACGATAATCGTATTCCAATCACATCGCATGACCTGAACAGGTCATTTTTGAACCTCGTCACCAAGTTCCGGCTTGGTGACGCAAATCCTCGAAGCCCTGCTTCGACGCCGGAGGAATGGACTCGCGACGGAGAGCAGTTCGTGAGAATAGTTCCCGAACAGTTCGAAGGCCAAGCGGAGTGGTCAGACGTCGAAGCAGAGCTTCGAGGATAGGGGTTCCCCAGCGGAGATTGGGAACCAGATCTCAAACCCGATCTCAAGCAGAACTCCCTTCGTGGTTTCGGCGAGGCCGGATTCTTCTGGACGGTGACGAATGATTGTCAATAGAATGGCACCATGATCCAACTCATCCTGACCGAAGAACAACAACGCCTGCTCGACCAATCGATCGTCCCGGTTCAGGTGGTGGACCGCACCGGTCGCCTGCTGGCTTCCGTAGCCGTTGAAGTGAGCGAAGAAGAGCTGGCCGAAGCCCATCGAATTGCAGCCGAGTTCGACGACCTCACCGGGACGAGTCACGGCTTGTCCGAAGCGGATCTGAATCGCATCGCCCAGAGTTCCAGAGACTATAGACCCGGGAATCCTACGATGCGAGAACTGATTGACCGACTGTCCAGGCAGTTCGCCCCGTGAATGTTCTCAGAATGAGAAGTTCGTATGGCCTTTCCCACTGGATGCGGTATTATCGGGGTGGCAATACAGGAGACTCAGACCATGATCCAAATCGCGCTCACACCAGAGCAGAATCGTGTCTTGACCGAGGCCAACGAGCCGGTCGAGATCGTCGATGGGCGGGGGCGCGTGCTGTCACGAATTCGTCATGGCTGGACGGATGGTGAGGTTGCCGACGCTCTTCTGAAAGCTCGGGAATCGGGAATTGGCGGGTCGCTGAGTGAGTCCATCGCCAAGCTGGAGCGAGAATACCCGAT
>JAYWFM010000455.1:0-17966 GCA_043778825.1 Planctomycetota bacterium | reverse complement strand
GACTCGATCACAATGGTATGCGTGTGAACCTCTGTTCCTGCCCCCTCTCCCCCGCTGGCGACTCGACCTCATTCACCCGCGTGACTGCGGGGGAGAGGGCTGGGGTGAGGGGGCTACTCCAAGCCTTCGGGCATCTGACCGTAGCCGCCACTCAACCAAGTGCGAGAATCCAACCCGGCATCTGTTACGATCAGAATCAGCACGCCTTCCAGATTGCGGAGTACCTCATCATTCGGGGCTCGAACGACATTCCAGCCCAACTTTCGGAGTTCCGCCTCGCGTTGCTGATCGTATGCCCCCCGATCGGAGTGACTCTCGCCATCGACTTCGACAATCAGCTGCTGCTCGACGCAGGCAAAGTCGACGACGAAGCGATCGATGGTGTACTGGCGGCGAAACTTGAGACCGGCCAAACGCCGGTTCCGCAGCACACGCCAGAGCCTCTGTTCCGGAACGGACGCAGCCTTTCGGAGTTGCCTGGCGAAGTCCGTTGAACCCTTGCGTTGCGAGTCGTCCGCCATAATTCCCCCTCACCCCGGCCCTCTCCCCCACAGTCGAGTTGTAGCAGAAAGTCGAGTCGATTGTGGGGGAGAGGGGGCAGACAAAACAGAGACCAGCTTTCGGCGAATACACCAACGCCCCCCCTGCAATTGAATGATCGGTCCCCGCAGGCGACACTGAGTCGCATCACATTCAGCGTCCCTGCCCCGGAGATCCCCGTGCGAACTCAACTGACTCTGCTACTGGTCGCCGTCCTGAGTGGGAGCGGGCTCTCCGCGACTCCCTGTCAGGCCGAGAACTGGCCTGCCTGGCGCGGTCCGCTGGGGAATGGGGAGTGTCGCGAGACCGATGTCCCGCTGTCATGGGCAGCGGACAAGAACGTCAAGTGGAAGGTGCCGCTGCCCGAGCCGGGGAACTCGACGCCCATCGTCTGGGGCGACCGCATCTTTGTGACACAGGCCACCGACAAGGGGACAAAACGCTCGCTGATCTGCTTCCACAAGGCCGACGGAACCATCCGCTGGACGAAGACGATCGACTACGACAAGCCCGAACCGACGCACAGCACGAACCCGTTCTGCGCGGCTTCCCCGGTCACCAATGGCGAGCGGGTCGTGGTCTCACACGGGTCGGCGGGGATCGCCTGCTATGACTTCGACGGCAACCTGCAATGGCACCGCGACCTCGGCCCCGCGCACCACATCTGGGGCACAGCTGCGTCGCCCGTGATCGCGGGGGATCTGGTGTTCCTGAACTTCGGACCGGGGGAGCGGCAAGCGCTGCTGGCCTTCCATCTGAAGGACGGCACGGACGCCTGGCGGGCCGATGAGCCGGGCGGGAAACTCGGTGACAAGGGGAACAAGGAATGGGTCGGTTCGTGGAGTACGCCCGTGGTGGCCAAGGTCGGTGAGCGGGACCAGTTGCTGCTCAGTTGGCCGGGAGCGATCAAGGCGTACGAACCGGCCTCGGGGAAGCTGCTCTGGTCGTGTCAGGGGCTGTTCAAGGACGATTCCGAGGACAAGCTGGTCTACACGAACCCGCTGGTGAACAGCGAAGTCGTTGTGGCGATGTGCGGGTTCACCGGGGCCTGGATGGGGCTGCGGTCTCCGGCGGATGTGACCGCTCCCGGCACGGATGTGACCGCCTCGCACCGCCTGTGGAGGCACCCCCGCGCTCCGCAGCGGATCGGCTCCGGCGTGATTGTGGGCGACCACATCTATATGGTCAACGAGCCCGGCACCGCCCAGTGCATCGCCTGGAAAACCGGTGAGACGCTGTGGACCGAACGCCTGACCGGCGGCACGTGGGTCAGCCTCGTGCATGTCGGCGACCGGCTGTACACGACCAGCCTGGACGGGGAGACGGTGGTCTTCGCCGCGAAGCCGAAGTTCGAAGTGTTGTCCCGCAACCCCATCCCGGAACGGACGCTGGCCTCGCTGGCGATCTCCGAGGGCGAGGTCTTCCTCCGGACGTACAAGCACCTGTGGTGCATCCGGGAGGCGGGGAAGTAGCGGGCGAAACTTCATCGCTCCGTCAACGGTTGAGTTCCGGGTTGGAGTTCAGCCTTCAGGCTGCTCCGGAGGCCAGCGAAATCCTGGACTCCAACCCCGACTCGAAGTGCAGATGAGGCACTCGCCTCGCTCTTCCCGATGCAACAGAGCGTGGTTTCCAAACCCGTACCAGTCCAAACAGTTCTGGTTCATCCGACTATTTGGGGGGGTGGGCCAATTCAAGGCTTTAACCTTGTAGGGTGTACTTCGTGTGGTGCAGGGTCAGGAGTCGTTCCTCCAAGTGTTCGTAGTTTCGATAGCCGTAGGCACGGCGTTGCATCGCTCCGGTTTTGTTGTTGAGGCCTTCCAGCGGGCCGGTCGAGATCGGGGGTCGTACCAGTTGAGCAGACCCCGGCGGTGCTGGCGGAGGGTCTTGGCCATGACTTGCATCTGGCGGATCCCCGAGGCGTCCGCGCGGCGGCACCACGCTTCCAGAAACTTTTCCGCCGCCGCCTTCGAGCGCTGATTCCAGAACTGCCGCAAGTCCTCCTTCAGGTAGTACGCGACCGACAAGGACTCATTCAGCTTCAGCGCCTCCTTGAGTTGGGCCTTCTCATCGACCTTCTCGTTCTGTTTGAGATTCTCCGGGTTCATCACCAACAGCCAGCGTGTCCCCTTGAGAACTTTGCGGTGCATCTTGTCGGTCAACTCGTTGTACATCTCGCGCCGCAGGTCGCTGAACTTCTCATTCATCAGCTTGATGACATGGAAGCGATCGAACACCAGCGACGCCTTCGGCAGGTTCTCCTCCACAGCTGCGATGTAACCGCCGGACATGTCGGTGGCCACGGCCTCGATCTTGGCCCGAGCTTGCTTGAGCTTGGAAAAGAACGGCTTCAGGGCTGCCTTGCCGCGTCCCTTCAGCCCCGACACGATGGCCATCGAATCGAGGTCCAGCACCAGCGTGACGAACCCATGCCGCTTCCCAAGATAGTTCTCGTCGATGGCCAATCGCTTTAACCCCGAGAGCTTCGGCCGCGCCAACTTCTTCAGCCGCGCGACATCGATCTCACACACCGTGTTCCACGACAACCCATACATCTCGACCACATCCTGGATCGTTAATCGCGACAGCTGCCGCTCGATGAACACCTCAAAGGTCTTCGTGATCCGCCGCTGACCGTTCGCAAAAGTCGGCTGATGCCACGTCTTGGCCCCACAGCCCAGACACTTCACTCGCGGCGAATCCATCACGACATCGACCGGCGTCTAACTGATCGGAGCCGACAGCCAGATCCGCACCGCCCGGTCATGCACATGCTCCCGCGAACACCCGCAAGAGCGGCACCGCAGCGCCTCGCGCGGAGCCTCGACGAGCACCCGCACCCGCCCATCCGCCTCCGAAAACCACGAGACCAACACCCGATAGCCATCCCACCCCAAAGCCCGATACAATCCCGTGGCGGACATGCTGCAATCTCCCACGGGTCTGTCGTGCCACGAAACACAACCCCAGTGATGACCCGCATGTCCGCCCTTTGCAACCCACCGCCCCAAATAGTCGGATGAACTGTTTTAATCATGCATCTGGGGCACAAGTAGAGAATTGCCATGAACACCGTCACATTCTGGAACATCATCCAAGACTCCCTCGAAGAGGCCGAGGGGGATCTCGACGAGCAGATGGAGTTCCTCGGCGAATCGCTGGAGGAACTCGACCCGGCGGAGATCGTCGACTTCGACCGCCTGTTCCTGGAACAGTGGGTCAAAGCCTACACTTGGGATCTGTGGGCCGCTGCATACATCCTGGGCAAGGGCTGTTCGGATGACGAGTTCGTCGACTTCCTGGGCTGGCTGATTTGCCGGGGTCAGAAGGTCTACGAGATGGCGGTCAAGAACCCCGACTCGCTGGCCTCGCTGCTGAGCGCCGACGAAGGCGAAGACGCCCTCTACGAAGGGTTCCAGGGGGTCGCCACCCAAGCCTGGGAAGAGCGGACCGGAGGCAACCTCGACGACTTCCCCGATCACAAGATCGAACTGCCGAAAGAACCGCAGGGGACGCAGTGGTCCGAAGACGGCGATGACTTGCAGACCCGCTGCCCGAAGCTGTACCGGAAGTTCTGGTGATGTGGGTTGTTGACGCAGCGATGTTGCGCAGGGCGGGCCAGTCCAGGGTGATCGCCGATATGAATATGGGATGAGTAGCGTGGGCTTTAGCCCACGCGAACTGAAGGAGATCCGTCGATCGCGTGGGCTAAAGCCCACGCTACATTGATAAAGGCGATCGCCCTGCGGGCGAGTCCCACCCGACACCCTGCGACTCTGCTACAATGCCCCCATGCTGATCGCTGAGATTTTTCATTCGATTCAAGGGGAAGGTCGGTACACGGGGACGGCCAGCGTCTTCGTCCGCACCAGCGGTTGCAACCTGCGCTGCTGGTTCTGCGACACGCCGTATACGTCGTGGAATCCCGAGGGGACCGCGTGGTCGGTCGAGGCGATCCTGGCGGAGGTGGCCCGGTACAACTGCCCGCATGTGGTACTTACCGGAGGCGAGCCGATGCTGGTGCCGGACCTCGTGGAACTCACGCAGGAGCTGGCTCGGAGCGAAGCGTTTGTGACCATTGAAACGGCGGGGACGGTCGATTTGCCGGTCGTGGCGGACCTGATGTCGATCAGTCCCAAGCTGCGGAACTCGACACCCGTCGGGGATGAGTGGGCCGCGCGTCATGATGAGCGGCGGCATGCTCCCGAGGTGATTCGGCGGCTGATTCTCGACTATCCCTATCAACTGAAATTCGTGATCGACCGACCGGACGATGTGGCCGATGTGGAGCAGTGGCTGACCGAGTTTCCCGAGGTCGCCGCCGAAAACGTGTATCTGATGCCGCAGGCGACCACAGCGGAGGCCCTGCGCGAGCAATCGGCGTGGGTGCAACGCGCCGCCATGGAGCGCGGGTGGCAATTTTCCCCCCGGCTCCACGTCGAAATGTTTGGGAACCGGCGCGGGGTGTAGGCCGCGTTTGGGTGTCTATGAAACGAACAGACTTCCGAATTCTTGGGAGACTTCGGAAGTCTGAAATCACCGCACGGCTCCGCTTCGAAGACTTCGCGTCGCGGCTAAACTGGCCGAAATCTACTTCTGACGGAAGAAGTCGCTGGGCCCCTTGTGGGTGTAGTACGGGTAAACGACGGCTCCACCGACTGCGTTCTGCTCCGGATAAGACAGATCCTTCGGCACACTATAGGAGTAGGTCTTGTGGTGCGTCGGAACCCAGTCCGCTGTCCGACCGCAGCCCGGCCCACAGGAGGGACATCCCCCCCGCACGCCGTGCGGGCACACACCGTCATATCCATGACGGGTCTCGTAGCCGTCTTCGTAACGACATTCGCTTCCGCCGGAGGGGCAACTGGCTTGCTCCTCCGTGTGGTAGGAAGTCTGCTGGCCGTACAGGTGGTCGCGGGCCTGATTGACGGGGCCCCGAGAGGTCTGGAACTGGCCGGGGGCGGGAGCATGGGCACTTTGAGCCCGTGTGACCACACCGGTCGAACCACAACCGCAGGCGGTGAGAGCCACACCGAGAATCGCCCAACTGTAAATCGTCCGTGCTGGCATGGTTTCCCCCTGAGTCGGACGCGCTGGCCGCGTCGTCAATTCCAATCGATTCCACGGGATGGAGTGCAGAGTTCCTGTCTGCTCTCCAATGGTCCGCCTCTGAGATCGCCCCCGGAGTGCTAGACCGATGACCTCTCTATCGGCCAGTGGTGTGTCACAACGCGAGCAATCCCTGCCGAAGGCACAGATGATCTATTAAGTTTCACCCCTACACGTTGCAGAGACTGCTCGTTCGACATAGATTACCCAGACTGGCAGGCTCGACCGTCAGAAATTGCCGAAGTCGATTTCGACAGCGGCAACAGGGTGGTCTCGGAGCTGTGGTTCAAGGGAGTGTTGCAGTGTTTGTTTCGGTGTCCACGCGGTGCTTCTCGGAATTGGATTTCGCAGAAGCGTGTCATCAGATCGTCGAACTGGAGTTCGACCGTCTCGAAATCTGGCTGGACGAAGAGTCCAACCACCTCAAGCCGTCGACGGTGGCGGCCAACCCGGAGCAGTTCGCGACGCAGTTTCGGGATCAGAATCGGATTCCGGCGATCGCGTTCGACCTCGCTCACGACGTTCCGGGGAAGGTGTTCCAGGGGATCTGCCGCGCCAGCAAGTTCCTGCGCGTGACGCAGATCAGCGTCCCCTCGTCGCCGCTGGGCACCCCCTTCAACTCCGAGATCGACCGGCTCAAGGAACTCGTCCGAGTCGCCGGAGAAGAGGGCGTGCGGGTCTCCATTCGCACCGAGCGCGGGCGTCTGTCCGAAGACCTCCACAACGCCGTCGAACTCTGCGAAGCCGTGCGCGGCCTCGGCCTGACCTTCGACCCCAGCTACTACGTCAACCCCGCCACCGTCGACAAGGTGATGGACCTCATCGCCCCGTACACCTTCCACACCCATCTGCGCGACTCATCAGTCTCCGATGTCCAGGTGCAGGTCGGTTTGGGCGAGGTCGACTTCAGCATGCTCGTGGCGGTCCTGCGCAAGGTGAAGTACAACCGCGCCCTGTCCGTCGAACTGATCCCGGGTCGCACCGATCCCGAGCAGCGCGGGTTGGAGTTGCGGAAGCTGCGGATGCTGATTGAGTCGCTTTTGTAAGGCCGACGAGAAAAGATCGCGTGTTCATCAAAGCCCAGCGGTTGCAACCGCTGGGCTTTTTGCATTGAGCGGTCTGAATGCGAGTCGCGGAGCGACATCGCCTACGCTGCCGATTCCCCGGATTGCTTCGACCCGGTAGACTGCGGATCACAAGGGCCTCCTGCGTTTTCGGTGCGACTAGCCAATGTCCAATCCCATCCCGTTCGAAGAAGCTCTCGGTGAGCTGCAACAGATCGTCAGCGCGCTGGAGACCGGTCAGGTGAGTCTGGAGCAGTCACTGGCCCAGTTCGAGCGGGGCGTCTCACTCGTGTCGCACTGCAAGTCGCTGCTCGATGAGGCTCACCAGCGGGTCGAGATCGTCGTCTCGCGGCAGGCTGCGGGGGTCGTCGAGACTGCCCCGTTTGATGTCTCGGCGACCTTCGATGCGGAGCAGGCCACGAACAGCGGAGCCGAGTCCGCCTCACCCGCCACGAAGGCCAAACGCCGCCGACCGGAACCCGATCAGAAGGGGCTGTTCTCGTAGTCCACTTCGCCAAGATCAGGCGAGCCGGGCGGCGTCAGCCCCCGGACTCCGACGGCGGGGGGAATGGTCCGGAGGCTGACGCCATCCGGCTCGCCTGATCGGCTCGCCACGAACGCAATAGTCTCACCCATGTCTCCCCCCATCGCTCCGACATCTGCCCGCTTCAACAGTCGTCTTCAGCATCACACTCACCGGCCCCATGACCACTCCCCCCGCATCCCGGACCACTCCCCCCGGTTGGCCGGTGGCCATCCTTTGCCTCCTCGGCGGGCTGTTCTCGCTCGGAGTGGCGGTGTTGACGGTGCTGGAGGATGGGATCTTCGCGTCGGCGTATCTGAGTCCATCGACCTGGACAGCACTAGTGACCTGGCTGGGGAGTCACCAGGATTTGCGGGTGGATGGGACTGTCGCCAGAGCGACTCTCGACAGTCCGGCGTTCGTGTGGCTCGCAGCAGCCCTCTGCGGAGTCGTCGTCTGGGCGTGCGGCTCCTGGCTGGCGGCGAAGCGATCGGCACAGAGCTGGAGTCTGGTCGCCCGGAGTTGGGCCGTTCGCGGCGGGCGATGGCTGTTTCTGTTTTTGCTCTGGTCGCTGCTCGGGGCGGAGTGGCTGCCACCGATTCTCAAGACCACGAGCGAGTTCTACTGGGCCATCGTCTTCGGTCTCGTGGCGAGGGAGTGGTGGCCGCTCACTCGTCGACCGGTCTCACCACTTCTCGACACTCCCGCCGAGGTCGACGAGCGCTTCGCCCGCCGCATCGTGTGGGGGGCGTTCGCGGTCTACTCCCTCGTCTACGTGGCGATGAACTGGGGCCTGTGGTTCAACCTGCGGATCCCGCATGGCGACTCCGCGATGTACGAGGAACACCTGTGGAACCTGACCCACGGCAAGGGCTTCCGCAGCTACCTCGACCAGGGGTTGTTCCTCGGCGAACACATCCAGGTGATCCACCTCGCGCTGCTGCCGCTGCATCTGCTGTGGCCGTCGCATCTGCTGCTGGAACTGTGTCAGTCGCTGGGGATTGCCGCTGTGGTGTTCCCGCTGTATTCGATCGCGAAGCGGCACACGGGGCAGCCGCGACTGGCGGCGGGCGTGGCGGTACTGGCTCTACTCGCGTTCCCGCTGCACTATTTGGATATCTCGATCGATGTGAAGACGTTCCGTCCGACGGCGTTTGGTGTGGCGGTGGTGCTGGCGGCGATCGATGCCTTTGAGGCTCGCAGGTTCCGCTGGATGCTGGCCTGGGTCTTCATCGGCCTTTCGGCACAGGAGGACTTCGCGCTGGTGTTCGGCCCACTCGGTCTATGGATGGCGTGGGACGGCTGGCGGAAGCAGGACCGGTTTCAGAAGTGGCTGGGACTGGGGCTGCTGATCGGCTCGGCGGCGTATCTACTGCTGGTGATGAAGGTGCTGCTGCCGTATTTCCGGGACGGTGTGACGATCCACTATGCCAGCTACTTCGCCGAGTTCGGTAGGACGCCGGGCGAGATCGTGTGGACGATGCTGACCCAGCCGAGAAAAGTCGGGGGGGCGCTGGTCACCGCTTCCAGCCTCTCATGGGGGCTCTGTCTTTTGGTGCCGCTGGGGCTGTTGCCGTTGCTCTCGCCGAGTCGACTGCTGACGGCGGCTCCGCTGTTTGTGCTGTTGTGCCTGAACGAGTTGGCCCTCAATCCGCCGGGTCCGTTTCACCACTTCCACGCCCCGGTCCTGCCGCTGTTGCTGTGGGCGGCCGCAGCCGGGCTCGGGAATATCGGGAGGGCGAATGCTGGGAGGGCGAGGCTCCTGCCGAGCCGCGAGCCGGAACCCGCGTCCCTCCCGAAGAGCGGCTCGGCGGGAGCCTCGCCCTCCCATGCCAAGCCCACCCGATCCGGCGGAGCTGTCCTCGCGTTCTCGCTCACGTGCGGCGTCTGGACCTGCTGTGTGTTCAGCAATAGCCCGTTGAGCTTCAAGTTCTGGGACTCCGGTACACCCGAGTATTGGCAGGCCCGCTACGTCCCGGATGAGCGGCCCGCTCAATTCGCCAAGATCGCCGACTTGATCCCGCCGACAGCCCGCGTCGCCTCGACCGATTTCGTTCACCCCCGCTATACGCACTTCGAGCGCTCCTATGATTACAGCAATTTCTCTCGCCCAGTAAACGGCAATCGCCCCGGTGCCCCGCCCGATGCCGAATATCTCGTGATCGACACCCGCCACCCCTACAGCTGGGTGCATGGTCCGGAGGATGTGCGGGAACTGCAAACCGAGCCGGAGAAGTGGGAACTCCTCCCGGACCAGACGCAAGGATACTTCCTGGTTCTCAAAAGACGAACTACCGCGAACACGATCCCCGCACCGTGAGCTTCACGGCGCTGGCCTTCTGCATTAAGCCATCCCCACACACTACCGGTGTGGGGGATGCACGTATCCCAGGCTCATCCGATTCTTCGGGGATCGTCCAGAGTGAGAGCCGATCGCGCAGCAGACGATCAGACTCACATGCCCTCAACCCCAGGGCTTCCGATGTGGCGAACGCAGGGAATCTCCACCGGGAAGTGGATTTCGCCTCAGCTGCGACTCCTCTTTGTCCCGTCAGGGACACCCGAAAATAGCCCACCGATTCATCGGTGGGTCTACGGAACTCTCACGGCCCCAGCCCCGGCAGGGGCGACAGAAACCCGCGCCGTCGTCCCGCCGCCGCCTGCGTGGTGGCCACGGTTTTCGCAGGCGTCTGTCGTCCCTGACGGGACTGGTCGGTTCGCCGGGAGCGCTCTCCCACCTGACGGGACAAAAACCGGGATTTCTGTGGGAAACACCCACCTCGGAAGCCCTGGCCCTCAACCCCAACGGGGTTTCGTCGTGTAGCCCAGGGTTGACTGCGAAGCAGGCTACCCTGGGTCAGGGCCTCACCGGCGTCTCAACCCCAACGGGGTTGCGTCTGTTCGCGAGACAACACCCTTGGCTCCAGAGGCAACAGCCGACGCAACCTCGTTGGGGTTGATGGGGTTCTGGCATCGACTACACCCAGGGTAGGCTCCTGCGTCGCCAACCCTGGGCTACGCGGCGGAACCCCGTTGGGGTATAACAGTGCCGAACGGAAGACGATGGCGACTGACTGCACTGGGAGGTCATTCCCCTCCCAGCGTCGGATGAACCCGTTCTCCCGTGTTTGCCCATGCCATTCGCATTTGTGCTGAACGTCTCTGTGTCCACAGCGAGCACTGTCTCACAGCGCTCGCTGTTCGCAACAAAACACAACGGCAGCGATGAGATTCATCGGCCAGTACATCCGCTCTCGAGGCGTGCGGTCGCTACGGTCTCATGGACATCGCGTCCGACCTCGCGGCGACGACTTCTCGTTCCGCGACCACCCAGAATTCGAAGCCTTCCCCCGTGGGGCAACCCGCCTCCTCCCACTTCTGGTAGGCCAGCTCCCGGATCGCTTCTTCGCACGAATCCATGAACTGTTGCGGGGTCTGGCTGGCTGCGTCAATCTTCACCGCAGGTGACTTCTCAGCGCTGGGGGCAGCCGCGACTTCCTTGGTCACGACAGCGACGTGCTTGCGGACTGTCTCATCTTGGCGATTCAACGTGGAATTGGACATCATCAGACTCCCTTCGAGAAACAAATCGGACACTATCCCGCGAATATTGTGAACGCCCACTTTCGTCAAGGCAAGCACTTTATGATTCTTTCGCGTGGATTTCCGAACTTCATTTCCGAACATCCGTCTCGTATCTCTCGATGGTCTGCGCAGCGTGGGAGGATTGGAATCACTCCACGGTGACAGTCTCCTCATGGAAGGGGGATTCCAGACAGCCTCCCACTTGGCACGGGCTGTCTCACTGTCTACGCTTCGCATCATCAAGAAGGATCGCGCCCCTGTCGCTTCGGTGCAATGACGAGATCGTGGTGGTCAAAACTGACTCGCTGTGAGGAGCCGTGGTATGGTTTCCATTCTGGTCGTCGATGATTCCGCCGTGGATCGAAAACTGGCGGGGGGACTGCTGTCCAAGCAGGACGGCTGGGTCGCGCACTATGCCAGCGGTGGGAAAGAAGCGGCTGGCTGGTTGCGCGAACACGCCGTCGACGTGGTCGTCACGGACTTGCAGATGCCCGAGATGAACGGGTTGGAGTTCGTGCGGCATGTGAAGTCGGAGCATCCCCTCATCCCCGTCATCCTCATGACCGGGCAAGGCAGCGAGGACATCGCGGTCGAGGCCCTCGAACGCGGGGCGGCCAGCTACGTGCCCAAGAGGCTTCTGGGGACTGACCTCGTCGACACGGTCGAGCGGGTGCTGACACTGGCGGGTGAGAAGCGCGTCCGCCGCACGCTCATCAGCCGCATGCAGACCATGCAGACTCATTTCGTGATGGAGAACGAACCGGCGATGTTGTCCTCGATGGTGTCGTACTTTCAGGGGCTGATCGTCGATATGGGGATCTTCACCGAGAGCGAGCGACTCAAGATTGGCGTGGCCCTGGAAGAGGCCCTGCTCAATGCCTCCTACCACGGCAATTTAGAGGTCAGCTCCCGCCTGCGCGAGATCGATCATACGACGTATTACGACCTGGCCCGCGAACGCCGGTTGCAGGATCCCTACCAGTCGAGGCGCATCCATGTCGATGTCGAGCTTTCGATGCACGGCGTGAAGTACGTCATCCGCGATGAGGGGCCCGGCTTCGATCTCAAGAGCCTGCCCGACCCGCGCGACCCCGTCAACGTCGAACGACCCAGTGGCCGGGGGATGCTGCTCATGCGGACCTTTATGGACCTCGTCGAATATAACGCCATGGGGAATATGGTCACGCTGTTCAAGCGAGCCACCGTGCGGACGGCACCCGCGCTGGCCGATTGAAGAGTGAGTGCAGAGTTGTCAGTATGAGGGAGCGATCAGCCCAGCCCAGGGGTTGCAACCCCTGGGCGTTTGCGAGTGACTGCTCAGCCCCTGAGATCCTTCTCCATGAACCTTCGATCTATTCTGCTGCCGCTCCTCGGCTTCGCTCTCGTCACCTCGACGTGTTGGGCGGCTGACCTCTCCGGGCCGATCCAGGCCGTCAAAGCGGTCAACAAGGATGGGAAAGGGCACGCGGAGGCGATCGCTGCTGTCCGTCTGATCGAGAAGGCCGACGCCGCTGACCTCCCCGTGCTGCTCTTGGCGATGGACGATGCCAACCCGCTGGCACTCAACTGGCTGCGCGGGGCGTATGAGTCGATCGCTTCCCGGAAGGGGGTGACGTTGCCGACTGAGGCGCTGACGGCGTTCCTCAACGACCGCCAGCATCTGCCTCAAGCCCGGCGGCTGGCCTATGACACGCTCAAGTCGGTCGATCCCGGTCTCGAAGACCGGCTGATCCCAACTCTGCTCGATGATCCCAGCGGAGAGCTGCGGCGCGATGCCGTGGCCTACACCATGAAAGCCGCCGAGAAGCTCGCCGCCGACGGTCAGAAAGACGACGCCCGCCAAAAATACACAGCCGCCCTCGGCGGAGCCGTTGACGAGGACCAGGTGAAGAAGCTGGCCGAGGTGCTCAAGGGGTACGACCAGAAGGTGAACCTCGTCGAGCACTACGGATTCCTGACCCAGTGGAAGCTGATCGGCCCGTTCGACAACAAGGACAAGAAGGGGTTCGATGTCGCCAATCCACCGGAGACCGAACTGGCCTTCGACAAGACATATGACGGCCTCCCCGGCCCGGACGGTAAGCCGCTCCAGACGAAGTGGAAGGCCCTGGCCTCCGAAGACGAGATGGGTCTGTTCGACGTGAACAAGCTCTTCGAGAAGCACATGGGGGCCACGGTCTACACCACCACCGAGTTCGATTCGGCGACTGCTCAAGCGGTCGAGTTCCGGCTCGGAACCTCGAACGCCTGGAAGCTGTGGCTCAACGGCGAACAATTGTTCGCCCGCGAGGAGTACCACCGGGGGATGTTTCTGGATCAGTATCTGGTGCGGGGCAAACTGAAGGCCGGGAAGAACACGCTGCTGTTGAAGCTGTTGCAGAACGAGCAGACGGATGACTGGGCGCAGGACTGGAGCTTCCAGTTCCGCGTGACCGACTTCTCGGGAAGAGCAATTCATCCGTCTAAGCCGGTGGCGACCAAGTGACCAGTTTGTCGCCTTTCGCTCCGCGAAAGGACGTTCTTTCGCGGAGCGAAAGACGACAATGCTATCCTCTGTCGATCAACCATCAACCATCAACCATAAACCATAAACCATCAACCATCCCCATGCGCCTCCCCACCACCCTCGCCGCTCTGCTCTGCCTGACCTCCCCGCTGCTTGCCGACTGGCGGCAATTCCGGGGCAACGATGCCAACGGCGTCGCCGAGGGCCCCGCAGCCCCCATCACATTCAGCGATACCGAAAACATCGCCTGGAAGGTCGACCTCCCCGGGCGCGGCCTCTCCAGCCCCATCGTCGTCGGGGACAAGGTGTTCTTGACGGCGTGCAGCGGACCCCGGCAGGACCGGCTGCACGTGATCTGCTTCAGTGCCCAGGACGGCAGCGAACTCTGGCACCGCCAGTTCTGGGCCACCGGGCGGACCTCGAGCCACCCCAAGACCTGCGTGGCCGCCCCGACCCCCTGCTCGGACGGGAAGCGGGTCTTCGCGGTCTATTCGAGCAACGATGCGGTGTGCCTCGATCTGGAGGGGAACCTCCAGTGGTGTCGCGCTCTGGCCCTCGACTCCCCCAACGCCAGCAACAGCCTCGGCATGGCCTCCTCGCCGGTGGTGGTCGATGACACGCTGTGCGTGATGGTCGAGTGCGATGCCGAATCGTTCACGACCGGTTTGGATGTCGAGAACGGCACCTCGCGGTGGAAGATGGACCGCCCGCGCCGGGCCAACTGGACCTCCCCCGGGATCATGCGCGGGAAGGACGGGACCAAGGATCACGTTCTGGTCCAGTCCTCTGCCGGGGTGGTGGCCATCGAGCCCAAGAGTGGGAAGATCGTCTGGGACTACAAAGACGGAGCATCCACGACTCCTTCGCTCGTCGTTTCACAACAGGTCGCCTACGTCCCCTCGCACGGCATCACCGCCCTGCGGCAGAGTCCGACCGGCAGCGATGTCCCCGAGATGGTCTGGCGCGCGGAGGGGGTCAACCCCGGCACCGGCAGCCCGTTGGTGTTCCAGAACGCTCTCTATGTGATTGCCAAAGGCGGCGTCCTGAACCGCGTCGATCCCAAAGACGGCACCAAGGTCTGGCAGACCCGCCTGAAGGGGGACTTCAGCGGCAGCGCGGTGGCCGCGGGTGACCACCTGTACTGCTTCAGTGAAGACGGCACGGGCCAAGTCATCGCCCTCCAGGACGATGCCGGCGAAGTGACCCACACGCACCCCTTCGGCGAGACCATCCTCTGCACCCCCGCCATCAGCGACGGAGCACTCTACGTGCGGAGCGATCAACACCTGTGGAAGATTGCTGCGAAGTAGCCTGGGAACAATCACCGACCGGTTGCATCTGGCGGGCTTGGGCGTGTTCCCGCATTGTCGACTCCCCGAACAATCAGCAACACCCAAAGTTCCCATTATGGGAACTTTGGTCTTGATGGAAAGCGAAAGCTGCCGATTGAATCATGAGAATCATCGCAAGGAAGGCTCTGAGGGACTACGGCGAGCAATAGCCGAGTACGCGAGATCAGTTGGAGGCGTGGTACGCCGAAGCCAGGCACGCCGAGTGGGCCACGCCCGCCGATGTGAAGGCCAAGTACGGCAACGCGAGCATTCTCAAAGAGGGGCGAGTGGTCTTCAACATCTGTGGCAACGAATACCGCTTGGTCGTGTGGATCAACTACGAGTTCTTCACGGTCTACATCCGCTTGATCGGCACACACGCTGAGTACGACGACATCAATGCACAAACGATCTGACGGGGGAACCATTCATGAAACCGCGAGTCATCAAGTCCGAAGCAGAATACGCAGCCACATTGGCCCGTGTCGAGCAGATTTTCGATGCCCGACCGGGGACCGCCAAGGGGGATGAGTTGGAACTCTTGCTGCTGCTCGTCGAGTCCTACGAAGATCTGGCGTTTCCCATCGACTGGCCGGATCCGATCACAGCGATCCGGTTCCGGATGGAGCAGCAGAACCTGAAACCCAAAGATCTGATTCCATTCGTCGGCAGCAAGAGTAAAGTCTCCGAGGTTCTCGGCGGACATAGATCTCTCAGCCTGACAATGATTCGTAAGCTCTCCGCGGGGTTTGGAATTCCAGCCGAGGTTCTGCTGCAAGAGGGCCGGACCAAGACTCGAAGCCGTCGAAGGCTGTCCACGAAATGATCGATGGAGACGATGCCGGCGAAGTGACCCACTCCCACCCCTTCGGTGAGACCATCCTCTGCACCCCCGCCATCAGCGACGGAGCGCTCGACGTGCGGAGCGACAAGCATCTGTGGAAAATTGCCGCGAAGTAAGAGTCCAACGGCTTGAGCATTGTGAACAGATGGCGGTCCAAAGCGAACGCCGGGAAAGGGATCTCACGGAAGCTCCGCTTCGAGGACTTCGCGTCGCAGCTCAACGGGGATTACGACGCCACCCGCAGCTGGACCTCTTCAGACTTGAGCGACACGATCGCGATGCCCAGGCGTTCGGCCATGGCCAGCACCTCGGGCTCGTCGAGCAGGATGGTCATGCCGCTTTCGATGGCCAGCACGCGGGCACCGGCTTCCTGCATCGTTTGCAGGGTTTGAACGCCCACGGTGGGAACGTCGAACCGCATGTCCTGGCGGGGCTTCGCAACCTTAATGACCACGAGATTGCCTCGCTTGCAGAGGGCACCCGCGCGGCGGATGCACTGGTCGGTGCCCTCAATCGCCTCGACGGCGATGACAGCTGTGTCTTGCACGATGACGGTTTGGCCGATGTCGAGGCGGCCCATTTCTTTGGCGAGATCCCAACCGAAGCGGATGTCTTTCCACTGCGAGGCCGAGGGTTGACGCTTGGTGAGGAATCCGTGTTTCACGAGAAGCTCCGGACAGAAGGTGAGCGCGGACTCGAAGTGAATGCCATCGCGTTCGTACTCGCGAATGACAGCCAGCAGGAGGGTGTCGTCGGCTTTGGTGGTGGCGTAGCGAAACCACATGTGCAGGCCCCGCATGTCGGGCATCAGGCGGAAGAGCCTCCAGGGGTCGAACAGGACTTGCTTGTTGACCTTGCCCGCCATGACGACGCGATCGACGCGGTGCTTGCGGAAGAATCGGATGGCGGAGCCGAGACGGGCCAGCGGGGTGAACTGCACCTTGTCGCAATACTGGCCCATGTCGTCGCTGGCCATGCCCGCGACGGCACTGCAATAGACCGAGTACCCCTGCTTGCGGGCCTCTTCCGCAAACACAATCGGGAACCGCCCCCAGCCCGCGAGCAGGCCGATACGCTCGCGCGATTGAGGGGGGATCGGAATGGTCGTGGGGGAGGACATGAGGGTTGAGGGTTGAGTGTTGAGCGGCGAAAGCCCACCGGTTGCAACCGGTGGGCTTTGTCTGGGCTACGCGGCATCGGTCTTCGGTGTCAGATCCGCCAGCTTCTGCTCCAGCTCCTGGACCTTTTTCACGAGGTCGGGGAGCCGTTGCAGGGCCAGCTGGATGCGGAGTTGTTCCTTGTCCGGGCGGGCGGGGAGCCCGTATTGAGTGGTGCCCGCTTCGATGTCGCCCATCACGCCCGCCTTGCCGCCGAGCGAGGCTTTCTCACCGATGTGCAGGTGGTCGGCGACTCCGACTTGGCCGCCACAGCGGACGTAATCCCCGGTGATGACCGACCCGGCGAAACCGACCTGCGAGGCCAGGGCGTTGTGCTTTCCGATGCGGCAGTTGTGGGCGATCATCACCATGTTGTCGATCTTGGTGCCGCGCCCGATCAGTGTCTCGCCGACCATCGCCCGGTCGATCGTGGCCCCGGCTCCGATCTCCACATCGTCCTCAATGACGACAGTGCCCGTGTGTGGAATGCGGATGAGCTGGCCCTGTTGCAGACGGTAGCCGAACCCGTCGGCTCCGATCACTGCGTTGGCATGGATGATGACGCGTGAGCCCAGCTGCATGCCGGGATAGAGGACCGTGTGGGGGTGCAGCGTGACCTCATCCCCGAGTCGACAACCGCGCCGGATGACCACTCCCGCATGAATGTCGCAGCCCGATCCGATGGTGACTCCCGCTTCGATGACAGCGGCGCTGTGAATATTGGTGTTCGAGCCAATCGCGGCACTCGGGTGAATGAGGGCCTGTGGCGAGATGCCGGTCGATTCACGGGCGGGGAGAGGCCGGAAATGGACCATCAAAGTGATGAAGGCCCCCTGCGGGTCGTCCACGGCGATCAGTGGGCAGGAGTGAGCCTTCTGGGCTGCCTCCACCGTATCTCGGGGAACGATGATCGCCCCCGGAGTCAGCCCGCTGAGTCGCTTCAGCCGCCTCGAATGCTCAATGTAAGTCACGGTCTGGGCCGTCACGCAATCGAGCGCAGCCACATCCCGAATGACGACGCTCCCGTCTCCGGTGACATCGCCGTGAATCAGAGCAGCCAGTTCGGCAACCGTGTGGGCCATCAGGGCGGACTCCATTCCGCTGTGGTGTGTATTCTCAGACTTCGCAGACATCGCCTTAGAAGGATACGGGTTCTAGCGGAAACTGGAGGTTTGAGGCAATGTCGATTCGCCATCCCGAACGCTGGAGAGTGCGAGACGCA
The DNA here is from genome assembly GCA_043778825.1 of Planctomycetota bacterium. Taxonomy (GTDB): domain Bacteria; phylum Planctomycetota; class Planctomycetia; order Planctomycetales; family Planctomycetaceae; genus TH-plancto1. Next base: position 88 of record JAYWFM010000455.1, on the reverse strand, counting down.
CTTTGCAGACGTTGCGAATCGACTGGAAAACAATGCGTCCGACCATGCGGCGCAGCGAATGCGAGGAGCCACTTCATGATTTTGTTCC
>JAYWFM010000454.1:0-7425 GCA_043778825.1 Planctomycetota bacterium | reverse complement strand
TGTCAACCACACCACCTCCGGGCTGTCCTTTCCATGGCGTTCCGCTGGGGACGGGCCCGTAGCTCATGTCGCTCCGCGACTGAGATTCCTCCCGCCAGTCACCGTCCGGACCTCGGGACACCCCGCGTGAGTCGGTCTTCCCTCAGGCGAAATGCGAGTCGCGGAGCGACATCGCCTACGAGGTCGATTTCGGAGAAATCGCCGACAGTCAGGCTGTGCCTGCGCATCAATCGTGTTCACAGCACTGGCCTCGCCCTTCCGATCCGCCTTCAACACTGACCACGGGGACGCACACACGTCAGTGGGGGCTGACGGTGGGTTTCAGGAGTGTCACGATTCTGGCATAGGAGTGTTGGCCGCTGGCGTCCGCTTGGATCACACCATTCTGGATGACCATGAGGTGGGGGATGCCGTCGACTCGAAAATGGTCGGAGAGGTTGGGGCGCTCGTCGATATCGACCTCGACCACTTTCAATCGGCTGCCGTAGTCTTTCTCGATCTGATGGATGGCAGGTTTCATGGCCTGGCAGGGTGGGCACCAGGTCGCCGTGAAGTCGACGAGGACCGGGACTTTGCTCTGCACGACCGTCTCGTAGAACCAGTTGTCGTTGGGCATCCCAGCGGGCAGCACCACTCCGGCGGGAACCGGGATGACCGGATTTTCCTGGGGCGGGGGCGGGGGCGGGGAGTCCGCGCAGCCAGCAAGGGCCAGGAATATCAATGACAGCCAGAATCGAGGGAGCATGGGAGGGGGATCGTTGAGGGTTGAGGGTTGGGGGTTGAGGGTTGAGGGTTGGGGAGTGGGGAGTGGGGAGTGGGGAGTGGGGAGTGGGGAGTGGGGAGGAATCTTCTCTGTCGCTCAACGCTCATCCCTCAACGTTCCTCACGTCCGCACGGACCCTGTGAGCCAACTGGCGAGCGTGCCGCCGAAGAGGATCGGAGTCCAGGCGGCGATCTCCGGTTTGACCAGTGAGGATTGGCCGAGGAAGTCCATTCCCTGTCCGATGCCCAGAACCAGCGTCAATACCAGTGTACAGGTCGCGATGTTGGTCACAAGGTTATCTTTCTCTTTCCGCAAAATCAGCGGGATCACCAGAAACACGCTGATCAGCGACACCAGCGGGCGGGTGAAGCGATTGTGAAGGTGCATGACCTGTGCCCGGGTCGAGCTGGCGTGGGCGGAGGGATGCTGGATGCGGTGAATCAGATCTCGCGTGGAAAGATATCGAAAACCGGTGTTGCGGTTCAGCAACTCGTCGAACGACAGGCCCACCGCCAAGAATACATCCTTGCCGTTCTTTTGCGGGATCACCAGCTTGCGACCCGCGGGGGTGAGTCGCTTGGTGTCCAACGGGGGCGAAGCATTCTTCAGCAGCCAACCCGCCGGGATGCGCCCCCGCGCCGGGATGTAGCTGGCGGTCTCCCCCCGCAACTCCGGTTCATACTCCGCGACAATGTTCGGGACGGGAAGCACGAACGCGGGGTTGAGAATCTGACGCTTGGCGGGCATCAGCTGCTGACCCGAGACGAAGATCCAGGTCTTCGTGTCATATTGGGGGGCGAAGAGTTGGGTATCGGAGGCGGTCGTCCCGTGCGTGCCCTGGAGATGTTCAGCGACATTCGGGATCACGAACTCCTGGTTCGCGGAGAGCAACGCCGCCACCGTGAAGACCCCGAGGACGAGCGGGAACGAGATGCGGTAGGTCGGAACCCCGGTGGACAGCACCGGGTAAAACTCGTTGTGCTTGAGCAGCATGGCCAGCACCACCAGCACTGACATCACCGACAGCGACGGCCCGATCAGGTCGAAGATCAAGCTGCTCTGGTACAGGTAATGCGTGGCCATACTCAGGAGCAGCGACAGCGTCCCCTCGTCCTTCTTCTGGAAGGCGTCCAGATTCATGAACCCATCCACGACCGCAAACAGCCCCATCGTCGCGATGAAGAACACCGCGAAGACGTAGGCATAGCGCCAGAACAGGTAGCGGTCGAAGGTGGTCCACATGAGTCGGGAGTCGGGAGTCGGGAGTCGGGAGTCGGGAGTCGGGAGTCGGACACTCAACTCACTTGACGCTCTCCTGCTGAGAGAGATGATGGACGCGGCATTACACGGGGAGCGTCCTTGCGGGTCAAGATCAGTAGCAGGGAGCCTTCAGCCTTCAGCCTTCAGCCTTCAGCCTTCAGCCATCAGCCAGAGTGACACGTCGGGCCAGCCCGACGGCTTACGCGGGCTCCTTCGAGTTTCGGATTTCGAGTTTTCCCTCTGTCGATCAACCCTAAACCATCAACCCTCCCCCCATGGTCTACCTCAGCCGCATCTACACCAAAACCGGTGACACCGGCCACACCTCCCTCGGGGATGGCAGCCGGGTGCCCAAGACCGACCTGCGGATTGCCGCGTATGGCGGGGTCGACGAACTCAACTCGGTCATCGGGCTGGGCATCGCAGCGGGGATGCCGGAGGAGTTGGCCGCTCCGCTGCGGCGGATTCAGAACGACCTGTTTGATCTGGGAGCGGACCTGTGTGTCCCGCTCAGCGACACGCCTCCGGAGTACCCGGAACTGCGGGTCACGGAGGCCCAGGTGACCCGCCTGGAACATCTGATCGACGGCTTCACCGACCGTTTGAAGCCACTCGACAGCTTTATTCTCCCCGGCGGGAGCCTGGCTGCGGGACATTTGCATCAGGCCCGGACGGTGTGTCGTCGTGTGGAGATTGGCGTGATCGAGTTCACGCAGACGGTCGGCGGAGCACACGCCCAGTGTGTGATCTACCTGAACCGGCTGTCGGATCTGCTGTTTGTAATGGCCCGCATCGCCAACGACGAGGGCCGAGCCGACGTGAAATGGGTTCCGGGAGCGAATCGGGAGGGATGAGGGTGTCTGTGTCCCGATCGTCGGTGGCGGCGTCGCCCCTCAACCACAGAGGAATCGGAACCACGAAAGGCACGAAATACACGAAAAAAAGGACACTCCGCGCGGAAGCCGACAGGGTTTTCGAGGTCGGGTGGCTCAAAGTCGCCGGATTCTCCGAATCCGGTGTGGGCGATGCCCCCGCCGCGTGGGCGTTTGAAAAACTCAGTGATTGGGACTCTCGGATTCTGTGGGAGTGTGTGCCCCGCCTGGCGGGCACTGAACCGCCGGACTCGGAGAGTCCGGCGACTTTGTCGGCTTCATCGCGAAGTGTCGAAAAAAAACAGGGATTCTCGGCGTGAGCGTGTCTCCAAGCAGAAGTCCACGCCCGCTGAAGCGAGTCGCTGCCAGGCCGTTGTCAGCTCTTCAATTTCGTGTATTTTGTGCCTTTCGTGGTGGAACTCCGGCTGTCCGGGAGGGGTGTCGAGGCGGGCATCAGGGGGCGGTCTCGGATTTCCACCGACGTTTGTGATGCACACACGGGATGAGTCCGTGGCAGACAGCCAGACTGGTCGGTGGTCCGAGGCCGCAAAGTCGGAGTATTCGTGTCTGGAGAGTGGTCGTTATTGATGCGATGACGGAATTTTTCTGATCCGCGCCCGCAGGACCGGTGTTTTCCCCCGGGAGTCGACCAATTCGGTGCCTCGCCGGACGCGAAAACGCCTCATCCCCTCAAACCGGGTGTAGGTTTGTCGGGTGCAACTCAACTGGGGGAGCGAGAAAATGGACGGCATCCTGGATTCCGTGATGCGGACCGTCTCAGGACATTGGTCCCACGCCACACCGACCGACTTCGGGGTGCTGGCGATTTCGATCGTGATTGCCGCCTGGTTTTTCACCCGCTTTTACGGGGATCGCTAAAACTCCCGTAGCGTGGGCTTTAGCCCACGCGGGAACGTCATCTTCGAAGACACATGGGCTAAAGCCCACGCTTCGGGGGTGCAATGGTCGGGGCGACCGGCATCGCGGCGTTGGCGGCGTGGACCAGTTGCAGAAAATCCTTGGTCGTGTCGACCTCTTCGCGTCCCGAGGGCAGAACGAACTGAAATGTCGTCGACGGAACCGGTTGATCGAGTTTCAGGTTCCGAAACTCCAGCAGCATCAGGGCTCGCTCGCCCGTAATCTTTCCCGCTTCGTCCTGATCATTTTTGAAGTACGCGATCTTCACCGGTAACAGAGTGTCAGCTGCGAAGAACACCCGCACGGTGTCCGGGAAGAACGGAACCAGGCTGGCCATCACCCGATCGGATTCCGCACCGATCCCGGCTTGGTATCTCTGACGCACGACGGGATCCCAGGCTCCGTGATACACGCGGCACATCTGCCCCTCGAATTCTTCGTCGGTGACCCGCTTTCCGATCATGCAGCGGTCGATCGACGCCAGAATCGCAGGCAGACCCCCGATCCCCATCTCCGCCCCCAGGCTGGCCACCGGCAGATTCGCCGAGTTCTCCGAGGCTGCCAGGATCTTTTGAACATCCCGCCGTGTGAACAGTAACTCGGGATCCTTGGCTCCCGCTTTTCCGATCGCCTTCTGCGTATGCAGAATCGTGCCGTCACAGATTTCAGTCAGCGACCCCTGCATGGAGCCCACCCGAATCTTGTACTCCAGCCGGAGCTTGGGGAACGGCCCCGAGATGTAGGTGCCCTCGGCTTGGAGACGACGGTCTCCAAGGATGATCTGCTGCTGCATGTCGGCCTGCAAAGATTGCCGGTTGAGGAGGCTGTGGCGGGCCTCCTTGAGCAGCGCATCGGCCTGGGCGATGTCTTCGGGTGATGGCTCGGACGGGGCCGCCGCTTTGGCCACCTCGCCGGAACCCTTTTCCGGGGCGGGCTTTTCGGCAGCTGCGGGGGAATCCTGCTGGGCCTGAATCGAACGCAAGCCCGTCCATCCGATCCCCAGCAGGAGAACGGAACAGGTCAACGTCAGAATGGTTGGAGTTTTCATGTTGGCGCGAAAATGACGGATTTGCCAAAGAAACCCACCGCACCGGTCCGAATAGAAGACTGACTGCGTGTGGGCAGTGGCGTTCTCTCGGTGATGAGAGACAGCCCCTGCCCGTCGAGGACGTTCAACCTCGACCACAGATCAGCTCCTGCGTGGGAGTGCGTCTGGGACGGAACCGCAAGTGGTCGGGATTGTAGCGGCAACAACTGACACGGGTCGACCGCAACCGGAACGATTCGACGAGTCCAGCTTCCAAAAAGGGTGTGCGATGAGATTCTACTTCCTCGCATTGGGGACATTGGTGATCGTGTGCGTCGGATGCGCAGACGGCCAGCAACTGGTTCACAAAGACGAATACCATGCTCCTCCAGCTCAGATGCTGGCCCAACCCGGCCCCATGGTCGGCGGCCCCGGACCGGGGGTCATGGCCATGAACTTCCCGCCACCGGGGATTCAGCAGGCGGGCTATGACTGTCCTCCGGGAGGTTTTCCCGGCGGCGGCGGTTACGGCTACGGCGGCGGTCCTCAGCGGACCACGCAGGTGCGGTTCCTCGGTCCCGAGGGGATGCACGTCGGCTGGCAGATCGGCCAGAGTTTTGCCGAGCATCAGATCCTGGCACCCGGTCGGTACAACTTTGCCCAGGGCGCGACCTACCGCCTGAAGCTCAGTGACGTGCCGGGCCGCGAAGGTCTGACGGTCTACCCGACCTTGCACATCTATCCGATGCAGACCCAGACGAGTGCGTATCTGTCGCACAATGCTCTGCCGCTGCGCATCAATGACGAGGACTTCGACCAGATCGAAACCAACAACTACGTCACCAAGGTGATCTACCTGCCAGACGCCAAGTATCAGGAGCTGGCGATTGCCGGTGTCGAGGAACTCGTCTCGACCCGCCTGGGACCGGGCCTCGATCCCGTCGCCGAAGCCGACCGTCGCGGCACGATCATGGCGGTCATCCGCATGGGCAACATGGACTACGAAATGCCCGGCCAGATGAATGCCGTCAGTCAGTACGGGGACAACGGAGCCATCAACCTGGTCAGCGGTGAAGAGGGGCAGTTCGTCCCGCCCCAGCCGATCAGCGACTTCCAGTCGACCAACGGCAACATCCCTTCGGACATGATGATGGGAGGCCCCGCCGGTCCCGGCCAGCCGCCCTACGACATGATCGCCGGGATGAACGCGCCGATGTACGGGCAGCCGATGGTCGGCACACCGATCGGTTTGCCAGGACCGCCGCACCTGCCACTCGGTCGTCCGGCGGGTCTGAAGTCCCACACGATTCGCAACCTGACCGATGTCGATGTGGGCGAGCCGGTGGATCACCTGCTGTACGATGTGCGGCACGAGCCGGGCATTCGGATGCCGCATCCGGTCAAGCATGTCGAGTACACCGAAACCCATCCGGTCTATCGTCCGGGGGAAACCTCGGTCCCCGCCTGGGCGAACTGAAGAATGTGGCATGGGCGTCCCGCCCATGCGTTTTCCGAGGGATTCACGGGCGGGACGCCCGTGTCACCCAGGATCATCTTCGTTCTGTTGAGGCTTGGGACAATCGGCGGGTCGCACACCCACCCCGCCGGTTGACCAGCCCCGAAGCTGCTGATTTCCACGCGGTGGGTCGTGTCGTGCGACCCACCGCGTTTTCTTTTTGAGTTGTCAGTTTTGAGTTGTCAGTTCTCAGTTTTCAGTGAAGACACTGGGGACCATGCACTGACTACTGAGAACTGACCACTGAAAACTACTCTTCGAGTCTCCCATGCGATCACCGGCACTCACCGCACTCGCTCTCCTCGCTCTCACCAGCCTGACCTCGGTCCAGGCTCAGGAGCGGTCCGGGAAGTATTACCCGCTCGATCACCGTAAGCCCGTCGGCGAGGCCGGACGCTGGCAGGCGGTCATCCAGCCCGGCATCCAGCACTACGTCCAGCCGGTGCAGATCAAGCTGCCGACGACCGGGGAGGTCTCGTTCTACCAGGGCGGGTCGCAGGCCCCGGCCCAAGAGGCCCCCGCGCAAGCCGGGATGCAGGTGGGCTACGCCTACCGCGTCAAGATCGCCAACATCCCCGAATATCCGGGCCTGGAGATCTACCCCACGATTGAGCTGCTCGGTCGCCTGCACCCGCCCACGGAACTCAAGGACAAATACCCCGTCCCCGTCGAGATCACCGACGAGGAAATCGAGGCCGTCATGAACGACCAGATGGTCACCAAGGTGATCTACCTCGAACAGCCGCAACTCGCCCAGCCGACCCGCCAGGTCGACGGCAAGATGCACAACGAATCGCTCGACACCGAAGTCAACCTGCTGCAGGCCGCCGACCAGCGCGGCCGCCCGATCGCCATCCTCCGCATCGGCGGCCGCATCCCCGACACGAATTCGTCCGAAGACGAGTTCTACTCCACCAGCCCGATCACTCTGCCGTAGGACGGGCCCCTTTGGCCCGTTCGAATCCGCCTGTGAGCGGCACGGCGCTAGCCGCCGGTTCTTCTCACCGCAGTTTGTCCAGAAACCACGTCCCCACGGAACAACGGTCTGGGGAACCGGCGGCTAGCGCCG